>JAVXWL010000056.1:0-3997 GCA_032230565.1 Pseudonocardiales bacterium | reverse complement strand
TACTGCGGTACTGCCCCGATCGAAGCCTCCAGCGGCGACCAACGACGCCATCGACTCTCCCGCGCCGGCAACCGCCAGCTCAACGCCTCAGTACACGTCATCGCGGTCTGCCAAGCCCGTGATCCTGGACCCGGCCGTAACCACTACTGAACCGCCGACTTGTATGAGATCCGCGGGATGCAGGGCTAGTTGATCTAGCGTCTCGTCGTGATGCCGACCGGTCTGACTCGGGAACCGCATGCCGCCCGCGGGTTGGCTCTCCCGGGGTTTGTCGAGCCGGTCGGTGTCGCGGGCCGGGGTCTGACTCAACAGAGGATTGATCGCCTACCGGAGCTTGAAGTCGGCGTGTCGTCCACGGCCTCCCTACTCGAGTCGTTGGACGAAAGGCCAAACTGCGTGGTCATCATCGGAGTCGATCCACACAAGCACACTCACACCGCGCGAGCGCAATGCACTCAGACACCAGCACAGTGCTCGCGACGATGCAGATCGATGCCTCGCTGAGCGGGTACCGCCGGCTGTTGACGTGGGCGGCTGGCTTCACCCAGCGCCGGTGGGCGGTGGAAAACGCCCGCGGGCTGGGCCGGCACCTGGCTCAATGGCTTCTCGCCCGTGGTGAGGTCGTCGAGGACGTGCCCTCGACCGCGACGGCACGGGTCCGAGAGCTCTCCCGGGGTGGCCGACGCAAAAACGATGTCATCGACGCGGCCGCAGCGGCCAGCGTCGCTGCGTTGCGTGGTGAGGCCAACCCCGTTGTCGCCGAAGACCTGACCGCGGTTCTTGCGCTGCTCGACGAGCGCCGCGACAACGTGATCACCCAGCGGACCAGACTGATCAACCAGCTGCACGCGCTGCTGCGCGACCTGGTGCCTGGTGGCGCTCCGACCAATCTCACGGTCCTGGCCTGGCCGCGTCCAGACTGCTGGTCACCGTGCGGGCGGCCGGCCCCATCGAAGCCACCCGCAAGCAACTGGCCCGCGACCTGCTGGCCGAGATCCGCGACGCCGATCAGCGGCTTAAGACGTTGACCGGCAAGACCGCGGCTGCCGTGGCCGAGCACGGTAGCCAACTGCCCACCGTCGAGGGGATCGGGCCGATCATCGCCGGCCGGCTGCTGGGACGCACCGGTCGGGCCAGCGGTTCCCCAGCGCATCAGCGTTCGCCAACTACGCCGGCGTCGCACCCGTCGAAGCCACCAGCGGCGACCGCGCACGGCATCGCCTGCCCCGCGGCGGTGACCGCCAACTCAACCTCGCGCTGCACCTCATCGCGCGCACCCAAGTGCGCATGCCAGCAAGCCGAGGCCGCGCCTACTACGACACGAAAATCGCCGAAGGCAAGACCGGCGGAGACGACGCGATCTGCGGCGAGCTCTCACCTGAGGGTGCGCAACGGCTACTTGCACGCGAGCTGGCCACCCGCGCCGGCTATTCTTGACGTAGCGATCCCGAAGCTGCGCAGGGCAGATCTTTCCTGGACTGGTTGCTGGAACGGCGCCGCTGACCCGAGCGTGCGCTGACCACAGTGGTGGCGTCCTGCTACTGCTCGGTGTGTCGACCGGCGGATTGAGAAGCTGGTCGAGGCTCTGTCGACCGCCCCCACGCACAAGGCTTGACAGCTACCGAACTCCTGGTCGGTTCTTGCACATCGGTGAGTTGCTCAACGCGGCCCGGCCATAGCCGCCAACCGCAACGGCCCCTGCCGTGTCTGGTCGACCAACGACCCGACACGGCAGGGGACGACCTCGCCCTTCAAGGGACAGATTCCACCAAAGATTGTGCGGAAACTGTCAGCCGCCTTCCAACGGAGAACCCATTAGAACGGCCGAAACCTTACCCGCTCACTTAAGAAGCGCTTTGAGAGGGCTTTGCGCGATGAGGTCCATGAGGGGACCCTTCGAAGGGCTGGCGCTGCCGTCACCGCTGCCATCGCCTCCGACGGCTCCACCCTTGCCGGGGTCGGCGACACTCTTCACGCCGGCGGTCATAAACGTGGACATCACAGTACGCGCGGGAAGTAGCTCTATGTGCTGTATGTCGATTTCGGTGAAACTTAGTGCGTCAGGCATGTAGTCCCCCTCACAGTGACCCAGTGGGCCGGGCAGTGACCCAGTGGGCTGGCCAGTGGCCCCGGTGGGCCGGAAAGAACGCCTTATCGACCAGCATCGTCGATGTGGCTATACACACCATGGCGAAGAGGTGACCGCGTGACAACCGTGTGGGTTACTTAACAATCGCACAATTCATCACCTATCCGAGCGCCCGGTTTCCAGTAAGTAGTGATTGTTACGGAGTGTTCCCGTACGGTTACTTACTCGCGCGGGGTTCGCTCAGACGCTATCAGTGGTGGATTGTCGCTGGTGAGCGCGGCGGCGGACATGTAGGTACAGGTGGCCGTTGATGCGGCGGAACTGTTTGCTGGGTTGGCCATGCCCGCAGCACGGTGTCGAGCACCACGCGGCGCAGCGCCTTGGACCTTCGCGCACCACCAGGATCAGATAGGTCACGTCGAGCCCGCGCTCGCGTAGCCCGGCAAGCAGGTCGTTGACGAGGATGGCGTTCTCGGTCGAGCCCGACAAGCGCCAATGGGTGCTTCACGCCGTCGATATCGAGCTCGACTGCGACCACGCTCTCCCAAGCCGCGGACCGCGCGGATCCGCGGTCCGCGTGTTGGGCACGGCGGGATGACTGTTGAGCTTCCCCCCGTAGCACGGACACCCGACCTGAAGTGGCCGCGGCCACCAGGAAGGGATGCTGCCGTGCCTCCTCCTCACCCTGTTGAGTTTCGTCGTCGTGCTGTTGAGCTGGCCCGTCAGCGGACCAAACCGATGGCCGAGGTGGCGAAAGATCTACGGATTTCTGAGTCGTGTCTGCGGAATTGGGTGGCCCAAGCCGACGCTGACGAACGCGGGAGTCAGACGCGACTGACCAGTGTCGAGAAAGAGGAGCTCACGCAGTTACGTCGGGATAAGCGTCGATTAGAACTCGAGGTGGAGATTCTCAAGCGGGCCGCAGCGTATTTCGCCCGAGAAAATGTTCTCCCAAACTGATCTACCCGCTGGTCTGTGAACTCGCCGACGACGAGATCGATGTCGCGGTGGCCTGCCGGGTACTGGCTGTGTCGCGATCAGGGTATTACGACTGGCTTGGCCGCCCCGTCTCATTACGCCACCAGGAAAATGAGTTGCTGCTAAAACAGATCGAGCAGATTCACGCCGACTCCCGAGACACGTATGGTTCACCGCGGGTCCATGCTGAGCTGACGCTCGGGCTGGGGCTGTCGGTGAACCTCAAACGGGTCGCCCGAGTGATGCGCCAGGGCGGCATCCAGGGCCTCTACCGGCGTCGACGTCGCGGCTGCACGGTCCGCGCCCCGGACGCGGCACCCAGCTCCGATCTGGTCAACCGCAACTTCACCGTCACCGCGCCAAACCGGTTGTGGGTTACCGATATCACCGAACACCGCACCGCCGAAGGCGTCCTGTACTGCGCCGCAGTGATGGACGCCTATTCCCGGCTGATCGTCGGCTGGTCGATTGCCGAGCACATGCGCACCGAACTGGTCACCGATGCGCTGGGCATGGCCATCATTCGTCGCCAACCCGATAAACAACCCGACAACGAGCAGACGAGACTGCACTCCGACCACGGTTCACAATACACTTCGGTGGGCCTTCGGCCAACGCCTCCGCGCCGCCGGACTACTCGCCTCCATGGGCGCCATCGGCGACTGCTACGACAACGCCATGATGGAATCATTCTGGGGCACGATGCAACTCGAACTACTCGACACGAAAGAATGGGAGACCCGCGACGAACTTGCCAACGCCATCTTCGAGTGGATAGAATGCTGGTACAATCCGAAACGACGCCATTCCCGCATCGGAATGCACAGCCCCGTCACCTTCGAGACCCTCCACACCGGGCCAGACCACGACCACTGACCCCACACCCAAGGTGTCCGTGCTACGGGGGGAACCTCAGAAGAACGTCGGTGA
>JAVXWL010000275.1:0-5529 GCA_032230565.1 Pseudonocardiales bacterium | reverse complement strand
CGCATGACCGAGCAGAAATGGCGAGTTCGCCGCCACCGCCACCTGGATACCGGCCAGCGCCTGCGCGGCGTTCCAGTGCGCGGCGAAGTCGCCCGGAGCGACCTGCAGGTGCAGCTGCACCGACGTGCACCCGGATTCCGGCAGGATCGAGTCGGTGGCGCAGTGCAGCCGCTCGGCCTGCCCGCCGTCGAGCGGCACTCCCTCCATGTCGAGCTCGAGGTCCTCACGCCGGGCCGCCAGGATCTGCTCGTTGAGCAGGGCGTAGCGGGACTTCGGCGACATCCATCGCTGGTCGAAGTGCTCTGGTCGCAGGGTCGGCAGGATGCCGATCATGACCAGTCCCACATCGGCGGCGTGGGCCGCGTCGTTGGCGGTATTGAGGCCGTCCCGCAGCTCGCGCTCCAGCTCCAACGCCTCATCAGCGGCCAACGGCCGGGGCGCGACATTGATCTCGATGTTGTGCTGGCCGAGCTCGGTTTGGAAGGCCGGGTCGTTGATGTGCTCCAGCACCGTCTGATTGGCCATCGCGGGATCGACGTTGTCGTCGATGAGGTTCAGCTCGAGCTCGAGTCCCATCTGCTCGGGACCCGTGGAGAAGTAGTCCCCGGCGAGCATCTGGCCCAGCGCATCCAGGCAACGCTGCGTCTTTTGCCGGTAACGCGCCAAGTCGTGTTTGGTGTAGACCGTATCGATCGCACCCTCGCCCATCCCACCTCCCAGTAGCCGGCGCGCGCCCACCGTGGCACCAGCGCAGCGAACCGTGGCCAGCCACCGATCTGCTTGTGTCCTTTGCGAGACTCACAGTGTGGGTGAGATCGTCGAGGTGCGCGATGTGGACGACCCACGGCTAGCCGATTTCCGTGATCTGACCGTGGCCGACCGTCGCCCGGATCGTCCCGGCGGTCGAGGTCTGGTGATCGCCGAGGGGGTCACCGTGGTCCGTCGGCTGCTGGACTCGCCGTACCCACCACGGGCCCTGTTCGGAGTGCCGGCGAAGATTTCGGAGCTGGCCGCCGACATTGCGGCGCCGTGCTACGCGGGGTCGGCCGAACTCATGGCGCAAGTGGTCGGCTTTCACCTCAACCGCGGGGTGCTCGCGACCGCCGACCGAGCGCCGGTGCCGTCCCCGGCCGAGCTGATCGCCGGGTCACACCACCTGGCCGTGCTCGAAGGCGTCAACGATCACGAGAACCTCGGTGCGCTGTTCCGCAACGCGGCAGCCCTGGGGGTGGACGCGGTGCTGCTCGGCCCCGGTTGCGCCGACCCGCTGTATCGACGCAGCGTGCGAGTGTCGATGGGGCATGTGCTTCGGGTCCCATTCGCCCCACTTCGGCCCTGGGTCGGGGGCCTGGAGGCGATTCGTGCGGCCGGTTTTCGGGTCGCGGCGTTGTCCCCGGCGCCCGACGCGCTACCACTTGCGCAGGAGGGGTTGGGCCCCGGCCGGGTGGCCTGGCTCCTAGGCGCCGAGGGACCGGGGTTGTCGGCTGAAGCCCTCGCCGCGGCGGACCAGGTAGTGCGCATCCCGATGGCGCCTGGAGTGGACTCGCTCAATATCGCCACCGCCGCCGCGATCGCCTTCGCCAGCGCGCGCCACGTTTAACGTGATCAACGTGACCGGTGATGCGGCAGGCAAGCAGCCCGGCGAGCCGACGCCGTGGGCTACCGGCCTCATCGTCAGCGCGATGGCAGCGACGGTCGTCGGCTTCGCGTTACTCAGTCTGTCCCAGGATCTGGCGCCCAACGGTGCCTGGCTCGTCGTCCTGGCGAACCTGCTGGTGGCCGCGGGCCTGGCGCCGTCGATCTGGCTAGGCCGGGCGATCCCGATCTGGCGCTGGGTCGCCTACGGCGCAGCCGCAGGTATCGCCTTGACCTGGCTGATCCTTCTGCTCTCCCTGCTCGCCTGAGCCACCAAAGTTACGTGAGCGAGGTTTGCCAGGCGGTGTGGAGGGTGGCGAAGGGGCCGTCAGCGCTCGCGATGAGGGCGGTGGGGGGACCGTCCTCGATCACCCTGCCGTCGGCGAGTACCAGGACCCGGTCGGCGATCAGCACAGTGGACAGCCGATGGGCGATGATCAGCGCGGTGCGGCCGTGGAGCACGGTTGCCAGCGCCGCCTGCACGGCCTGCTCGGAGGGGATGTCCAGCGACGAGGTGGCTTCGTCGAGGATCAGCACCGCAGGATCGGCGAGCAGCGCTCGCGCAAAGGACACCAGTTGGCGCTGCCCGGCGGACAACCGCGCACCGCGTTTGCGCACGTCAGTGTCATAGCCGTCGGGCAGCGCGGTGATGAACTCGTCGGCCCCCACCGCCCGGGCGGCCGCCACCACCTCGGATCGGGACGCGCGCGGCGCCCCCAGCGCGATGTTGTCGGCCACCGAGCCGGCGAACAGGAACGACTCCTGGGTCACCATCACCACCGCCCGGCGCAGCTCGGCGTCAGCCACCGAGCGCAGGTCAACCCCGTCCAGCCGGACGGTGCCCGCAATCGGGTCGTAGAACCTCGCGACGAGCTTGGCCACTGTCGACTTGCCCGCCCCGGTGGCGCCGACCAGCGCGACGGTCTGACCTGCGGGTATCACCAGGTCCAGCTGCGGCAGGATGTACGAAGACCTGCTTGCAGGGTTGAGAATCGACGGCGGGCCGCCGTAGGAGAACCGCACGCCGTCGAAGACCAGCTCGCCACGTACCGGGACGGGCAGCTTTACCGGCGCGGCAGGGTCGCCGACTGCGGGACGCTCGTCAAGCAGCCCGGAGATCTTCTCCAGCGCCGCCGCCGACGAGGCGTAAGAGTTGGCGAACATGGCCAACTCGTCGAGGGGGTCGTAGAATCGGCGCAGGTAAAGCACGAATGCCGCCAGCACTCCCAGCGTGAGGCTGCCGTACAGTACCCGCAACCCGCCCAGCAGCAACGTCGCCACGACGCAGACGGAACCGACCAGCCGCACGATCGAGGTGAACCGGGCGACGAGATAAAACGCTTCGGTTTCGGCGTCGGCGAACTCGCGGCTGAGCCCGTCCATGATCAAGGCGTTGCGCCCCTCCCGGCGGAACGCCTGCACCGCGCGGATCCCGTTCATCGTCTCGACGAAGTGCACGATCACCCGAGCGATCCAGGTGCGGGTGGCGCGGTAGGTGTGCTGCGAGCACCGCCGGTACCACCGGGTCAGTAGGCCGAGCGGGACAAAGCCGGCCAGCGCCACCAGCCCCAGGGGGACGTCCAGCACCAGCAGCATCGCGCCGATGCCGACGATGGACAGCACCGAGATGAAGAACCCGTCCAGCCCCTTGTCCAGCATCTCCTGCAAGGAGTCCAGGTCGCTGGTCAGCCGGGAGATCACCTGACCCGATGTGTAGCGCTCGTGGAACGCCAACGACAGCCGCTGGACGTGTGCGAATACCCGCTCGCGTAGGTCAAGCAGCACGTCCTGCCCGATCCGCCCGGACAGCCGCAAAAATGCGCTGACGGTTAGCGCGTCGGCCAAACCGGTCACCGCGTAGCCGGCGATGCACCAGATCAGCGGGCCGGTCCGACCGTCGAGTGCTGCCGGGATGCCGCGATCGATCGCCACGGCGATCAGTACCGGTCCGGTCAGCAGCGCGACCTGGTCGACGAGGAGCATCCCGACCGCGGCGCTGATCCGGGACAGTTGCGGGCGCAGCAGCGAGCCGAGCAGCCGGCGCGACCGGATGGCTAACCGCAACCCGGTGGCGGTGTCGATCGTGTCGATGTCCTCGGCGGCAACGCCGTGCCACTGCTGTGTCATCGCGTCACCGCCTGATCCATGGTGGACAGCAGCCGGCGGTACTCCGGCACCTCGGCGAGCAACTCGGAGTGGGTGCCCACGGCAACGATCTGGCCATCGGCCAGCAGCGCCACCCGGTCGGCGAGTTGCACGGTGGATGGCCGGTGGGCAACCACCAGCGCGGTTACGCCGTGCAGGACCCGGCGCAGCGCCGCCTCGACCTCGGCTTCGGTATGCACGTCCAGCGCGGACAGTGGGTCGTCGAGCACGAGCACCGCCGGATGTTTGACGTCGCCGGACCCGATCACCGCGCGAGCCAGCGCCAACCGCTGCCGTTGACCGCCGGACAGCGTCAAACCCTGCTCGCCGATCCGGGTGTCCAGGCCCCATGGCAGCGCATCGACGAACGCCTCGGCGTGGGCGATCCGCAGCGCGCGGCGTACGTCGCCGTCACAGGCCCGCGGTGCGCCCAGCGCCACGTTCTCCCGTACCGACGCGGAGAACAGCACCGGGTCCTCGAACGCGGTCGCCACGAGAGTGCGCAGCTCGGCCAGCGCCAATTCCCGCACGTCGACGCCGTCGATCAAGATGCGACCGCTGGTGACGTCGGCCAGCCGGAGTACCAGCGCGATGAGGGTGGACTTGCCGCTGCCGGTCGCTCCCACCAGCGCCATCGTCTCGCCTGGCCGGACGTCAAGGTGCACTCCGCGCAGCACGTCGATGGTGGCCCCCGGAAATCGGAAGTGCACCGCCTCGAGACGTAACCCGCCGCGAACGGGCTGCGCAGGCGCCCGAGGCCGCGTCGAGTCGGTCACTGTCACAGTGGTGTCTCGCACCTCCCAGTACCGCATAGTCGCCGCGGCGGCGTTGCCGGCGTCAGCCAGCAACCAGCCCAACGACTCCAGCGGCCAGCGCAGGTAGGTGAGGATGGTGATCGCCCCAATGACGGTGCCCAGGGACAGCGTTCCGGTCGTCACCTCATATCCGCCTAGTGCCAGCATCGCGGCCAGGGTGAGCTCCGGCAGTGCGATGATCAGCGCCCAGAGGGTGGCGAGCACTCCCACCTTGGTCAGTTCGGTTTGGCGCAGTTCGCGGGCCTGCGCCAGGAAGGCCTGGGTAGCCCGGGGACCCTGGCCGAAGGACTTCAGTACCCGGATGCCCAAAGCGGCTTCGCCCACGGTGGTCGCCAAATCTCCCACCTGATCCTGCGCCCGCCGAGCGGCCGACCGGTAGTGTCGCTCGTAGCGCCCGCACAGGACCACCAGCGGTATCGCCATGATCACGGCGAGGGCTCCGAGTGCCGGTGCGATCACCGCCAGGACAGCCATCCCGATCAGCACGGTCAGCATGTTGACCACCAGGAACAGCCCCGAAAACGCGACGAATCGGCGGATTGTGCTCAGGTCACTGATCGTGCGGGACAGCAGCTGCCCGGACTGCCAGCGGTCGTGAAACGCCACTGGAAGCTGCTGCAGATGATCGTAGAGATCGGCACGCATCCGCTTCTCGATCTCCGTGGTCGGGCGTGCCGCCACCGCCCGGCGTAGATAGATCAGCCCGGCCTCGGCAATCCCGAGCGCGAGTACCCCGAGTGACAGCAGCAGCAATGAGGATCGGTCCCGGTGAGCGAGCGGGCCGTCGACGATCCGCTGGATCAGCAGCGGGATGCCCAGCCCGGCCAGCATCGCTCCTAGCGCCGCGGCGCCCGAGCCCAGCAACCGCCCGCGTACCGGCCGTGCGTAGGGCGCCAACCGGCGCAGCACAGCCAGAGAGGATTGTGGTGGGGGG
>JAVXWL010000192.1:0-2910 GCA_032230565.1 Pseudonocardiales bacterium | reverse complement strand
CGACCGGCTCTCCTCGATCGGCCCGCCTCCGGTGGCGAACGGGCCGCAGATCCTGAGTCAGATGACCACTCAGCTCAGCCAGTTGCGGGACAGTCTCAACGAGACGTTGACGCAGCTCAACCAGCCCAACCCCAATGACTCGGTAGCAATGCGACAGGCCTTCGGCGTGGCCAGCCACGTCGTCGGCCTGTTCAGCACGCTCAACTCAGACCCGCAGCTGCGTGCCGCCATCGACCAAACGCCCGAATGCCAGAACCTCGCCACCGTAAATGGGACCAGCAACACCACTTCGCCGACGGAATCGCCTGCACCGACCAGCTGAGCACCGTTGCGGCGCTGTGATCCGCTGACCCGCGCCCGCGCGGCGACCCGTTGTGGGTCTTCCCCGGTGGGTAAGTCCTCAGCGCATTCACCCGCGGCTGCCCGTGGGACTGCTCGTTCTGCTCGGTGTGGACGTTCTACCGCCGCAGCTACCGCCGGGCCTCCCCAAAGTGGCCGTTGAGGACCTCGCCGCGGTGAAAGAACCGGGTGTGTTCGTCGTCGACGACGTCGCATCCATCCGGCCAGAACACGGCGACGCGATCGCCGCAGAACTGGAACGCCGTAACATCCACAAGTCCTACTACCTGGAGACCCGGGCCGATGTCCTGCTGCGCAACCAGGAGGTCTTCCAGCGCTGGCGCCGGCTCGGGCGGAAATACATGTTTCTCGGCATGGAGGCACTCGACGCCGAGGGCCTGGACCGGTTCTGCAAGCGGGTCAGCCCCGACGACAGCTTCCGGACGCTGGAGGTGGCCCGCAGCTCGGCCTGGCCGTTGGACTACCGGCTGTTCGCCATCCAGCACGCTGTGTTGCCAACCAGGCTGCCGCTGGCGGAGTTCTACCGCGAGCTGGTGAAGACCCAAGAGGTGATCAACCGCAAGGACCTCGGGGCGGCGGCGCTGGCCAAGACCGCGCGCATCGTGGGCCGGCACATGGCCAGACGAACTTCGCCCGCATGTTAGGGAAGTTCCACCAGACCTATAATGCCGAACGCCAGTACGCCGATCATTCCCGACCGGTTCACTACGAGCTGCCCCAGCCAAGGCATCACGACGTGGCACCGCGCGATCGTCGACAACTCTATGTCCATGGGGCAGCACCGCGGGGGCCCGTTTCGGGTCCGGCCACCGCGGGCGGCTGACGCCTAACCACGAAGGGGTCCACAATGCGGGTGCTGGTACTGGGCGGGGATGGGTACCTGGGGTGGCCCACCGCGGTGCACTTGTCTGAGCGCGGGCACACCGTGGCGGTGGCCGACAACTTCGCCCGCCGCGGCTACGACCATGAGCTCGGCGTGGACAGTTTGGTGCCGATCGAACCGCTGCAGGTCCGGGTTCGGGCCTGGTCGGAGCTGTCGGGTCAACGCATCGAGACCTTTGCCGGTGACATCACCGACGCCGCGTTCACCCGGGAGTTGTTGCAAGGATTCCGTCCCGAGGCGGTGGTGCACTTCGCCGAGCAGCGCTCCGCGCCGAACTCCATGATCGATCAGGCGCATGCCGTCTACACCCAGCGCAACAACGTGGTCGGCACGCTGAACCTGTTGTACGCGATCGCCGAAACCGACCGCGACATCCACCTCGTCAAGCTCGGGACGATGGGCGAGTACGGCACCCCAAACATCGACATCGAAGAGGGCTGGCTCACCGTCGAGCACAACGGGCGCACCGACCGGATGCTCTACCCGAAGCGGCCCGGGTCGTTCTACCACCTGTCGAAGGTGCACGACAGCCATAACATCGAGTTCGCCTGCCGGATCTGGGGGCTCCGCGCCACCGACCTCAACCAGGGCATTGTCTACGGTCAGCAGATTCCGGCCACTGAGGCCGACCCGCGGCTGGCCACCCGGTTGGACTACGACGCGATCTTCGGCACGGTGCTCAACCGGTTTGTGGTCCAAGCCGTGCTCGGCCACCCGCTCACCGTCTACGGCTCCGGCAGCCAGACCCGCGGCCTGATCGACATCCGGGACACGGTGGAATGTATTCGCCTGGCGTGTGAGAATCCTGCGGCGACGGGTGAGTTCCGGGTCTTCAACCAGATGACCGAAGCGATGTCGGTGGAGGAGATCGCCAAGACGATCGCCGAGTGCTACCCCGGGCCAGCCGAGATCGAGTACCTGGACAACCCCAGGGTGGAGCTGGACACCCACTATTACAACGTCGTACACACCGGACTGGTGGGTCTCGGCCTGGCGCCACACCGGCTGTGCGACACCCTGATCACGTCACTGTTCGCCACGGTAGAGCAGCACCGCCATCGGGTTGACCTCGCCGCCATGCGGCCCACGGTCAGCTGGCGGGCGACGGCAAGCCCGCCCAACGCGAGGTGAGTAGGCCCCAGCCAGGCCCACCCCCGGCCTCCGCTGACCGGGCGTGGGCCTGGCTGGGTCGACCCTACAGCTCTTGAATAACGCAGTCGATCATGACGGCTACGCTGTTTCCCGGTGGGCGAACCGTCGGTCTCGTCCTGCTCATCGTCGCCGCGGGTCATCCGGCACGGCCAGCCGGTGCAGGTGCCCGCGGACACCGTCCTGGAATCCGGCGACGAGATCGTCGTGCTCATCGACCCGGACCGTGACCCGACCCCGGCATTCACCGGACCCACAAGATCCCCATAACGCCATCGCCGTGGCTAACCGCCGTGAACTCGGCCGTACCGACGTTTCAGGTCACTCGGGACGTCGGTGACGTCGAGTTCACGACGGACCCTGCGCGCGCCAGCGCCGGCGGGGTTGTGGATCAGGCGGGTTCGGAGAGTGGGTGGTGGTGTGCGGACGCCCGCTCGATCCGGTGCTGGCCGGCGTAGACGTTCATGGTCTGGCCGCGCAGGAAGCCGATCAGCGTGAGACCGGCGTCCATGGCCAGG
>JAVXWL010000183.1:0-9197 GCA_032230565.1 Pseudonocardiales bacterium | reverse complement strand
CGGGTCTGGTGAAGCCCGTGGAGGTGCTCGTGGCAACTGGTAACAAGCAGCACCGGGATCCGGCGCGGCGGGACCGTTCCCAGCGCGACGGGGACCCGCGGGAGTTCGTGCCGGGCGAGGCTGTTGTCGGCACTGGTCGGATCTCCGCCGCGCGAATGGTCAAGCCGGTTCTACCCACGTTGCCCTTCACCAAATCCCAGCTCGCCACACTCGACGATGCGTTGGTGCAAGCCAGCCGCAGCGCGAACCTTTATTTCGGCGTCTACCTCGGCGACCTCGGTGCGGACACCCGGGGTCGGGCTCAGATGCTGCACGACTCAATGGGTAAGTGGGCCGACCATGCGGTGTTGGTGGCCGTCTCGCCGGGACAACGGGTGGTCGAGGTGATCACCGGCAGCAAAGCTGCCCAGCGGCTTCCCGACCGGGGGTGCAAGCTAGCGGTGGAGAGCATGGTCTCGTCGTTTAAAGCAGGAGATCTCGCCGGAGGGCTGACCGCCGCCCTGCGGACGCTCGCCGCCCAGACGGACTAGCGAGTGCGAAACAGTGTCGTAGCAGGAAATGCCACTCACGAGCGCCCCGCGTCGAAGACCCGGGCGGCCAATGCCCGGACCACGCCGGCCCGTCCCTCGGAGACCAGTCGACGGAGTGCGGGCGGGTGCTCAGCGGCTTCGAGCCACCTGTCCGCAGCGTCGACGCAGCGCTGCTCGACAACCCAGGAGGGAAACAGCCCGACTACGCACGACTGGGCCCGCTCGGACGTCCGGCGGTCCCACACGTCGGCGATCTCGGTGAAGTATCGGTCCAGATAGGGCGCTAGCAGGGTCTTTTGCACCGGGTGGCTAAAGCCCGCGATGATCGCTTCGCTGATGGCGTTGGGCAGCTCGTCGTCGCGCATCGCCCGTTCCCAGGCTCGTTCCTTGTCAGCTGGAGTGGGCAACAGCGCCCGGGTCCGCTCGGCTTGCCGGCGCCCGGTCGCGGTGGCGTCCCGGTCCTGCTCGGCGGCGATCTCATCCTCGCCCATCACGCCGTGCGCGGCGAGCGCCTGCAGCAACCGCCAGCGCAGGTCGGTGTCCACCGCGAGCTTCTCGGGAACACCGTCCCCGGCCAGCCAGCCGACCAGCGAATCGAGTTCCGGCTTGCCCAGCAGCGACGTGGTGAGTGCGTTGACCAAGGCGAGCTGGTGGTCGGAGCCGGGCTCGGCCGCGCTGACAAGGTTCATCAGCGTGCCGGCGAATTTCGGCCAGCCCTCTTCGCTGGCCCACACCGGATCGGCGTAGGAGGACAGCGCAACCTGTGCCTGCGCCAACAGCCGTTGCACCACGCCCACCTCGGTTTCGGCGGGCAACCCAGTCAGCACCACGGCGACGAAGTCCCGGGCCTTGAACTCAGCCTCGCGAGTCATCTCCCAAGCCGCCGACCAGCACAGCGAGCGGGGCAGCGACTCAGTGATGTCGCCGATCCGCTCGACCAGCGTCGCCAGCGATTTTTCGTCGAGCCGCATCGTGCAATACGTGAGGTCGTCGTCGTTGACCAGTACCAGCTGACCGGCCGAAACCCCGACCAGCTCGGGAACCTCGGTGCGGCCCTCGCTGACGTCGAGCTCCACCCGGTGTGTCCGCACTAGCGCACTGCCGATCCGGTCGGTGGGGGAGTCGTAGACGCCGACGGCCAGGCGGTGCGTCCGGCGCTCACCGGCACCGGGACTGGCTCCGCCTTGAAGCACAGCGAAGGAGGCGAACGCACCGTCACTGTCGACGGTGAACTCCGGTCGCAAGGTGTTGAGCCCGGTGGTCTCCAACCACTGCGCGCTCCAGCCGGACAGGTCGCGACCAGACGCTTGCTCCAGCGCCGCCAGTAGATCAGCGAGGGTGGCATTCGCCCAGGCGTGCCAGGTGAAGTAGAGCCGCAATCCGGCGAGGAACTCCTCCAGACCGACGTAGGCGACCAGCTGGCGCAGCACGCTGGCGCCCTTGGCGTAGGTGATGCCGTCGAAGTTGACCTCGACGGCTTGGACGTCGGGGATGTCACAGGCGATCGGGTGGGTCGACGGCAGCTGATCCTGCCGGTAGGCCCAGGCCTTTTCCACAGTGGCGAACGTGGTCCACGCACCGGTGTACTCGGTGGCCTGCGACTGGCACAGGACCGAGGCCCAGGTCGCGAAGGACTCATTGAGCCACAGATCGTCCCACCACCGCATGGTCACCAGGTCGCCGAACCACATGTGGGCCATCTCGTGCAGCACCGTCTCGCAACGCCGCTCGTAGAGAAAGCGGGTGACCCGGCTGCGGAAGACGTAGTCCTCCAGCAAGGTCACACAGCTGGCGTTCTCCATCGCTCCGGCGTTGAACTCGGGCACGAAGCACTGGTCGTACTTCTCGAACGGATAGCGCACCCCGAACGCGCGGTGATAGAAGCCGAAACCCTGCTTGGTCTCGGTGAACAGGCGCTCGGCGTCCATGTGCTCGGCCAGCGAAGCGCGGCAGTAGATGCCCAGCGGGATCGTTGCCTCGTCGTCGATGTACTCGTCGGTCCAGCGGGCGTAGGGTCCGCCCACCACCGCCACGATGTAGGGGCTGATCCGTGCGCTGTCGGCGAAGACGTGGCGAACGGCCCCGCCCGCAACGTTCTCGATGTGCTGGCAGGGCGCGTTGGAGACCACCACCCAGTCGGGCGGTGCCACCACCCGGATCCGATGCACCGCCTTGAGGTCAGGCTGGTCGAAACAGGCGTACATCCGCTTCGCATCCGCGGTTTCGAACTGGGTGTAGAGATACACGCTGCCGTCGACTGGATCCGCGAAGCGGTGCAGTCCCTCCCCGGTGTTCATGTACCGGCCGTCGGCCTCGATGATCACCTCGTTTTCGGCGGCCAACTCAGGCAGCGCGATCCCGTTCGCTTCGTCGTAACCGTCGACGTCGAGCGCGGCTCCGTTGAGCGTCGCAACACGGATCCCGGCGGCCACCACGTCTATCCAGCTCGACGCGCCCGGACGTTGGCATGAGAAGCGCACTGTGGTGGTACTCCGGAACGTGCCTTCGCCCGGTTTGCCGTCGCCGTCGGTGAGATCGAGGTCAACGGTGTAGGAGTCGACGTCGAGCAGTGCTGCGCGCTCGACGGCCTGCTCCTGGGTGAGGTTGGGAACGGACACGGATCACCTCGGATGTCGGATGGGATTCCTTGGGATCCAATCACGGGTGACCGCCGGCCCGCAGGTGGGTAAGGCCTGGGGAAGACGTGACTACCCGGACGGGTTGTACAACGCATCGACGAACGGAGAGTGTGATGACGGTGACTGCCGGCCACAACAGCGAAGTTCTCACCGAGCGCCCCCCTGCGCGGGTTGATGTCTACTTCGACCCGCGGTGCCCGTGGGCATGGATAACGTCGCGGTGGATCCTTGAGGTGGCTACGGTCCGGGACATCAACGTGCACTTCCGGGTGATGAGCCTGGCGATACTCAATGCGGACCGCGAGGTCAGCGAAGACTACCGGAAATCGATGGACAAGGCGTGGGGGCCGGTTCGGGTGTGCATCGCCGCCGCTCGCGACCACGGGGAGAAGGTGCTGGAGCCGCTCTACACCGCCATGGGCACACGAATCCATAACGAGGGCAACAAGGACCTCGAGGCGGTGATTGCGGTCGCGCTGGACGAGGTAGGCCTACCCGCCGAGCTGGCTGCGGCTGCGCACAGCACCGAGTTTGACGAGGAACTGCGGGCTAGCCACGAGGCCGGCATGGCTCCGGTCGGGCTGGATGTCGGGACCCCAACGATCCACGTGGACGGGGTGGCCTTCTTCGGACCGGTGCTGTCGAAGATCCCGCGTGGTGAGGAGGCCGGCAAGGTCTTCGACGGCACCCTGCTGCTGGCGAGCTACCCACACTTCTTCGAGCTCAAGCGAACCCGGCACGAGAAGCCCGACTTCTCCTGACCTGGTAAGCGGGCCTGCGGTGGTTAGTCTCTTCGGGCCGACCGAATCTCAGCCGATCGGAAGGCCACGACCGCACGGTTTCGACGGGGTATGTTGGAGGGGTCGCTGGCGTCTCAAGCGGGTCCCGCGGTCACGCCTCGACGGCGAGGTGAGGAGGCTGCTGTGAGCTTTGTGGACAAGTTCAGGGATAAGGCTCAGGTGCTGCGCGGCCGTATCAAGCGGAACACTGGAGAGGTTACCGGCAACAGACGGCTTCAAGCCGAAGGCAGCGCCGACGAGGTGATAGGCAACGTGAAGCAGGCCGGCGAGAAGGTCAAGGACGCTTTTCGCGGGCGGGGCACACGCCGGCGCCGGTACTAGCTGCGTCATTGCTGTCGGCCTACTCCGGCATAACCGCTGAATCGCTCGGGATGGTCGTCGACGTCGACCGGCGAGTCAGGATGCCACAGCGGCATGAACACCACTCCGGGAGGCACCAACTCGAACCCTCCAAGCAACCCTTCGATTTCCAGGCGCGAGCGCATGGTCAACGGGGCGGCGGTGTGCCGGTAGAGCTCGGTGAGCGGCCCGACCTGGTCGGGGCGGCCCACGTGGCTGGCGTGGGAGACGGCGAGATAGCTTCCCGGCGCCATTATCTTGCGGTACTGAGCGACGATGCCCGCCGGGTCGTCGTCATCTGGGACGAAATGCAGTATCGCCACCATGAGCACACCGATCGGCTCGGTGGGATCGAGCAGTCGTTTGGTGCGCGGGTCGTCGAGGATCGCCGCCACGTCGCGTAGGTCGGCCTGGACGACGTCGGCAAGGGGATTTCCGGACAGAATGGCGCGGCTGTGCGCGACGGCCACCGGGTCGATGTCCACATAGACCACTCGGGTCTCGGGTGCGGCGGCCTGGGCGACCTCGTGCACGTTACCCTCGGTAGGGATGCCAGAGCCGATGTCCAGGAATTGAGTGATACCGGCCTTAACGAGGTAGCGCACCGCGCGGCGCAGGAATGCCCGGTTAGCCTGCATGATCACCGGCAGTTCCGGCCAGAGCTCGATCGCCCGACGGGCCATCCGCCGGTCGGCGGCAAAATTGTGTGAGCCACCGAGGTAGTAGTCATACACTCGGGCGATGCTGGGATTTTCCATGTCCACGTGGTCCGACGTACAGCTCGGCGGCTCCATCGGGCACCTTCCTACCGGTGTCTCGGAATAGTCCAGGAAGAACCACACCGCCGCGACGCAACTCCCCGCCGCAGCGACCATACCCCCGCCCCCAAGGAGCGTACCGGGGCGAGGCGGTGGTCAGGAGGCTCCTGGCTGGGCCGGCGTGAGACAACACGCCACCGAACCGGTGGTGCGCAGCTGCGTGGGATCATCGGCGGGTATGTGTTGGCGGCTTCGCGATCATCCACCTCGGAAGGAGCCTCATGAAGATCGAGAGCATTACTCCGGATTCGGCGCTGCCTGGCACGCGCCTGCTCATCAACGGCGAAGGTCTGGACACTGCGAGCAAACTGCTTTTCGGTAACGAGCCGGTCGCATTCAACGTCAGTGGTACGGGGAGTATCGACGCGGACGTCCCTAGCGGCTCGGGCACGGTCGAGGTGACCGTAGAAGGGGAGGGCGGGGACAAGAGTAACAGCGTCAGCTTCACCTATCTGCAGGTGTACTGACCACTCGCCCCGTACGTCGGTTGAGGAGCGGCGCGCCAGCCCTACTTGATTCGGTCAGTGGAGCCTAGCCAGGGCGGCACGAGTGGTTGGGGCGGCGAAGGGGGAGACGGAAACTGCGGCGTCGTGGTCTAGTTCGGCGGCCAAGACGGCTTGGCATAGGTTGGCTAAGGCGGTGAGGTCGTCGCGTTGGGCGGCGACGAACTCGGCGGCTACCGGTTCGCCGTGTCCGGGGACTACCGTGCGCGGAGTCATCCCGAGGAGCTCGGTGACTGTGGTGGGCCAATCAAGCGGGAAGGCGTCGTTGAAGTCCGGATCAGCACCCTGCTCGACGAGATCTCCGGCGAAAAGCACACCCGTGTCAGGCGACCACACCGCGATGTCATGGTCGGTGTGCCCCCGGCCGGGATGGGTCAGCAGCACTCGCCGACCGCCGAGGTCGAGCTCGACATCACCAGCGATTAACCGATCCGGCACAACAGGACGCACCAGCGCGGCGTCGTACGATGTGCGCCGCGCGCGGGACCAGGCCAGCGCCTCGGCGTGCTGCGCTGCGCCGCCTCTGGCCAGGTCATCCCGGCACCGCAGATGCGCCCACACCGTGGTCGGCATGAAAGCCGCGGTGCCCAGGCAGTGGTCGAAATGGGCGTGCGTGAGCACCACGGTGCACGGCCGCGAGGTAACCTCGCGAATCGCGGCGCGCAGTTCAGCGCCCTGACTTGGATCGCTGCGGGTGTCGACGACCAGAGCATCGGAATCCCCGATCACCAGCCCCACGCAGAGGTCCAACTCGGCGTACCGGCGAACCAGCACCCCATCGGCCAATTCAACCCACCGCGTCGTCACGAACGCTCCTCACCGCTGTCACAGTGCCGCCGCAGCCGGTGATCCACGATATGGCAATGTTGCACGCTGTGCGCGTCTATCTCGGTTCCGATCACGCTGGCTTCGAGCTCAAGGCCTTTCTGGTGGAGCACCTCACCAGTCTCGGCCACGATGTCGTAGACGTCGGCCCCGACGTCTACGATGCCGACGATGACTACCCGCCGTTCTGCATCGCGACCGCCCGCCGCGTGGTAGCGGACTCCGGAAGCCTTGGCGTGGTGATCGGCGGATCGGGCAACGGCGAGCAGATCTCCGCCAATAAGGTCGTTGGCTGCCGGGCCGCACTGGCGTGGAGCACTGAGACGGCTCGGCTGGCCCGCGAGCACAATGACGCCCAGGTGATGGGAATCGGCGCTCGGATGCACAGCCCCGCCGAGGCCGCGGAAATTGTCGAGACGTTTCTCGCTACGCCGTTTTCCGGTGGCGATCGACACTCCCGACGGATCGGGCAGATTTCGACCTTCGAGACCACTGGGGAATTACCCCCTATCTCTGCAAGCTGAGCTCTAGCGATGCCGGAAGGTCACACGACACACCGGCTGGCCCAGCGCCACCAACGGTATTATGGCGGGTCGCCAGTGGGAGTATCCAGCCCGCAGGGCCGATTTACGGCAGCCGCCGCTGTCCTGGATGGACTGGTGCTGCAGCGCGCCGAAGCGCATGGCAAGCACCTTTTTCACATTTACCGGCCCGATCTCGTGGTGCACGTTCACCTTGGTCTCTATGGCGCTTTTACCGAGGCCGTGTTGCCGGTGCAGCCGCCTCGCGGACAGGTTCGCATGCGTCTTATCGGCTCCACGCGCTGGACGGATCTGCGGGGGCCGACGGCATGCGAATTACTCACTGAGCCTGAGGTGGCTTCGGTCCTTGCCCGGCTGGGGCCAGATCCGCTTCGTCGCGACGCCGACCCCAACCGGGCATGGTCCAAGATCTCGCGGTCCCGGACGCCGCTGGCGACATTGCTGATGGACCAATCGGTACTCGCCGGAGTCGGCAATGTTTATCGAGCTGAGCTCTTGTTTCGTCACCGCTTGGATCCGCTGCTACCGGGAGGCGACCTGCGTGCTGATCAGTGGGCGGCGCTGTGGTCAGACCTCGTCGAGCTGATGGCTGACGGAGTGCGTCGCGGCCGGATTGACACCGTGCGACCTGAGCATGACCCGATTCAGATGGGACGCGCTCCGCGGCAGGATCGCCACGGCGGTGAGGTCTACGTTTACCGCCGGACCGGGGCACCATGCCTGGTGTGTGGCACAGCGATCGTCACCGCGCGGCACGCGGCACGCAAGCTGTACTGGTGCCCCCGCTGCCAGCGTTGCCCAGCGGTCTAGAAGTCCCCACCGCCGAAGTCCCCGCCACCGCCCCAGTCGCCACCACCGAAGTCACCGCCACCGCCCCAGTCGCCCCCGCCGCCGTAGTCGCCGCCACCGCCGTAGTCGCCACCGCCGTAGTCGCCGCCGCCCCAGTCGCCCCCGCCGCCGCCGTCTCCGCCACCGCCGTAGTCGTAATCGCCACCGCCGAAAGCGTTGTCCTGGCCGGCGTCATAGCCCTGCTCCCACGCCGCTGCCGACGCGATCCCGCCCATTCCGGAGAACATCGAACTGAACAGCAGCGCTGAGCCCAAACCCCAGGCGCCACCGATCAGCGCGGGCTTCCACCACGGCTCGCTGTACCAGCCCTGAGGGACGGGGCGCCCAGCTATCCGGCCGCCCGGGTAATAGTGCGGGGTGCGGTCGCTGGGATTGGGCGATGCTGCGTATTCGTGCCCCTCGACGTCGACGTCTCGATCTTCGGTGACTGAACCGGCGCCACCCTGGCCGGGCACGGGCGGCAACTCCGGACCTGGGTCGATTCCCATCGCGACCCGGGCCGCCCGCACGTAGTACAGCCCCTCAAGGGCGGTTTGGGTCACCAGCCGGGTTTGCGTCTCGCTACGGGCAGAATCCAGCTGTGAGCTCGCCGCCGTGTAGCGCTCCGCAGCATCGGCCAGCGCTTGCTTGGAGGGTTCGTTGGTGCCGATCAGGTTGAGGACCTGGCCGCCCAGCCGCTCCACCCAGCGGCGTGCCTCTGCCTTGGAATCCTCAAGAGCGCGCTGCTGGGTGACCTGCCGGTTTCGAAAGTAGTACACCGAACCACCGCCGATCAGCAGCATGAGTATCACCACCGAGATCAGCGTGCCCACGCCGCCTCCTCCTCAGACCGAACCGGACTGTGTCGACATTACCCTCGTTGTGGATAGCGTTCCGGCCGTGCTAGAGACGTCGTGCAGGACGACCGTTGATCGCTTCCAGGGTACCGCTCACCGTCTGGTTGGCCACGGGGGGATGATCAGGTGTTGACACCGAGCCTTACCGTCACGACCCTCCCTTAAGACGAGGGAAGGACCGCAATGATGTCAGCCACGCCAATCTTCGAGCAGCTGTGCCGGGATTTCCACGATGCCGCAAATGCGCAGCCCGTGGATGCCTCACAGCCGCTGATCGCCACCCAGCGTAAGGGCCCGGCGCACTCACTGGAGGACACCGGAAACGGTCGGGTGTATGAGCGAGGCAACCTGCCTCGCGCGCTTGCGGAATGGGCCTGTCCCACCGGTTAGGTCGCGGACGACTGCTCACCGCTGGCCGTGATCAAGGTCAGCGGGGTTGTTTGGGATAGCCGTCGGACTTGGTGCTGTTGGTAGGTGGTCCAAGTCGGGGGCTGTGCGCTCGCTGCGAACGCACAG
>JAVXWL010000175.1:0-2670 GCA_032230565.1 Pseudonocardiales bacterium | reverse complement strand
CAACCGCATCAAAATGATCAAAAGACAGATGTACGGCCGCGCCAAATTCGACCTGCTCCGCAAACGCATCCTGCTCACCGCATGACGACAGGGCCAACTCGATCACGGAAAGTGGGCCAGATCCCCTGAGTTGGCCCCACCGTGACGGGGCGAATTCCAGTGAACGTCGCAACACCGCGTAGGCGGAGGTTGTGATGGAAAAGGGTCGACGTCGGCGACCGAGTCGTGGGCTGTCGGAGAAACAGGAGCGGTTCGTTCGGTTGATCGCCCAGGGTGTGAGCAACGCTGAAGCGTGCCGCCGTGTCGGGATCAACCGGCGAACGGGGACACGCTGGCGCTTCGGGCGCACGATCCTCAACACAGCCGGCGAGGCGGTGCAGTATCCGCCGGTGCATGTTCCGACGCCGCCGAAGCCGCGACATCCTCGGTACTTGTCGTTAGCGGAGCGGACGATGATTTGCGATCTGCGCCGGGAGAGAAAGACGCTGCGACAGATCGCGCAGGCGATAGGTCGGTCCCCGTCGACGGTCAGTCGGGAGCTGTGTCGCAATGCTGACCAGTCCGGCCGATATCTTCCTCATACTGCGGAGAGGATCGCGGCTGAACGGCTCCCTCGGCCGCGTACGCGGCGTCTGCTTGCCGATGCCGAACTTCGCGCCACGGTGACGCAGCTGCTCGGCAAGCGGTGGAGTCCTGAGCAGGTCGCGCACGAGCTACGCGAGCGCTTCACCGACCAGCCGGGGCGGCGGCTGTGCGCGGAGTCGATCTACCAGGCGATCTACGACCCTGATGTCCCCGTCGTTCGACCGGCGAAACGCCGCCGCCGACGTCGTCGGCGCCGGGTCCAGGGCCTGGAGCGGCGCGGGCGGCTGACCGCGATGACCATGATCGCTGACCGGCCATCGGAGGTGGATGACCGGGTCGAGGTCGGGCACTGGGAGGGTGACTGCATCATGGGTGCCGGGAACCGGTCCGCGATCGGCACGCTCGTCGAGCGGCGCACCCGGTATCTGATCCTCATCCCTGTCCCCACCGGCAGGCCGACCGCCGAGGCGATACGCGACGGCATCACGACAGCGTTGGGAGGCCTCCCAGACTACCTGCGCCGAACGTTGACCTGGGACCAGGGCAAAGAGCTCGCGCTGCATCAGCAGATCACCGAGCTGACCGGCACGAAGGTGTACTTCTGTGACGCGCATTCGCCGTGGCAGCGTGGCACGAACGAGAACATGAACGGGCTGCTACGGGACTACTTCCCCAAGCGCACCGACCTGCGCGATATCACAGCCGAAGAACTTCGGGCAGTCGCCGACGAGGTCAACACTCGACCCCGCAAGAGCCTCGGCTGGGCCCGGCCGGCTGACCTGTTAGCCGACATCATCATGTCAGCGACCGCGTAACAGCCGCGCGGCGACGCCTCCAGCGGCGTCAACCCCAAAAGATCGCTGTCGGGTCACTATCGACCTCAGCGAGCAGGTCCTCGACGCTCTCGGTCGCGGGCACCCGGTCGTACTCGTGAAACCGCAGGTTGCGGTCGCGCCAATACAATGACCACAACCCCGTGGACCTCGTGTAACGCAGCCGGACGATCGGAAACCGAGTCCACTCAGCGCCCACACCCGCCCGCCACGGCGGCCGGCACTCCACAATCGTCACATAGCGCTCGGCGAGATCCGCCTCGATGCGGACCTGGTCGCGCACATGCTCCGGCACCCGCCCCCTGCACCATCGCTGCACGCGAGCAACGTCCGTCTCCGGCAGACCCGACATGCAACTAGTCTGCCGACCAGGCAGGGTCAACACCGACCCGCCCTGTTGCGACGTTCGCTGGAATTCGCCCCGTCACAGTGGGTCCAGTTTGGGTTGACATTGCCAACGGTTCAGATCGAGCCGGCGCAGGTCAGCCAGCAGATCCCGAGCCAGCGACTTGCGGTGTTCATCAGCTGGGGTCATCGGGCGCACGGTGCGCAGCAGGGCAGCAGCCTGAGGGGCGGTCAGATTCCGTTTCGCCCCGCCCGCAACGAGGTCACGCAACAACGTGTGCAACCGGTTGACGGTGCAAGTCCGCTCCTCAGCGAGATCATCCCGACGATCGGACAGCCACCGCAGACCCACGCTGGGACCCTCGGCGCGCACCAGCCGAAGCCGGGAATGGTGCACCGCAACCGCGGCCACCGGGGCCGCGTCTAGCGCGTCGGTCTTGCGAGCATGGCGTGAGTTGAGCAGCCGGGCCCAAGCGGCCAGCTGGGCCGGCACATCCACCACCTGCTCAGCCGCGGCCGCCAACCCCTGAGCCACGCCACGTCCCAGGCCCTCGGCACCCTCCACCACCTAGCGACGGTGCGGCCATCTGGCCGCCCAGTCCTGCAACTGGCATGGTCGCGGGTCTGTGCTTGCCGACCGATGGATGGAAGGCACGCAAGGAGGATTGAGATTGAGAGCGAGCCTGCAGGATGACTTCGAAGTCGTAGACCACATATCCGTGATCGTGCTGGATCTCAGTTCGCCAGTTCGCAGGCACACCTGATGCTGCTGTCGTGGCTTGACCCGCACGTCCGCGCATTCGGGAGCTGGGTGAACGGCCGCGCCCATAACTTGAAATCATGGTGGACGTTGAAACCTGCGGGTTCAACCCCGCACAGTTTCACTTGCAAGTTTCCGCGATGAATA
>JAVXWL010000176.1:0-3802 GCA_032230565.1 Pseudonocardiales bacterium | reverse complement strand
CACATCACGTCCGGGCTGACTGCTGCGTGGCCGGCGGCGAAGAGCTCTCCGGTGCGACCAAACCCGGTGGCTATCTCATCGAAGATCAATAGTACGTCGTGGGCTAACGTGATCTCCCGGAGGACGTGCAGGTAGCGCGGGTCGTGAAAACGCATTCCGCCAGCGCCTTGCACAACCGGCTCGACGATCACCGCGGCCAGCTCGTCAGAGTGTCGTTCCACGGTGTCGGCGAGCAGCTGTACGTACGCCGGATCCAGATCGATCGGCGGACGCGGCACGAACACCTGCCGGGCTAGCACTCCGGACCATAGCGAGTGCATGCCGCCGTCGGGATCGCAGACGCTCATGGCACCGAAGGTGTCACCGTGGTAGCCGCCGCGCCAGGTGAGCAGCCGGTGCTTGTGTGGGCGCCCTAGCGAGCGCCAGTACTGCAGGCACATCTTGATCGCGACCTCCACCGACACCGAGCCCGAGTCGGCGAAGAACACGTGCTGCAACGGCTCCGGCGTTATTTCCACCAGCCGGCGGGCCAACTGGACCGCGGGCTCGTGGGTCAGACCCCCGAACATCACGTGGCTCATTCGGCGGAGCTGGTCGCGTACCGCAGCATCGAGCGCCGGATGGGCGTAACCGTGGATGGCCGCCCACCACGACGACATCCCATCGATCAAGGTTTCGCCATCGGCTAGCTGGAGACGAACACCGGCGGCTGAGCGAACTATCAGTGGCGTAACTCGCCCCGGCATCGGCCCGTAGGGGTGCCACACGTGCGCCCGGTCGGCAGCGAGCAGATTCTGCGCTAGGTCCACAATCCAGGACCCTACGAGCAGCTGCGATCGGAACGAAAGATGCACATACAGTGACATCGGTGACAGACAGTACTCGATGTAACACGTCGCGACATGGTCGCGATGACAAGCTGTACAGGGTCCCTTCGGGGATTCTGCGGCGTGGCCCCGCGGGGTCACGCCGAGGGGGCAGCGGGGCGCGTTCGACCGTCTAGGGATGGATGTGGATCACACATTCTTCCCTGACACCGGGGGAGGGGACAGCCCAATGGCAGCACGTTGGCGACCATGCACACTTCGCGACCGAGCCGACCTCGTTCGCGTCTCATGATTTCACGACACCAGCCACAGCGAAGTCTCGTGGCTAGCACCGTTGCCGCGGGTGCTGAGTACACCGGTATCCATGAGTCTCCCGCGACGGTCCACCCTTCAGCGCACAAACCGAGTCCGGATGTGAAGCCGATTCGGGTATTGCTGGTTATCGACATGAGTCTGTTACGTGGAGCGCTTGCCGCCGTGCTGTCCAGCGAAGATGACATCGAAGTGGTAGCCGGAATGGCTGCGGGCGACCGGGTGGTCCCCACCGCGATCCGACACCAACCAGATATCGCTGTGTTGGACCTCGATCAGGGTGGATCGGATGTACTTGCCACTGCGCAGGCGCTGCAGGAGCGGCTTCCCGGCTGCCGGGTGATCGTGCTTGCCGCGGCGAACCGGCCGGGCTTGGTCCGTCGCGCCCTGGATGTGCCGGTCGCTGGTGCAGTTGACAAGGATGCCCAGCCACGACGGTTGCTGGCCACAATCCGCCAGGTCGCGAAGGGAAAGCGGACGATCGACCCCACCCTCGCGGTGGCCGCGATCGGTGTGGCGGGTAGCCCTCTGACCCCTCGGGAACTCACGGTGCTCGACCTCGCCTCGGGAGGGGCGTCGCCGACCGAGATCGCCCAACGGCTCTTTCTCAGCCGCGGCACGGTGTGCAATTACCTGTCGCGCGTGATGACCAAACTGGAGGCGCGCACCCGGATCGATGCGATTCGCATCGCCGCCGAGGCGGGTTGGATCTAACAGTTCTCGCCAGTTTCAGGAACGGCGGGCCGTAGCCACTACAGTGAGCTGCGGCCCGTCGTTCCGGTGACCAATGTGTCCTTGACCGTGGGACCTTGACCCATGTCCCACAGGCCGACCAGGTCGCGGTACAGCGGTGAATTCGCGAGCAGTTCCCCGTGGGTGCCCACTAACATGTTGGCACCGTCCATCAGCACGATCCGCTGTGCCCGCAGCGCGGAGCTGATCCGGTGCGCGACGATGATGAGGGTGCCACCACGGGCCGCCAGAACCCGCTCCACCCGCTCTTCCGCGACCGGGTCCAGGTGGCAGGTCGCTTCATCCAGAATCAGCACCGGCGCCGGTGTCAGGTGTGCCCGTGCCACGGCGATGAGTTGCCGTTCCCCGGCCGAGAGCGTTCCGGGATCGACCACAGCGTCATATCCCCCGAGACGCGCTACAACGGATCGCAGGCCTAGGGCGTCGACAACGTTGTCGAGATCGGTGGCGGTAGCGGCGGGATGCAGATAGCGCAAGTTTTCGCCGATTGTCCCGGCGAAGACATACGCCTCTTGGGGAATCAGCACCCGGTGGCTGGCCAGTGTTTGCGAATGGAGATCGCCGACGGGCACCCCGCCCAGCCGAACCTTGCCGTCGTCGGGGACGTGCGTCGCCGCGAGCAGCCCCGCCAGGGTGGACTTACCCGCACCGCTGGGACCGACCATGGCCAAGTGCTGGCCTTGCGGGATCAGCAAGTCCACATGGTTCACCACCGGCTCGGCGTGGCGGCCGTAGGAGAAGGTGACACCATCCAGTCTCAACTCATGCGCCAGGGGCGCGCGCCGCTGCGCCGTCTCCGGCGGTACCGGACGCTCGCCCGCCTCGATAAGCCGGTCGAGGGTAACCACCACCTTCACGCCGCCCGTGCCCAAGCCATCGACCAGAGACTTCAGCGCCGGCAGCAGTCCCTGAGTCAGGTAGATCAGAGCGCCGGCGATCGTGCCCAGCGTTGAGCCCGTCGCGAGTAACCAGGGCGCCGCGACCAGCAACCCCACCGCGGGCAGCCAGCCACCGACCGCCACCGACAGCGTGCGGATCGCCGTCATCCGGGCCAGCGTCCGTTCCGCATCCGCGTGCGCGTCAACCTGGCGTTGCACCTGTGCGCACGCCCGGTCCTCGGCACCGCAGGCGACGACGTCGCGCAGGCTGTACGCCACAGTGCTGGCGGACTCGGCGACCGCTTCGTCGGTGAGCACGTGATCGCGCTGCCGGGTCATCATCAAGCGTAGGGAAACCAGGAAAACCGTCAGACCTACCAGCAGTGGCGGCAGCACCAGGAGCCCGACAACCCCGGTCAGCGTGGCAATTCCGATCACTGCGCCGACCGTGCTCACCACGAATCCGGTGGTGAGAAGCAACAAGCCGGCGAAATTGTCCCGTACCACCTCTACCTGATGGGTCAGCCGAGCCACCGCACCGGAATCCGGCCGCCCGCCCAGCACCGTAGATCTCTGAAGCGCACCTCCCACCACGTTGTCCACTAAGTCGTCGCGAAACGGTTCGACGATCTCAGCGAGAATCCCGTACACATAGCGGGTGGCCAGCGCCCCGATGAGCACCGCCACAGCCAACACACCGAGCCACGCCGCTCCGGTACCGGGCCGGCCGGCCAAAAATCCATCATCCAATGCGTGGGCCACACCGTAACCAGACAACAGCATCGGCGCCACCTCCAGCACCGACCACACCGCCAACCGCACCAGCGCCCGCGGACGCCGCCATAAGGCGGCGAGCAGGACCTTGGGAACTGAGTTCTGCTGTGCCGACACCCCCGCGGAACTCACGCCGGTACCCCGTCCGGTTGCGCGGGCACAGCCTCAGCGCCGAATAAGGCGCGGTAGTCCGGGTCGCGCCACAGCTCACTATGCGGGCGTAGGCCGCGCAGATTACCGCGGTCGAGCCAGGCAACC
>JAVXWL010000132.1:0-5392 GCA_032230565.1 Pseudonocardiales bacterium | reverse complement strand
CGACCGGCTCGATGAGATCTGGGAGACGTTCACCAAGCTCGACGTCGGCCAGCTGATTATCGATGAGCTGCTCTACCGGGAGCTCTACGACCGCTATGGCGACTACTTCACCGGCGCCATGGGTGCCGAAGCGATCCAGAAACTGATGGAGAACTTCGACATCGACGCTGAGTCGGAGAACCT
Source organism: Pseudonocardiales bacterium (assembly GCA_032230565.1). GTDB lineage: Bacteria > Actinomycetota > Actinomycetes > Mycobacteriales > Pseudonocardiaceae. The sequence continues at coordinate 5,209 of JAVXWL010000132.1, read as the reverse complement.
GCGTGAGACCATTCGCAGCGGCAAGGGGCAGAAGAAGCTGCGCGCGCTCAAGCGCCTGAAGGTAGTCGCGGCTTTCCAGATCACCCGCAACAACCCGATGGGAATGGTGCTGGACTGCGTGCCGGTGATCCCGCCGGACCTGCGCCCCATGGTGCAGCTCGACGGTGGCCGGTTTGCGACGTCTGACCTCAACGATCTCTACCGCCGGGTGATCAACCGGAACAATCGGCTCAAGCGGCTCATCGACCTGGGTGCGCCGGAGATCATCGTCAACAACGAGAAGCGGATGCTGCAGGAGGCCGTCGACGCGCTGTTCGACAACGGTCGCCGGGGCCGTCCGGTGACCGGCCCGGGAAACCGCCCGCTGAAGTCGCTGTCTGACTTGCTCAAGGGAAAGCAGGGCCGGTTCCGGCAGAACCTGCTCGGCAAGCGGGTTGACTACTCCGGCCGCTCGGTCATCGTGGTCGGTCCACAGCTCAAACTGCACCAGTGTGGTCTGCCCAAGCAGATGGCGTTGGAGCTGTTCAAGCCGTTCGTGATGAAGCGCCTGGTCGACCTCAACCACGCGCAGAACATCAAGTCGGCCAAGCGGATGGTGGAGCGGCAGCGTCCGCAAGTGTGGGACGTGCTCGAAGAGGTCATCACCGAGCACCCGGTGCTGCTTAACCGGGCGCCTACCCTGCACCGTTTGGGGATCCAGGCCTTCGAGCCGCAACTGGTCGAGGGCAAGGCGATCCAGCTGCATCCACTGGTCTGCGAGGCGTTCAACGCGGACTTCGATGGTGACCAGATGGCGGTGCACTTGCCGCTGTCGGCCGAAGCCCAGGCCGAAGCGCGGATCTTGATGCTGTCCAGCAACAACATCCTGTCCCCGGCCTCAGGTCGTCCGCTGGCGATGCCTCGGCTGGACATGGTGACCGGGCTGTACCACCTCACCAAGCTTCGCGAAGGAGACACCGGCGAGGGCCGCTCGTTCTCCTCGCCTGCCGAGGCGTTGATGGCGCTGGACCGCGGCACGATCGCGCTACAGGCCAAGATCCGAGTCCGGCTGCGCAACGTGGTTCCGCCCGTCGCTGAGCAGCAGCGCCTGCGGGAGAGCCAGGGCTGGGAACCGGGAGCCCCGTGGATCGCGGAGACCACCGTGGGCCGGGTGCTGTTCAACGATCTATTGCCCGACGATTACCCGTTTATCAACGACATTCTGCCCAAGAAGCGCCAGGCGGCGATCGTCAATGATCTCGCGGAGCGGTACCCGATGGTCGCCGTCGCCCAGACGCTGGACAAGCTCAAGGACGCCGGCTTCCACTGGGCCACCCGCTCCGGTGTGACCCTGTCCAGCTCTGATGTCGTGGTCCCCGTGGCCAAGCAGCAGATCCTCGACCAGTACGAGGCCAAGGCAGACCAGGTCGAGAAGCGTTACCAGCGTGGCGTGCTCTCGCACGACGAGCGCAACGGTGAGCTGGTGAAGATCTGGTCGCAGGCCACCGACGAGGTGGCCAAGGCGATGGAGGCCAACTTCCCGGAGGACAACCCGGTCTTCACGATCGTGTCGTCCGGGGCGGCCGGGAACATGACGCAGGTCCGGTCGCTGGCCGGGATGCGTGGTCTGGTCTCCAACCCCAAGGGCGAGTACATCCCGCGCCCGATCAAGCACAACTTCCGCGAGGGTTTATCCGTGCTGGAGTACTTCATCGCCACGCACGGCGCCCGCAAGGGACTGGCAGACACCGCGTTGCGGACCGCCGACTCCGGGTACCTGACCCGGCGCCTGGTGGACGTCTCGCAGGACGTCATCGTGCGGGAGCACGACTGCGGCACCGAGCGCGGCATCCAGATGCCGGTCACCGAGGTGGGCCCGGATGGTCGGGCGACCCGGCATCGCTATGTGCAAACCAGCGTGTACGCGCGCTGCGCAGCGGAGGACGTGCTGGATGATTCCGGCTCGGTGATCATGCCTCGTGGGGCGGACCTCGGCGATCCGGCGATCGACACGCTGTTCGCTGCCGGTGTCCGGCGAGTCAAGGTGCGCTCGGTGCTGACCTGCGAGTCCGCCAACGGCGTGTGCGCGATGTGTTACGGCCGCTCGATGGCCACCGGCAAGCTCGTCGACGTGGGCGAGGCGGTTGGCATCGTGGCCGCCCAGTCCATTGGTGAGCCCGGCACGCAGCTGACGATGCGTACCTTCCACCAGGGCGGGATCGCGGGTGAGGACATCACCACGGGTCTACCTCGGGTTCAGGAGTTGTTCGAGGCCCGGGTGCCCAAGGGGATGGCACCGATCGCGGATGCCGACGGGCGGGTGCGCGTCGAGGACGGCGAGAAGTTCTGGAAGATCACCATCATTCCGGACGACGGCAGTGAGGAGATCGTCTACGACAAGCTGTCCAAGCGGCAGCGGCTCGCGGTGATCACCGTCGACGGCACCGAGCGGCCGCTGACCGACGACGACCATGTCACGGTCGGGCAGAAGCTGCTCGAGGGTGTTGTCGACCCGCATGAGGTGCTCCGGGTGATGGGACCGCGAGAGGTACAGCTGCACCTGGTTCGCGAGGTTCAGCAGGTATACCGGTCGCAGGGTGTGGACATCCACGACAAGCACATCGAGGTCATCGTCCGGCAGATGCTGCGCCGGGTGACGATCATCGACTCGGGGGCCACCGAGTTCCTGCCCGGTGGGCTGGCCGAGCGCGGCGAGTTCGAGTCGGAGAACCGCCGGGTGGTCGCCGAGGGCAGCGAGCCCGCCTCCGGCCGTCCGGTCCTGATGGGGATCACCAAGGCGTCGCTGGCGACTGAGTCGTGGTTGTCTGCGGCATCGTTCCAAGAGACGACCAAGATCCTCACCGATGCGGCGATCCAGGGCAAGAGCGACAAGCTGCTGGGCTTGAAGGAGAATGTGATCATCGGCAAGCTGATTCCGGCCGGCACCGGGATCAACCGGTACCGCAACATCGAGGTGCAGCCAACCGAGGAGGCTCGGGCTGCGGCGTACGCGATCCCGTCCTACGACGACGGCTACTACACGCCTGACGTGTTCGGTACTGGAACCGGCGCAGCCGTCCCCTTGGACGACTACGACTTCGGTCGCGACTACCGCTGATCAATACACGGTCCGTGGGCTCAGCGGGGTTATCAGGGTATCGATAGCCCCGCTGAGCCCCGCTCAATGCGGGCTGGCAGGTGTGACGTCCCAGTCGGCGAGGACTGCGGCGGTGTCGGCGCCGGGTTTCGGCGGTGGTGTCGGGTGCTCGGGATGGGTACGAGAGAACCGTGGCGCGGGGGCGGCCTGAGGCACCCCGTCTACGGTGATGACGGTGCCGCGAGCCGCGATGTGCGGGTGGGCCGGCACCTCGGCGAACGACAGCACCGGTGCCACGCAGGCGTCGGTGCCCTCGAACACGGCCACCCACTCATCACGGGTACGGGTGGCGAACACGTCGGTGAACCGCTGGCGCAACGCCGGCCAACCGGCCGGGTCGAGCTGTGCGGGGAGATCCTCGCCGATCAGCCCTAGGCCCTCCAGCAGCGCCGCATAGAACTGTGGTTCCAGCGCTCCGACAGCGACGTATCGACCGTCGGCGCAGGCGTAGGTGTCATAAAACGGAGTGCCCGAATCGAGCAGGTTGGCGCCCCGCCGATCGCTCCACAATCCGCACGCGCGCAATGACCAGAACATCTGCGCGAGCGCGCTGACCCCGTCTACCATCGCGGCGTCGACGACTTGGCCGGCACCAGAGCGGTCCCGTTCCCACAGTGCGGCCAGCACCCCGAGCACCAGGAACATCGAGCCACCGCCGAAGTCCCCGACCAAGTTCAACGGCGGTACCGGCTTGCCGCCGGCAGTCCCGATGGCATGCAACGCGCCGGTCAGCGCGATGTAGGTGATGTCGTGGCCGGCGCGGTCGGCCAGCGGGCCGTCCTGGCCCCACCCGGTCACCCGGCCATAGACCAGCCGGGGGTTGCGGGCGTGGCAGTCGGCCGGACCGACACCCAACCGCTCGGTGACCCCGGGACGCAAACCCTCGATCAGCACGTCGGCCCGCTCCACCAGCCGCATCATGGTTTCGCGCCCGGCAGGGTTCTTCAGGTCGAACATTACCGAGCGGCGGCCACGGAGCATCTGATCGTCTACGGTGGGGGCGAGCTGCAGGATCTGCTTGCCTGTGGAGGGCCGCTCGACCCGTATCACGTCGGCTCCCAGATCCGCTAGCAGCATCGCTGCATGGGGACCTGGGCCGATCCCGGCCAGCTCGATCACGCGCAGCCCAACCAGTGGACCCGGCATGGCTGCCTCCTCAGCTTCGCTGGTCATCAACCGGCGTCGATGCCGTGGAATGCACAAAACAGGGTAGGCGTTGAGATAGTTGCCAGTAGGTCTGGTCCAAGGTTCTTGACCCCGTTTTGACCCTTGGTAAGTCGCCCAGGTATCCTTGCTGTCGGTCCCGACTCCGGTCGGGCCGCTCTGTATGCCTGTTGGTGGCGCACCGCTGGTGGTGTGGGTCGAAAGACTTCCGCCTCCGGATCTGGCGCCGGTGCCGCCCAGCTCCCGTCGGGTTTGTACCCGACTGAGCGGCTGGGCTCCCAGCGACACGCCCGACCTCGGGATACGGAGTTACCGGCCGCGGAGCGCGTCGTGACCGGCCAGTACCGCAGCATCAGATGATCCAGTAACGAGATGACCCAGTAACACAGCACCACATGACAGAGAGCAAGCCGGAAGACGACGAAAGCTGGTCCATGCCTACCATCCAGCAGCTGGTCCGCAAGGGCCGCGAGGACAAGCTCGCGAAGACCAAGACTGCAGCGCTGAAGGGAAGCCCGCAGCGGCGCGGGGTATGCACTCGCGTCTACACGACGACCCCGAAGAAGCCGAACTCGGCGCTGCGCAAGGTCGCCCGTGTGCGCCTGACCAGCCAGGTCGAGGTGACGGCTTACATTCCGGGTGAGGGTCACAACCTCCAGGAACACTCCATCGTCCTGGTCCGCGGTGGTCGGGTGAAGGATCTTCCCGGTGTCCGCTACAAAATCATTCGCGGGTCGCTGGATACTCAAGGTGTAAAGGGCCGCAAGCAGGCCCGTAGTCGCTACGGCGCGAAGAAGGAGAAGGGCTGATGCCTCGCAAGGGTCCCGCCCCGAAGCGACCACTGCACTCCGACCCGGTCTACGGAGCGCCGATCGTCACTCAGCTTGTCAACAAGGTCCTCGTCCGGGG
>JAVXWL010000126.1:0-24324 GCA_032230565.1 Pseudonocardiales bacterium | reverse complement strand
AGTGGCGAGCGCGTCATGGGTCTGTGGCATGGTCGGGCGTTGTTCGGGGTTGCTCTGCAGCAGGCGTAGCAGTAGGGGAGTGAGGGGACCGGACTGTTGGGGCGTAGCGATCTCACCCAGGGCCACCTGGTGCAGCAGGGCGATAGGGTTGGTGTTGAGTCCGAACGGCGGCATGCCTTCCAGTGCCGTGTACAGGGTGGAGCCCAGGGAGAATACATCCGAGGGAAAGCCGGCACTGTGGCCCTGGGCGACCTCCGGAGCCAAATAGGCTGGCGTCCCGGCCAGCATTCCGGTGGCGCTCACGGTGACATCACCAACGGCGTGAGAGATGCCAAAGTCGGTGATCTTCGCCGTGCCGTCGTCCGCGAGCAGTATGTTGCCCGGTTTGATGTCGCGGTGGATAATGCCAGCCTTATGCGCGGCGGCCAAACGCGGAGGCGATCTGGCTGCCGATCCTGGCGACTGTGTCGGGCAGTACGCCTTTTATGGACAGTACTGTTGCCAGACTTCTCGACGGCAGATACTCCATGATCAAAAATGGTTGGCCCTCATACTCCACCACATCGAAGACGGCTATAGCATGCGGGTGATGCAACCGGGCGGTGATACGCCCCTCCCGCATCGCCCGACGGTTGGCCTCCTCAGCTTCGATGCCACTCAGCGCGGACGGCAATAGCACCTGTTTGATTGCGACGGTGCGGTGTAGGCGCTCGTCACGTGCTTGCCACACCACCCCCATCGCCCCACTGCCTAAGCGCGAGGCTATGCGGTAGCGTCCAGCGATCAACTTACCCTCGTCGGTCACTACCATTGCCACTCCCCGGGGGGTCCTCAAGCGTGCTTACCTGTCGCCCCGACAGAAGCCAGCATCATCTCCATTGTCTACGCAGGATTAGCTGTAGAGCCGTACGGCTGTGCCCACAGCCGCATGCAGTTCGACAAGCTCGCACGGCTGGCGGCCAGCTACAGCCTGCTTCCGCGCGCTTCGAGGCGGTCGGCAGGCACGCACCCGGCCAAGGCGTCGTCGACTCGCCATCATTCCTCTCCCTTTGCTGCGAGCGACTGAGTGCCCCGATTGTCGACTTCTCAAACGTTCCCCGTGAAGAGACGCTGCATCCGGTTGCTCGACTCCGAAATGGTATTCAGAACCGGGAGCGCCCGACGGACGACTGAGGGCCACCGCCCTGCACACGGCAGACGACCTGCACGTCGCTCGGTCAAATACGCCCTGGGCCACTACTGAGCACGACAAGTCCTGCTCCATGTGCTGAGGGCCAAGCGAACTCCCGCCTTAGTCATCACGCCGCGCGCGGGGCTCTGTTAGTCGCAGGGTCGCACGTAGAGCTGGCTCCCGAGCTCCCCGCACCGGGAGGGGGTGATGCCGTGCCGTGACCTGGCCGCTCCCTGGGGTTTGACAACAGCACGACCCCGGGCAGGCCGGGCACGATGATCACTGAGAAGTGCCGGGCTGGTGACTGAGCGCCCAGCGAGCTTGACGCGATGCAGGCCTCATCCGAGCTCTGAGTATGTGGATAAAGGCATCAGCGACTCCCTCGATAGCCTGAAATTTCCACCGAGTTCCCCAAAAAAAGCCGTCCACCCTGTAAAGACCGGGACCAGCGCCCCGATGCAACAGGTATGAAACGCCCCCGGATACGAGCCGCCCGGGCGAACAACGTGACGTTCCCGTGGTGGGGTCAACAACACCTAGCTCGAAGCCGGTGTATCTGTATGGACACTCCGCGTCTCACTCTCTCAGTGGACACAGCGCATGTTCGGTCACAGGTGCATGCCATGGACGATGGAGAAACGTCGGGATTGGCCCTAGGGAGACCACATGCCGGTCAGTCATGAGCGTGGGCGTCGGGGAGCTGATGCTCGCGGCGTGTCACTGGCCAGCATCGGTAGGTCCTGTGGCGACTTTGCTGCTACAGGAGGCCACCAGGCGATGGTGGTCACGGCGCAGGACATCGACTGGCTCGTCGCTCACCTGCGGGCAGTGGTCATGGCCAGCCCCGCTGTCTGGGCAGGCCGCGGGATGACGCTCCTGCAACTCACCGCGCTGCACCTCATCGGTGCGCTGGCCCCGGTCAGCCTCACCGAGCTGGCTCAGGCTCTAGGGACTAGACCGCCGGCCACTTCCGCGATGGTTGATCGACTGACCGGTACCGGGCTGGTGTGCCGCACGCCGGACCCGCACCACCGTCGACGCATCCACCTGACTCTCACCCCGGAGGCTCAACAGATTATCGGCGACACCGACCCAGACACCGCTAGACGCCTGCAAGCCGTTCTCACCGGCATGAGCTCCAAAGCGCGTCACCATCTCATCGACATCCTTATCGACACCGTCCGACGGTCCGTCGAATAGCCCAGGACTGCATCGACTGCTTCACACGCCGCATCCTTCTTGTCGACCAGTACCGTCGCTGCGCCGTCGCAGACCGCGCGCACTGCAGGGCACCAATGGCGCAGGATATCCGCTGGGCCAATTTGCTCTGCCAAAATGGTTCTCATGCCCTGCTGCTTAGTCGAGGCCGGGAAGGAATCGAAGCAGGGTCACCAGTCGAGCGTTCTCTACGATGACATAAACGATCCATCCCTTATCGTGGCCAATTGGGATCGACCATTGATCAAATTGCGAGTCGTATTCGCTGTCTGGACTTCCGATGGGATTGTCCAGCAACTCTTGGATGCGCCGGTCGGCAAGTAGTCGCGTGGCCTCGGGAAGGTTGGCGTACTGTCTGTCAGCCTCCGTGACCGACTTTAGTGTGTAGCGCGGCATTTACCGCCGCACCCAGCTCCCGTTTTTATCTTGGTGCCAGCTAAGCAGCCCACTGACATCGCCTGCTTTGGCGCGTTCGATCTGCCCGCGTTCGTCAGCGGTGAGTGGGTTCGCTGCCATCATGGCCACTGCCTGCCAGTGAACCAGCACCGCTTGCGGCCCCGACAGGTCAAGGTCCTGTGCGGCCAGTGCGAGTGCGGAGCGAAACTCTTCCTCAAACTTCGCGCACCTCTCGGGCGCATGCGCAAGCAGAGCTGCTCGGATCGCTGGACCCGATCGCTCAACTGCCGTCAGCGCGTACTGCGGTGTATCGGACGCGACGTCCCTTCGCTCGTTGCCTCTCACAGTTACGCAACGATGACCGCTGCCAGCGGAAACGGTTGGTGAGCGGCTGCCCGTCAATGAGCCCTTTCACCACGCACGCTCGGCCAGCCGCTTCGAGGACCACACCGCCCGATGGTCGATCAGCCGCGACGATCACCGAGATCCGCCCTTGAACCCACGTGCCGCCAGGGGGTCAGACTTCGGCTGCCGTTGACGCTCCGTCAGCGGCTGGAGCTTGCGCGGGGAGAGAGTGCCGGGTAGCCGGGGTTCAGGATCCGAAGGCGGCGCGGCGGCTTGCGGACGCCGCACGGTTCACCAACCCACCGGCAGGGCCTCGTCGGCCTGCCTGCATCACCACCAACGTCAACATTTTTCGTTCGCGGACGTCACGCTACTACTACGGAACAGAAGGTCTTCGCCGTCTTCCCACCTATAGAGCGAACGTCACGTCGCCGCGAAGCGCGGAGTTCAGGTGGGCAGTGCGCCGATTTCCGCTGGCGCGGTGCCGAACCTAAGCTTTAGCAGGCGTTGTGAGCTTCGGTCGGCCGCGTGTTCGAGGTAGTGACGCCCGAGGCGGGAACGGGCAATCAATCCTGATTCGATCAGGTTTCGCCCGATGATGGGAGGGACGGCCCAGACAGGTGTGATGGGCAAGTTCAGGTCGTGTAGGCCTTGTTTGCCTAGGAAGTAGCGCAGCATGCTCAATGTGCGCAGCCGCGCGTAATGGCCGCGAACAGTGTTCAGGTGCCCGTAGTTCTGGGTGAGTTGTCCATTGACTAGCGCCGCGGCCAGGGCGGCGCCAGCTGGTGTGGCATCTGCTTGGGCGAGTAGCACGTGGTAGTTGAAGACGTTCTGCTCACGCTCGGTGTCGAATAGCCAGTCCTCGTCGATTCCCATCAGCCAACCTACGAACTTCCACAAGTGCATGATCGCCAGCGACTCAGCTTTGGTCACGATGCGCCCGAGCGCTCGTACTCCGAGCAGGACCGTGCTGCTAAACAGCCCCAGCGTCCCGGCCTGGTCAGCCTGGTTGATCGGCAGGCCGTACTTCAGGATGTTCCAGCGACCGTTGGTTTCGAACTGCTGATTAACCAAGGCGTGCATGACCCGCACGTGAACGGTGAGCTTGAAACCCTCGCCAGCTCGACGCATCCCCGCCGGTGCACTTACCGCGTCGACCCATTTATGGGTCTCCCCGAGCCGACGCATGGCGTTCGAACCGGTCAGGCCACCGGTTCGCACCAGCAGGTCGGCCGGTCCGGCGAACCGGTAACCACCGATCAGCGCTAGCTGCAGCAGGACGTCGTCGCGGCTGCGCCCGAACCGTCGAAACGCCCGCGCCCCTCGCTCGAGCAAATCGAAGTCCACCCAATCCGGCACGTCATCGACCACCGCGAAAAATTCGCGCAGCGCCTGCGGCGCGTCCGGCACGGCCCCGATCCCGTCAGCGAGGGCATCCTTAAACTGCGCCATGGCGACCCGCTCCGGGTCGTCCTTCGACCGGCGCATCGCCCTGACCAGTTGGGCACCGAGCTCGTCGCGGGCAAACATCCGCCGCCCCAACCGGTCAAGCAACCGCTCATCCACCGTCGTGACCCCCGCAACGATGCGGAGCCAGCGGCCCAACCGCTCATTGCGCTCCCGCGCACTGTAAAACCGGCGGGGATAGAGAAAGGTTCCAGCGTCATCGCTCACAGCCGGTGAGACCATACCCTCATGCTGACACGAACATTCACTCGTGGCCTTGCGTCCGCGGCTGAGACCCAGACCACTGGCCGAATAGGTCTCCCAAGCTATAGTAAAAGGTGCCTCCGGGGGGCCTCCGGCACCAACGCGACCGTCTGCATCTCCGGCTTAGGCAGGTGCCTCCACGGTCTGCAACGGCCAGTCATTACCGTCCCCGGATACGCGTGTATTCGACACTCTTAGTCGAGTCGACCGTCGACGAGTGTCCGCTCTGTAAATTCGGCCCACATGACGGCTGAGCGCGCAGGGAGGCGTACGAGTTCGAGGAGAGATTGACTGTCATAGGGCCGAAGCTCAACCGGAGTGAAATCGCCTCGGACTTCACCCTCGACCACTTCGACGGCCAGGCGAGCCAGGGTGTCAGGCTCACCGACTCGGACGGCTCCATTCGCATCCTGAACGTTATGAACTCGCTCGACACGCCGATCTGCGATATCGAGACCCGACGGTGGGAGCAGCGCGCTGTCTTCGCCCTTGATGCGGACCGCCGGTTGGTACACGTCGAGTGCGTAGACGATCAGATGCAGGAACCTGACTACCAGGCTGCGGTTGACGCCGTGCGCTCAGTGGCCACCTCACTGGCTGCTGGCTCTTCCAGTGCTGCCACACAATCGGCGGACGGCGGCGCGCCCGGTCTCGCCGCTTCGGCTAAATTATCGCGGGTGGACCGGGCGCGCGCCTTGAAGGTGCAGCGTCACATTTTGCGGATCTGCATGTAGCGGCGGACATCTGACAAGGACAGCACTCCGAGTGTGAGCACGAAAAGGACGATGATCGCTGCCAGAATTGCTGCGATGTAGCCAATGATGTACATGTGTCCCCATCCGGGTCAGCGGTCCAGCGGCCAGCGAGATCTTGCCCACAATGCTGTCGCCGACGATCGCGTGCATCACCGGCTGCGACGCACTGGACCTGCTGCGCAGAAGAGTGCCCTTCTGCTCGGCTGGGAGCCAACGGTTCTCCCCGTCGACACCCACTGGTCAGTGCGTCACCGGAATCTAGAGCAGCATGCCGCACCGCTCGGCGAGTCCGGTCATCTATCCGATCGCCACGCGTCGAGCCGGAGAGATCGGGACTCGTGTCGCTAAATGCGCATTACCACCTCAGAGTACCTTTCAGCCTGCATCGCGTACATCATATTGTCCGCCCCGTTTGGGTTGTCGTGACGCGGGTCGGGCCCAGGTCAGCGAGTGAGAGAGACCGTTCTCTCCACCGGATCTGCGGGTCCAGGGCGCCGCCGAGCAAGCTGGAACGACCGGCGGGCGGAGCACCTCACGCTGAGTTGCCGGGCAACCCCGCGACGTGTCTTAGAGGATAGGCGGTGGAGTGCCCTCAGCGCTGGCCAGAAGGGCTGGATCCCACTCGCATACCGTGCAGGCATGGCGGAATGCTGAGCGGGCGAACTCCAGCCCAACCGCGTGCGGGTCGGGGCTGCGGCACACGTCGTCCCAGTCCAGGATGTACTCGCCGAGCGCCGCATCCCAGCGCGCCGTCGCGGGGAAAAGCGTCGCGTTCTCGAAGCCCTCCGGCGCTGGATGCGCATAGGCATAGAACGCAGCCTTGCCGTATCGCGGATCGCCAGGCCACCAGCCGATGGCGACCTCCTGCGCATCCATCGCGTTTCGCATGATGAAGTCGTCCGACGGTGGCTCGGCCGGCTGGCCGGAAAACAGATTCACCGCAAGATCAAAGGAACCCCACCACGCGTTGACCGGCGTCGAGCGTCCGCGATATGGCGCTCGGAATGCTGCCAGGACGAGTGCGGCGCGGGTCGCGGCGGCGAAGTATGAACTGACCTGACCAGGGTCATAACGCTGGTGCTCGTTGTCTTCATCGAGCGGCACCCTCCACGGTACTTCCTGCGGGGTCAGGTCGACGTCGACCGAGGCCCCGAGGCGGCGGACCGCTGTGAGTACTTCGCGGGTTACCTCGCTCACCGGTCGGTCGGGGGTGAGCGCAATGCGTTGCTGGTTGCCGTCGCTGTGCTCGACGACAGCCTCATGGGTTCGTAGATCGAGGGTAACGACCAGTGCCCCTGAGCCGTCGGTCGCAGCCAGCGGGGCCGTTTCCCATCCCCTCGCGGTCAGCCGCAGCGCCGCGTGTTGGAGCTGGGGTTCGGGTGGGGCGATCGCGGCAGCCAGCTTACCGAGGACCTGGGTGTGCGCGTGGAGCGTGTCGCAGGTCGCGCTCCACTCCGGATAGGAAAGGGAAGGCCAGCCGCAGTGCATGGCGTGACGCTACCGGACAAACGGGCCCGACGAAGGCCGGGTCTAGGCGGTCACCCGCCCGGAATAAGTAGGGATGCAATTGCATATGCATTGTGCTGTGGGAGCGTACGTACTTTAGTACACTGCTAATCTAAGCTTGCACACGCTGGGTCACGCCGCGCTCGGAGTGGCGGCCTCAACCGGCCTAGTACCGCCACGTTCGAGTATGTGCCATCGGGTTTTCGCGCCACTCGCAACGGCAGCAGTGATATCACCTGCGCCGAGTGGCCCATGATACCCGCCATGCGAGTTACTTGCGTCATACATCGGTGAGAAGGTGGTGACAGTGTTGGTCGGCTCTACTACTCTCAACGGTATCGAGCAGATGCACGGGCTAACGCGAGTGCGGCGCCGCGTCGGGTTCGAGAAGCGGAGGAGATGCCATGAACCATGAGGTTGTTCGGTCCATCTTCCGCATCTGTGTCGGGCGACGAAGTCGAGCCATTCCTTCCCCGGATGACTAAGACCCGATTAATCGGTCACTGTGGTATCACAGTGTGGTGGCTAGCGGTCCGAGTGCGGGATTCAAGTAGCCACCAGCGTGCAATGTTGACTGGAGGTGAGGGGGCACTCTGGCCATTTCCTGTAATTGGGCTGCCCTAAGTCACCGAAATCTGGACATTCACGGAGCGGCTATGCAGCGGCGTCAAGCGATCGTCTGGGCTGGTTCGATCGCCATGACGGGATGTGTCAGCGCGCTCGCGCTGGGAGCGTTTGTCGGAGGGTTCGGCCTCGAGTCCTCGGCAGGATCGGCGATTCCGGTGGCCACCGCTGGGTCGGCGGGATCCATCCCAGCGCAGGTCGACTCGCTGGTGTGGTGGTACGTGGCCCGCGCGTCCGGTCTCATAGCCTGGGCTTTGCTCGCGGCCTCGGTGATAGGCGGACTGGTGCTCGGAACGCAGCTCACCCGAGGACGCACTCGTAGGTGGACGCAGGGCGTCCACGAGTTCCTCGGGCCGCTCGCAGTGGTCTTCACCGTAATTCACCTGGCCTCCGTGCTGGCCTCTGACCAGTTGCGGATCGGTGTGCAGGAGCTGATCGTCCCGTTCGTCCGGCCGAACAATCCGGTGGCCCAGGGTTGCGGGGTGCTGGCCGTGTATCTCCTAACCGCGCTCGCGCTGACGTCCTCGGCGCGGGCCGTACTGTCCTGGCGATGGTGGCGCCGTCTGCATCTGCTGGCGTTCCCCCTGTTTGGTTTGGCCAGCGCGCACACCGTGCTTGCCGGTAGTGACACCAGCAACCCAATCTTGCACTGGGCGAGCCTTGTGGCGGGGCTGGTGATCCTGTTTCTGTCGGCGTTGCGCCTGCTCACCGCGAAACCGGCTGGTGCAGCCGCAGCAGCGCCCGAGGATCCGCGCGACACGGAGATGCCCGTACCCTTCGTGCCGCAGCCGAGGACGGCGAGTCGGGCTCCGGTATCCGCCAATGGGATGCGGCTGCTTATCGGCCAGACGACGTGGGAGGCCGACAACGTCTTGTCACTGCGGCTGGATTCTCCTGACGGGACGCCGTTGCCGAAATGGGAGCCAGGAGCACACATCGAGCTGGCGCTGCCCTCAGGCCGGCGCCGGCAGTACTCGCTGTGCGGCGACCCGAGCGACACCTCCTCATACCGGATCGCGATCCTGCAGGTTCCCGGTGGACGTGGCGGGTCGGTGGAAGTACACACCGACGCCCGAGCCGGCCAGCTGATCACCGTTGAGGGGCCGCGGAACCTTTTTCCGCTGGTGCCCAGCCGGGCCTACCTGTTCATCGCCGGCGGGATCGGGATCACCGCGATAATGGCAATGGTGGCCCGGGTGGCCGCCGCGGGTGGCGAATGGAAACTCGTTTACGCCGGCCGACGCCGAGCCAGCATGGCCTTTCTCGACGAGATCCGTGCGCTGGGTCCCGACCGGGTCGAGGTCACGCCCGCAGACGAACGCGGCCGCCCGGACCTGGACGCGATCATCGCTGCTGCGTCGGCGGGCACCGCTGTCTACTGTTGTGGCCCGGACCGGATGCTGGACGCGGTGCAGGAGCGGGTCGCCACCAGGCCGGATCTGCACCTGCACAGTGAGCCTTTCGCCGGCACGGAGGCCAGCGGGGGCGCCGAACTCTACGTCGAACTACGCCGCACTGGGCGCATCATCAACGTGCCCGCCGACCGCAGCGTCCTGCAAGCGATCCGCGACGTCACTCCCGCGGTCTCGACCGGATGTGAGCAAGGCGTTTGTGGTGCCTGCCGCACCGAAGTTCTGGATGGCGAACCCGATCACCGCGACAAATTGCTCAGCAGTACGGAGCGCGCGGCTGGCGCGATGCTGATCTGCGTCTCCCGGGCCCGCAGCGAGCGGCTCATCCTTGACCTGTGAGCAGTGACGCGGTTTTAGCGTCCTGTGATGTCCCTACCTGGTCGCATCGGGCGATGGCGACGGCCCCCCGAGGGATAGACAAGTCGGGTGATCCCGATAACTGTGCCGACAATTCCGATGATAAGCAGAGCGCTGGTTAGCGCCAGCGTCAGGACCATCGCACCCATTATGATTATCCCTACTGCCCAAGAGGCGTGGAGTTGACGGGCACGAAAACGGAGCCCAAACAGCCGCCCAAGCTCAGGAAAGCCGGTCATCGGCGATGAGCGCAAGGGGCCCGCCAATTTTTCGCCAAAAATGCACCGACTCATTGCTGCGCGTAGATCGCCACTCACGTCATGTGTCCAGGAAGACGGCGGCCGGTCAACGCTGCGCACCGCATGGTCATCGGGTGACGCTACGCTCGGATGCGAGCCGGCGACAGGATCGTGGAATTGCAGACAGCGACGGGGCCGACATGGATGAGCTGAGTGACTTCGTGCTTGACCGGCTCGCCGACGACGAGCGGCGATTCGAAGGCAGGTGAACTTCCCTACCTCGAAGAAGCTGAGCGGCGTGGCCGGTTGCGCATCATGCGCACCGACGATCACCGCGGGTTGCTGCTGGTGGGCGGTCCGGTGCAGGCGATGGAGGAACGTGTTCCGGTGCCGTTTGCCGAGAAGGCCGCGTTTATCCGCAGGGAAATTCATCACCAGTACGACGAGACCATGCTGGGGTTGGTCGCCTCGGTATACGACGCGCATCCCGATTGGCGGGAACAGTGGCGGCAGTGACTCATAGCTGCACCGTCGTGGTCAGGCCGACGATTGAGGGTCGGCGTGGCGTCGAGCCAAAGCCGAACCGGACCGGTGGGCTGACCTCGGCCATGGTGCCGAGGTCAGCCCCCTGCCAGCTGGCGGTGGCAGACACCAGTGGATGGAGATCCCAAGCCCCGTACCACTCCGTGCGTCCGGCGCCGGCGCTACCCCGGGTGCGCACGCCGGGGAGCACCGCTCGGACCAACGGATCCAGCACAGTCGCCCACGCCGGAGTAGTGGCCACTCGCCGCGGCACGGTTCGCAAGAGCAACCCGAGCCAGCCTCTGGCTCCGACGATCAGGTCGGCTCGCAGCTGTCCGGCCAGCACCACCACCCGCTTCGGCTGGCGGATCACCTCCACCGGTGCGACTTCGACAGAATCGAAGCGGTAGGTGCTGGCGACGAACCGGGCGACCTCCTCGCTCGGCGCGATCAACAATCTGGTTCCATCGGGTGTTTCGATCATGACATCGCTGATCGGGCCGAACGGCGACACTGGCCACCGTCCGACGACGATGCGGTGGCCCGAGGTCGTGCCGAAGGCGGCGATTTCGCCGTCAAAGCGCCAGCGCACTGTCCCGACCGGTCGCCGTGGATGGCGGGGGATCATCGGGGCGATGATTCCAGGTCGACGCCGCTGGCGACGAGCCGTCCGAACAACAAGGAGCGCCGATGATCAGCACGATCGAGCTTACCGACCAGGGCAGTGCGTTGGTTTATACATTCGACGACGTGATGCTCTACCACGGGCCGGGTTCCCCGGGCGGCGTGGCGCACGCCGTGAAGGTGATGGAGAGGGCGCTGCCGCTGCTTGAGCCTGATGGCACCCCGGAGCGGCGCGAGATCGAGGTGCACACGGCTTTCGCTGGACCCGGCGCGCGCGACGCGTTCGAAATGGTCACCCGGGCGGTGACTGAGGGCCGGTACGTCGTCGACGACGCGTTAGCGCGTCCCGAACGGGGTCCGACGCACGAGCGCTTCGTTTTCCGGCTCGGTTACCGGGGGCGAAGCGTGACGGTCGCTCTTCGTGATGGCTACGTGAGCACGGAGTTCATCGCGCTGGCGCAAATGGAGCAGCGGACGGCTGAGCAGGAAGACCGCTTGACCGTCCTGAAACGTGAGATGGCTGAGCTGTTGCTAGCGACGCCAGCGGCCGAGGTGTACGACGTCGATGACAAGGGTTGACCATCTCGTGTGCCGCCGGCGGTGTAAGTCGGTCGAGACGGGGTACCTCTGATCCGATGACTTGCGATGGTGTAGCCGAGACTGCTGGTGATCGCGGTGTCGACTCCGGCGTTGCGCGGACGACGTCGTGAATGCGTCCACTGGGGACTGTGTCCACGTCGCGGCCATCTATGCCTCTGACGAGCAACTGCGTAACCTGTTGTTGCCTTACCTTGATGAAGGCCTACGACGCCACGAGACCATCCTGGCCGTGATCTCCGAGGACACCCGCCAAGTGCTGTATGACGCCCTGGGTGATACCGCAGACCGCGTGCAGTGGGGCTATTCGGGGGTGTCCTATGACCAGCTGGGCCAGATGTTCGAGGGGTTCGCTGACTACCTCGCCCGGCAGCATCGCGCCGGCGTCCGCACCCGGGTGATTGGTGAGTTCGACGCGGACACCAATGCAGACCGGGTGAGTCAGTATCTGCGATACGAATCAATGGCCAACGAGGTCTACGCGCCCTATGGATATCCGGTGGTGTGTCTGTGGGACCAGCGCCGCTACTCACCCGAGGTGCTGGCTCACGTCCGGGCAGTCCATCCACAGCTGCTGGACACAAGCGGTCCGATTCCCAACCCTGAGTATTGCCTGCCCATCGACTACCTCACCCGGGATCAAAGATCACCACCAGCTGCTCCAGTTGATCTCGATCTGCTCGTGCATCTCGACTCCGCCGACAATCTTGGGGAGTTACGTCGGCGACTGCGTAGCTGGGGCGCAAGCTGCGGTATGGCTGACCAGGACACCGACGACATCGTGATAGCGGTCGACGAGATCGCCACTAACGCCCTGGAGCACGGTAAGCCGCCCGCCTGCGTGCGGGGTTGGACCACTCTCGACGCCTTGTTCGTCCAGGTCGACGACCAGGGCCGCGCCTGCATTCCCGCGACCACCGGCTACCAGCGGCCCCGCACCGATGCACGACGCGGCAGGGGCATCTGGATAGCACGCCACCTCGCCGACGTGATGACCACACACACCGGTCCCACCGGCACCACTGTGGCCATGCGCTTCGCCAGGCCAGCAGCATTGCCGGTCAGCTGACCTGGGCCCAGCGATTAACTACGCAGTGTCGCCGTCTTGACTGCGCCCAACGCTAGATCGGCCACCTGTTGCCCTCCACCCATCTCACGCCGGGCTGTTGGCAGGCATCGTGGCCAAGTGAGCCCGCGTAGGCGTCGACGAGCACCGCGCCGTGGTTGCTGGCCTGGTCAGCGAGCATGGCGGTGAGCTGCTGCTCCACCCCGTCGACGTAGCGAACGTCACCGCGGGCGATGGGAAAGGCGGGGTAGCAGCCGGTTGCGCTCGGCGGGAGCCGTAGGTAACCCACCAGCAGCACCGTCGCGCGCGGCGAGCGCAGTCGGATGCCCTTCAGCACCTGGCCGACCTTCGGCGCTGCAGCGACGATGCGCTGCGCGTAGAGGTCGGCGCCACCGGCGGTGGCGTGGCGCTGACACGGATCGCCGGATGGGTCGGTGGGACTGAGTTGGGCGCAGGTCACCCAGCGATCATCGAGATCAATGTCGTTGCCGCCGATGGTCAGCGTGACCAGATCGGTGTCCGGGCGAAGCGCGTCGAACTACGGTGGGTTGGGTCCCCGCCGCAACAGCTGCGGAGCCGTCATGTCGTCGGTCCGCGCGCCGCCACAACTCACGGCGGTGTAGTCCGGATGCCTAATCCCTGGGCGAGCATTGCCGAGTAGCTGTGGGTGGAGCGCTGGAAGCCGATCGGATCGGCTCGCTGTTGAGGAATCCCTGGCCCCGAGGCGTAGGAGTCACCGAGCGCGACGAAATGTTTTGATGCGTTCATTGCCTCGGCGGCTCCGGTGGTGGGCAATCCCAGGAGAGCCAGCACGCCCGCTGCGGCAGCGAGGACGACACGGCGATACGCGCGCACGTGAGCCTCCAGCAGGTGATCTTCTTATTTCCAGTGTGCCGCGTAACCGCCGTCGACGAGGTGGCAGCTCCCGGTGATGAATGAGGCATGGTCTGAGAGCAGAAACGCGACCAGCCCAGCGACCTCGGTGGCAGTGCCGAGCCGGCCGATCGGATGAGCGCGGACCAGAGTTCGACGGCTGAGCGGCGTGAGACCCTCGGTCAGGAGCGGCGTTTCGATGAAGCCAGGAGCGACCGCATTGACGCGGATGCCTTGGGAGGCGTACTCGATCGCGGCGCTCTTGGTGAGGCCGACGATACCGTGCTTGGCCGCGGCGTAAGCGACTTGCTGTGGACATCCGTTACTACCGAAAACTGACGACAGATTCACGATCGAACCACCACCGGCGGCGAGCAGGGCGGGGATCTCGTAGCGCAGGCAGTAGAAGACGCCGGTGAGGTCGACATCGATCACCCGCCGCCAGTCCTCTGGGTCGTATTCCCCGGTGGGCGCGGTGGTGCCGGTCACTCCGGCGCTGTTAACCGCTAGATGCAGGGCGCCGAACGCGGCGACGGTGGCGGTGACCGCGGCTTCGACTGAGGCCGGGTCGGTGACGTCGAGCACGATGGATTCGGCGTGGCCGCCGGCCTCGCGGATCATGCGCACTGTGCGTTCGGCGCCGATACAGTCGTTGTCGGCCACCGCGACGTGGGCGCCAGCAGCGGCGAGACGGCTGGCGACGGCGGCCCCGATCCCGGACGCAGCGCCGGTAACCAGGACAACCCGACCGGCGAAGTCCGCCGGTGCGGTCACCCTCAGCCGTCCTTGCGGGCCAGCACGCGATAGGCGTTGCCCCCGTGGGTGCGGCGCACAATCTCGCGAAGCAGCTTGTCGAGCAGGTACGTGAGAATCAGCAGCGGCAGGCTCACGGCCCACACGGTGGTGTGCCGAAACCGCCGCCAGCGCGTCGGCTCGGCGGCCAGCCATGGCAGCCTCGGGTCGGGGGCAACGGCGACGAGTACGAGTGCCAGGCTGAGGAACAGTTCGCCGCCCTGGTGGGCCGCGCCGCGTTCGATGGCCACCGCTGAGAACCCGCGGTCGGTCAGCGCCTGCACCAGGTTACGCACCGGGATCATGTGCTGGTGCTGCGGCTGGAACCACGGCATCCACCAGCGGCCAAGTACGTGGCCGAAGGAGGACTCGGGGTCGGGCAGCTCGATCAGCAGATAGCTGCTGGCCGGCAGAATCTTGGCGACAGCGTCCAGCTCGTCGAATGGCTCCCGGGTGTGTTCCAGATAATGGTGCATGCTGATCACGTCGTACTGGCCGGCCAGCTCGTCGGCTAGTGCGACGAACTCCCCCTGGTAGCTGTGGTCGACCCAGCCGCGGCGCTGCGCCTCCTCGACGCTGACGCTCAGGTCTAGCCCATCGAACACGGTGTCCGGCCAAACTTCGCGGGCGCTCCGGCAGAAGTGGCCGTGGCCGGCGCCGACGTCCAGCCATCTCGTGGGCGTGGTGAACCGCTTCAGCATGTCGATGCGCCCGCGGTAGGACGACCCGCCCGCGTTGAATGCCCGTTCAATCAACTCATGGCCCAGACCGTCGTAGAAGTCGCGGTAGTAGAAGTCCAGCCCGGCTAGCGTGAGTCGAGGGTTCTGGAAGATGTGCCTACAGGCTCCGCACTGCTCCAGCGTGAATTGGCCCGGTTTATGCTGAATGAGGTCGGAAGTCCGCAACCGTACCGACAGCTCGGTGGATCCGCACCAGGGACAGGTGTCCCGGCGGGGTTCGAGGAAACGCTCGGCGCCGCCGGCCAGCTCCGCCTGGTAGTAGGGCCGGCGAGCTTCGAAAGGATCGTTCATGTGAGTTTCTCCAGGTGGTCGGCCGCGACTGTGGCACCGCCGGCCGTAGCGAATGAGGTCTGTACGCGCCGTGCCGCGGCCCGGTAGGTCGGGTCGTCGAGGACTGTTGTGATGGCGTTGCCCAGTTCGGTGGCGCCAACTCGGCCGAAGTGCACCCGGATACCGGCGCCGGCATCAACGACCTGTCCCGCGATCACCGGCTGGTCGTCGCGGATCGGGGCCACCACCAGCGGCACCCCGTGCGCGAGGGCTTCGCACACCGTGTTGTGACCTGCGTGGCTGACTACCGCGTCCAGGTGGGGGAGCAGGTCAACCTGGGGGACGAACTCGCGGACCATGACGTGGTCGGGCGCCGGGCCGACCACGTCGGACGGGGCAACAATGATCACCTGCAGCCGGTCGGCGAGCGACGCCACCGCCGCCACCGCGGTGGCGAAGAACCGCCGGCCGACCCCCCCGTTGACGGTGCCCAGCGAGACCAGGATGTGCTGCCGGTCCGGGTCTAGCCAGTCCCACGGGAACTCCGGTGCACTGGCCCGGGCACCGATCGCTGGGCCCACGAATATGTAATGCCCGGGGAAGTCACAGACCGGCCCCACCAGCGTCGCCGTCGTGAACGCCAGCACAAGACCGTCGGAAAACCTCAGGTCAACAGGTTCTGTCACGGCCAAGTGGCGTTGGAAGTCGACCAGGCACTGCCGTGCCCACGTCCCAAGTAGCGGAGTGGTGGCGAACTGGTCGGTCAGCTCCGCCGAGGTGGTGGCCGAGGTGGCCCACGGCAGCCGGCGCTGGCGAGCTACCAGCGCGCCGGCCAATGCCTGCTGGTCGACGACCACAACGTCCGGGGCGAACTCGTCCACCGCGGCCGTGACGCCAGGCACCATCGAGACCGCTAGGGGGATCAAGAATTCTGACCACAAGAACCGGAACGCGACCGCACCCCGCAATCCCAGTGAGCGTTGGCGGACCTGGGCCAGTGTCTGATCGCCGAAGTTGGCCGCGACCGGGATCAACGTGGCCCCCGGCGACAGCAGCCGGCCGACCATCTCGGCGTGCCCGGCCCAGGCGACCTGGTGACCGCGGTCGGCCAGTTCCTGGCCGACCGCAACCGTGGGCAGAGTATGCCCGACCAGCGGCGGCACCACGAACAGGAAGCGGCTCATCGGACACCCAACGGAATTTGGGCGGCAAACCAGTCCAGGACGATCTCGCGCAGCACCGATGTCGCGTCCATGAGCACCGAGTGACCACACCCGGCCAGTACTGTCAGCTCGCAGTGTGGCAGGTACTCGTTGAGCTTGCGGGCGTAGCCGACGACGTCGGAGTCCTCGCCGTATACGGCCCGCACAGGGCAGCTGAGGTTACGCAATCGGCTCATCGGGATCGGCTGCACGGTCTTCAGGTCGGCCAGGAAGGTGGTGCGGTTAAGCAGGTCATCGGCCATTTCCACTAGTCGGGTTACCTTGCGGCCGAGCTGGTGGAGCCAATCCGATGCCGCATTTGCGCCGAAAGCGATTTCCATCCTGGACTGTTCGGCCGCGATCTGCTCGGCCCAGCCAGCCACGTTGAAGTGAGCCTCGATCAATACCATGCTCGCCACCCGGTGGGGGTGTGTTACCGCGAAGCCGAGCGCCACTATGCCGCCATAGCTGTTGCCGACCAGGTGCACCGGCCCTTCGATGGCCAGCGCGTCGAGCAGGCCGGCTAGGTCGGCGACCGAGTCGCGTACCTGGTAGCCCGTACGTGGTCGTTCGGACAGACCGTGACCGCGTAGGTCGTACAGGATGACCTCAGCGCCGGCGTCTGCCACCGGGTTGGCTAGCGTGTAGTAGAAGCTGGACAGATTGTCCATGCCCAGCCCGTGGATGAACACGACCGGGTGCTCTGGTTGGGTTAATCTGTGGCGGGGCGTCAGCCGCTGAACGTGGAACCGGACGCCGCCCGCGATAATCTCAGCCATCGATCGCGCCCGCGAAGGCCAAACAGTTCGCAATGTAGGTGACGACCTCACCGACCGTCATCTCGATGATCTCGTCAAGTTCCTTGGTCGCGAGGAAAGCCACGAAATTGACTCGGTCGCCGTACCGTTCGGTGAGCATCGTGGATAGCTTGACGAACTCGATGCTCTCCAGTTCGAGATCTGCGTCGAATGAACTGTCCATACAGATGTCGAGACTGAGAGCGTATTCCGCACCGATGATCTCGGTCAGCATCGCTCGAACCTCGGCCAGGATCTGGTCATGCGTCATCCGATTGCCCCCTCCTGCGTGCGCTGGATCTGTTCGGGCTCGAGACCCGCCAACTCTGGCGAGGTCCAGGCCACCGCATATGGCTCAGTGTCAGCACTCACCGTGGTCTGTACCCAGCGGCTGGGTGCACCCTCGCCGAGCGCGACTAGCAGCCGATCTCCGTCGATCCGTTGGACCGCAAACTGGTGTGGGCGTCCTCCCAACCCGGTGCCTACGGCTTTGGCGACAGCCTCCTTGGCGGCCCAGAACCGGGTTACCCAGCTGGACCGCGCCGGGTCCGACGAACACACGGTGCTGAGCAGGCCGCGTTCGGTGTCAGTGAAGATCGCTGCCAAGGTCTGATCATCCCGGTCTGTGATCTGCTCGATGTCGATGCCCACGCCGGGCATACACCCGGGATGGCCGACCAGCGCCGCGGCTAGCGATCCGGTATGCGCGAGGGATACCTCCGGCGCCTCGAGAAAGGGACCCGTGACCCGCGGCCGTCCCGAGGCGTCGTTGCTGACCGTGACCTCGATCGGAAAGATCGGGCCCGCACCGGCGTCCCACAACCACTGCCGGACTGCGTCCTTGACTGCGATCCGACCCAGCAGCCACTGCCGCGCCGCACGTGGGGTCCGCCGCTGGTAGTCCGCACGCTCGGCGGCGCCGAGATAGCGGCGCATGATCAGCTCTTGGGTTGCCGGGTCCGGCCACCGATCCTCGACTAGGAACCACCCGTCAGCTTGACGCTGGGCGATCCGGTTGTGCTCCGGGAAGAGGAAGACCGGCCACGTCACCTCGTCGGTATTGAATCGGCGGTCGGTCCACCGGTCGATGCTGGCCCAGAGCCGACCGTCCGCGCGCCGCAGCTCAAGGTCAGCGATAACCTCGGTGGCGGAGAAAGACCTGATCCGGATCACGCATCGCACCCGTTCGCCGGGCTTGGGCGGCGAACCGTAGTAGTGCACCTGGTCAATCCCGGCCGGGAACGCGAGCCGATTCTGTGCGGTCCGCATCATGATCCAAAAGCCGAGTAGCTGCCCGGCGTTGTCCAGCAGCGCCCCGGGCGCGGGCGGCGCGATCAGCTCGCCGACGATCCCGTCGTCGGCCACCGGGCCGAGTTCGGCGACACCCTGGAAGGCCGGGCCGTGGAACATCCACCGATCTCGGTACAGGGCCTGCGCGGTGACTTCGCAGGGCCGTTCCCCAGTGAGCGGCCGATGGGGCAGTTGCGGCGAGCCTGGGTATTTGTCGGCGAGCAGCACCGTGCCGCGCGCATAGCCGTCGAGCGTCACGGACACATTGCCGTCCGGGTGCAGCGTTGCGCTGGTCCTGACAGTGACCGGCGGGGTGACCGCAAGCCAGCGCAGCGCCCGGACGTCGCTGATCCCGATGACCTTTCGGCCAGGGCTTAGCGCCCGGGCGGCATCTGTCATCAGCTCGAGCACCGTGGTCAACGGCACCACTGGGTACCGGTCGGCCGACTCAGGCCAGCCGACCGGTTGCCGGTAAAAGCAATGGTCGGCGAGGTACGGCATGGTCGCCAGCGAGATCGTTCGTGCACTACTGGTTTGCCTGGGGCTGGTCCGTGGCCAGGATGCCAGGACATCGGTGGCGGCGGATGTGGCATCCCGCAGTGCCGCGTCGAACTCGACAAGCACCGGGTGCCCACGGAGCTCCGCCGGCCGGGCGGGTGCGGCGTGGGTCGGGATCAGCGTGGCGGCGCTGTTCCCTAGCCGGACCATCGGCGCACCGAGATCGAGAGGTATCACTGGACCGCTGGACGCTGAGTGCCCCGGTGTCTGAGCCCGTGGCGTGCGGGGCAGCCGATCGAACCGCGGTGCCCAGCCTTCCACCCACAATGCGGCAGCGACCCGTCGGAGTTGGTCAAGACCGGACCGCCGGGGCGTGTTGGCCGTCACTGCGAGGTGCGGCAAGCCAGCTAGCGTGTCGGCCACGAATCCGGGTAGGCTCCCGGTGCCGATTTGGATGAAGGCCCGCGTCCCGGCGTCGTACAACCGTCTGATAAGCGGGCCGAAACGTACCGGTTCAAGCAGGTGGCGGGTGGCGAGGTCGCGGATGCGGTCGGGATCGTCGGGGTAGCGGTCGACGGTGGTGGCTGACCAGATCGGGCGGGCTGGTGGTCGCACCGGTAGGCAGGCAAAAGTGTCCAAGATCTGGTTCAGGTACGGCGTGAGCATCGGTGAGTGGAACCCGGACTGGAACCGCAGCACTTGACCGGTGATTCCACGCGCCTGCACCTGGTCCAGCACGGCGACTACGGCAGCTTGCTCACCGCAGATGATCGACTGGTGCGGGCAGTTGTCGTGTGAGACCACGACCTCGTTCACCCCGTCGATGATCTGGGCGGCCTGTTCGGCACCGCAGCCGAGCGCGGCGAACGCCAGCCCGGGGACGTGGAGCGTGGCGGGGTCAAACGAGGCGAGCAGTTCCTCAACTGCGCGGCGCGGGTAGATACCGGCGGCAGCCATCGCGTTCCATTCGCCGATGCTGTGCCCGGCCACCAGGTCGGGTATCACGCCGAGCTCGCGCAACGCCGCGTGAAGCAGCCGGCCCACAGTGAACACACCGACACCGTGCTGGCCGAGGATTGCTGTGTCTCCGAGATCCGGCCGATCTAGCCCGAAGTGGTCGGCGACGTCGTCGGTCCTGGGCTCGAACCCCTGTTCCAGGCCTGGGAAGATGAACGCGAGTCGACCCGGTGCGGGCTCTGGGTGCAGCGGTGTGGTGGTGAACCAGACGTCGTCACGCCCCCGCCACGGTGTGCCCTGCGCGACGATCCTGCGAGCCAACGCGAGCCGGCGCGCCGTGGGCGCGACAATCGCCAGCCTGCATGGACGGTCCTGCGGTGGGGCGTTAGCGTCGTCGCGGTCGAGCAAGCCGGTATCCGGCACCACGAGCTGCTGCTCCAGCTCGGCCGGTGTGCGCCCGGCGAGTAGCAGCACCCGCTCGGGACCGGTGGGTCGCGATCTTGAGGGCCGTTGGGAACCCGGTGGCTGCTCCAGGATGATGTGCGCGTTGATGCCGCCGAAGCCGAATGCGTTGACTCCGGCCCGGCGCGGCGTGGAAGCGTCGGACGGCCATGGTCGGGCCTCAGCGACCGGTACGAAGCGGGTACCGGCTAGCGCCGGATGAGGGTCCTCGCAGTGCAGGGTGGGCGGCAGCACAGCGTGGTGCACTGCCATCGCCGCTTTGATGAGCCCCGCCACCCCGGCGGCCGGCATGGCGTGGCCGATCATCGACTTGACCGATCCGATGCCGATATCGCGACCGGCGCCATTCGGCGGTCCGAATACCTGGGTCAGCGAGGCCAGCTCGGTCTGGTCGCCGGCGGGGGTCGCCGTGCCGTGCGCCTCCAGTAAGCCGAGCGCACCGGATTCGGTGGGATCTAGGGCTGCGACCCTCCAAGCCCGCTCGATGGCTCGCACCTGGCCGCCGGCGCGTGGGCTCATCAGGCTGCTCGCTCGGCCGTCGCTGGCCATCCCGGTTCCGCGGATAACTGCGTAGATCCGGTCGTTGCCGGCGTCAACGAGTCGTTTGAGCACGACGATTCCGGTGCCCTCGCCGATGAGAATGCCGTCGGCGCCGCGGTCGAAGGGCCGAATTTGCTGGCTACGGCTCAGAGCGCCGAGCTGGCTGAAGACGCTCCACAGCGTGATGTCGTGGCAGTGGTGCACCCCGCCAGCGAGCACGACGTCGCAGCGCCCAGCGGTCAGCTCCGCGACGGCATGATCGATAGCGATCAGCGACGAGGCACAGGCGGCGTCGACGGTGTAAGCCGGGCCCGCGAGGTCGAACCGGTTGGCCACCCGGGAGGCGACCAGGTTCGGCACCAGGTCGATCGCCTCTTCCGGCCGTTCTGGGCCGAGCTGGGATTGGAACGCGATGCGGACTGTGTCCAACCGCGCCTCGTCCAGATCCGGGAGTAACTCACGCAGGGTGGTGACGAGCTGGTTGGCGGTCCGGATCTGCTGATCCAGCCGAGCCAAACCTGCGGTGAGGTAGGCACCGCGACCGAGGATCACACCAACCCGGGACCGGTCGCCGAGCCGATCCTCACCGCCGGCATCGGCGACCGCTTCCGCTGCCGCGTGCAGCGCTAGCAGCTGGTCGGGTTCGGTGCCGGGGACCGACAGAGGCGTGATCCCGAATCGGGTCGGGTCGAAGGCGGCTGCCTGGACGAACCCCCCGCGGCGGCAGTACAGCCGGTCGCTGCGGCGGGTGGCGGCAGCCTCGGGATCGTAGTACGACGGGTCCC
The DNA here is from genome assembly GCA_032230565.1 of Pseudonocardiales bacterium. Taxonomy (GTDB): domain Bacteria; phylum Actinomycetota; class Actinomycetes; order Mycobacteriales; family Pseudonocardiaceae. Next base: position 2,576 of record JAVXWL010000126.1, on the reverse strand, counting down.
AGCGCGAGGCCGGAACGTCGCTGATCGCATCCACCCCGGCCAAGATGTTGGACCAGTAGGTTCCCAAGTCGGGTGCGCCAGGGAAAACTGCGGCCATTCCCACGATGGCCACCTCGGTCGGTTCAGCCATCCTGACCGACTTCGAATGCCGCCGGCTCGCCGCGCATATACATCACTTGGGGTTCGGTGCCGCGGGCAAGCTCGGCGAGCAGACACGCGACGCCGTCCTCGGGCTCGATCAGCCCGATACCGCGCCGTGCGTACTCGCGCTCCACCTCGGCGGAAACCATCCCGGTCCCGTGATCGGGTGCCGCCCAGGGACCCCAGTCGACCGCGACCACCCGGCCCCGGGTCCGGCTGGCCCAGATCCGGGCCAGCGTGTCCAGCGCGCTGTTGGCGGCGGCGTAGTCGACCTGCCCGCGGTTGCCGAACACTCCCGACACGCTGCCGAACAGCACAAGAAAGCCGAGATCGTCCCGGACCGCGCTTGCCAGCGCCCGCGCCCCGTCGACCTTGGTGGCCCACACCCGAGCGAACTCTTCAGGCGACTTGTCGGCCAGCAGCCGGTCGGCCAGCACGCCGGCGCCGTGCACAACCCCGTCCAACCGTCCATGCCGGCGATACACGTCATCCACCAGGGCGGTCATCGCCGCCGGGTCCCGCACGTCGACCGCGGAGTAGCGCACCGAATCAGCTACCCCGGTCAGCTCGGCCAGTGTTGCCCGGATCTCCCGGTGCGCCAGGATCTGGCTGGTAGCCCCCTCGATCTGGGCCGGCGTGCGCCCGCCGGCCTGCGCCAGCACCCGGCGCAACGCCGCTCGGTCACTCGCCGCTGCGGTCATCGGGTCCTCGTCGCCAGCTGGCGCGGGTGTACGGCCGATCAGCTCCAGGTGGCCGGCGCCAGCCCGGGCCAGCCCTATTGCGACCCGCGCAGTAATGCCCCGGGCGCCACCGGTGAGCAACACCACGGACTTCCGCCCGAGATTGAGTTCACTGGCCGCGCCCGGGTCCAGTGGCGCGGCGGCGAGTTGCAGCGTGACGCGCTCGCCGGCCGCGTAGCCCACCGCAGTGGGTGCGTTGGGAGTGAGCAGCTCACCGAGCAGATACCCAGCAATGTGGGCCGGCTCCTCCTTAGGATCCACGTCGACGGTCCGAACCAGACGATTGGGGTACTCGCGAGCGATCGTGCGAGTGAGGCCGGGAAGCCCGACCCCGGCAACTCCGTTGGCATTGTGTCCCCGCCCGAACCTTCCCCCCGAGCCGGTGACCACGATCAGTTGGCCGACCCCTCCGAGGAGGGCGTCGCGGATCGCGGTGAATCCATCCGGCAGCAGCGGTGCCCGACCCCGGTCCAGCGCGGCTAGGTAGATGAAGGCGTCGCTCCCTGTCACCTCAGTGGGCTGGTCCGGGCTCAGGAGCCGCACATCGGCGCCACGCCGCTCCAACAGCACAGCCAGCTCCAGTGCGACCCCCACACCGTCGCCGACGATGGCGATCCGACGTCCAGCGAGCGAGGTGTCGCGTGGTACCGCCAGCGGGGGTAACCCGGCGACCTCGACAAGGTAACGGCGCGCTCGCTGCGGCGGTGCCGCTGCGGCGGTCCGGTTGGTGATCAAGTCGACAATGCCGCGTATTGTCCGAAGCCGGGCCAGTTCTTCGGCCACCGAATCATCCAGCGCCGTATCGATAGTAGCCAGCCCGAGCCGGTCGATGAGCAGACCGATCAATTCGGTGCGCTTGATCGAGTCGATGCTCAGGTCCGCCTCCAAGTCGAGGTCCGACTCGAGCATGTCCACCGGATAGCCGGTCCGTTCGCTCACCAGCGCCCGGACGGCCGCAAGCACTGACTCGGGCGCCAAGTCAACTGGCTCGAAAGCCTCGACAGGACCGGGTTCGGACATCTGATCAGCGACAACGGTATCTACTGCGGCAGCCGGCGAGGTGGCATCCGACAAACTCGTGGGAGGCAGCGCTGGGCTACCGAGGTAGCCGAGCATGACCTCGCGCTGGGCGGCGACGAGCTCACGAGTGTTGCGCAGGAACTCCAGTACAGCCGTGTCGGACTGGCCCTCGCTCGCGGGTCTGACCCCACTCGCCAGGGCACCGTTGGACATGGCCACCTGTCGAGCAGGACGCAACCCGCCCGGCAGGTACTGGCCGTCGGTGGTTTTGATCAAGTAACCGTTGACCAGCCAACCGGGGCGGCGTGGCAGCATCGCCATCGACACCGTCCGCGCGTCGCGGCCTTGGAACAGTGCGGCCGGATCGACCGGTATTCCTGTGGCGGCCAGTTCGGCTAGCGTCCGCAGCAACCGCCGCAGCCCGGGCTCGCCCGGTGCATCGGTGGCGACCGCGACGTGCGGCCGGTCCCGCAAGATGGAGTCGACCAGCTGAGTAAGCACCCGGCCCGGGCCCGCCTCGACGAAGACCCGCACTCCCGCTTCGTACATCGCCTCGACTTGCTCGACGAACCGGACCGGCTCGGCGACGTGGCTGGCGAGCGTCTTGCGCACAGCGGCGGGCTCGGTCGGGTAGGGCGCGGCCGTGGTGTTCGACCACACCGGCAATCGCGGTGA
>JAVXWL010000115.1:0-10016 GCA_032230565.1 Pseudonocardiales bacterium | reverse complement strand
CCGAACGGGGCGAGCACGCTGCTGGCCGCGATGTCGTTGTCGTTTTCGGGTTTGTACCCCACGAAGTCGTCGTGGGGAGCGGCCGATGCGTGTTGGGCGGCGCGTCCGGCGGTGTAGGACAGGGCGTCGCGAACATCCCAGCCGTAGATGCCTAGATTCTCGTAGCGAAGGTCGACTCGGGGCGGCTTGTGACCGTCGCCACGCTCCCAGTAATCCTCGTTTTCGTCGCCTAAGCGCTGCAGGGCCACCGGAACCGCGACGTTCTTCAGGATGTTCAGTTCGTCGCCGAACGTGTTCTGGAGCTGGCGTAGTACTCCTTCCAAGTTGAAGGGCAAGCCCCCCAGGGGACCACCGTAGGTCGGTACCGCGAACCCTCGGATACCCAGGCCCGCAGCCACCAGCGAAGGCCAGGACAGATCGGTGCGGAACACCGCGCCACTGGACAGACCGTGGGTCAGCGAGTCTCCGACGGTCACCAAGGCGTGATCTGGAGACGCCGCAAGAGGCGGGGCATCTGGCGAGGGCGGCCCAAGCGGCTCACCCAGCGTTGGGTCCTCGACGGGTGAGCGCAGGGTGTCGGTGACGATCACGTCCGGCGGAGTCTTGGAATCGAGATATTCCGGCGGAAGTTGGGACATCAACCACCCTTCGCTGAGTTCGTCGGTCGAATCTTCACCGGCGTCGGCCTTAGCGATCAGTGAAGCCGGTGCGGTGACTCTACGCCGCAGCAGTCGGCCAGTTCCGCGCGCCGGGCTACGCATCCGGACACGCATTGGTCGTTCCGCCACGCGATGGCGAGTCTGCGCTACCGCCTGGACACTGAAGGCAACAGCTCATCAGTCTCGCCCGCCGACTTCGCCGCTACATTCGCTCGATGGCTGGGTCGGTACGGCGATGCATGGGAATCTTTGTCGCCGAGGACGGTGGGCACATGATCGACATGCACAGTGCCGTTCGCGGATTTGCAGGGTGCGACACCCTCGATTTCCTGACAGGAGCAGTTTCCCTGTAAAAAGCCGTCCGTTTCAAGATCACGGTGAGTACTCACGGCTAGGTTGACTGCATGTCTGAGCAACCCTTCCAGGACCGGCTCAGCGGCCGGTCGCTGATGGCCGTGTCGGGTGCGCTGGCCGCTGCTGGGACGTTGTTGCCGGGGGTCGCCTTCGCCGAGCAGCCGGACACCGAGCCGTCCGGTGAGCAGACCCGGACGGTCACCGGCACCCTGCGGCCCGACGCATCGGACTGGTACTACCTGCCGGTGGACGTGCCGGGTGGGGTCCGCGAGATCGAGGTCGAGTACAGCTACGACCGCCCGCAGGTCCCGCCAGGCGGCAGAGGAAACGCCCTAGACATCGGCATCTTCTCGCCGGCCGGGGTGCAGCTGGGCAACCAGCGCGGCTTCCGCGGCTGGTCGGGTGGCTTCCGGGACCGGTTCACGATCAGCGCGGCGGCGGCTACGCCCGGATATCTGCCGGGCCCGATCGAGCCCGGTCGCTGGCACCTGATCCTGGGGCCGTACACCGTCGCCGCGCAGGGCCTCACTTATACGGTCGGCGTCACGCTGCGGTTCGGCCGCCCCGACCCGGCCTTCGTGCCCAACCCGGCGCCAGCTAGCGCGCCGGACCGTGACCGCGGTCGGGCCTGGTACCGCGGGGACGGGCACCTGCACACCGTGCACTCCGACGGTCGGCGCACCCCGGCTCAGCTGGCCGCGGCCGCTCGTGCCGCCGGGCTTGACTTCATCGTGTCGACCGAGCACAACACGCCGAGCGCGTCGCTGCAGTGGGGCGAGCATGCCAGAGCCGACCTGTTGATCGTCAACGGCGAGGAGGTCACCACCCGCTCCGGACACTGGCCGGCGTGGAACCTTCCGGTGGGCAAGTGGATTGACTGGCGCTATCGGGCGCAGGACCACCGCAAGCTGCGCCGATTCGTCGACGAGGTGCACCGGGTCGGCGGCGTTGTGGTCGCTGCGCATCCGTTCGCGTCATGTTTTGGTTGCTCGTGGGAGTACGGCTACGAGCGGGCCGACCTGGTGGAGGTGTGGAACGGACCGTGGACGCTCGATGACGAGGCCGCGGTGATGAGCTGGCACGGGATGCTGCGTGCCGGCACCTGGGTACCGGCCGTCGGCAACAGTGACGCGCACAATCCCGAGCACGTGGTCGGCCTGCCGCATAATGTGGTCCTCGCCGAGGGGCTCACCCCGCGCAGGCTGATAGACGGGTTCAAGGCCGGGCGGAACTGGATCGCGGAGTCCGCGCAGGTGCAGGTGTCGTTCGGGGCGACGGACGGGGTGCGCGTGGCCGGCATGGGCGAGGCGCTGACCACGGGTACCGGCACACCGGTCACCATCGAGCTGACCGTCTCAGGCGCGCCGGGAACCTCGGTGCGGCTGCTCGACCAGAGTGGTCCGCAGTGGGTTCAGCCGGTGGACGCGACAGGCTCGGCGACGGTCAGGTGGACCACGCAGACCCGCTACTCGCGCTGGGTGCGCGTCGAAGTGCGCCGGCCGGTCGTGACCGCCACTACCCCGGACTCGATGGTGGCCCTGACCAACCCGGTGTTCCTCTCCTCGCGATAAGGACACACGGTGGCCCTGCGGCTACTCGTTTGCACGTCCTGTTTGGATGTCAGGAGGCCCGAGATGAACAACCAGCGACCGCCGCGCGCGACCCCGCCAGTCGCCAGAAGAGGAGGGGGAAGTTGATCGAGCCTGCGACCCAGCGCGGCTGATGCGGAAATAACAGTGGTACCTGCATTCCTGAAACACGAGCCTCATCAGCGTCTACCCCGAGCTGCTACAGATTTTCATCCATTGCGCTGGACTGGTCACAGGTTCAGGAGCTGGGTGAGGGCCGAGGCCCTGCCTTGGCGTCTGGTCGCGTTGCCTGCCTGTCTTGCCTTGCCTGCTCTCTGATCCTGGATTCTCGGGCTTCGCTCGTTGAGCGGTACTCCGCCCGCTGTGCTTGGACCTCACGTTGCCGGTCAATCTTGGATTGGCGGTCCCCATGATTCGGGATCTCGCGCTGCGGACGGTCGGTATCGGTCGTCGGCGCTCCCGCCTTTCCCGCGTGGGAGTCGGTAGGGATGGTCCAGTATCCAGCATCTTCGGTCGTCACCGTTGAGGAGGATGGCGATCGCGGTGGTGACGACACCGGCCCGTGATCCGGCGCCGGCGGCAGCGGCGGCGGAGCAGCCTGAGCTGGCAGGACACGATGGGCTGCCGGCAAAGGCTGTTGATGTGCGGACACTGGAGGGGAATCTGAGGAGTACGCCTGGGCCGGTGCCTGCTGGGCAGACCCTGCCGATGTGTCGATGGGTGCAACGGATACAGGGTGCTCGTCACTGGCCACGGGCATTACTGGAGCCGGTAACCGGCTTGGGGCGAGCCCGGTAATTGGTAGCTCGGTGGATGACGAGGTGGTGGACAGGGTGATCCCGCCCACGACGAGCACCAACGCGGCACTTGCCACCAGAGCGACCACGGCTCCCGGTGTGCCGACTACCAGTGCGGCCCCCTGACTGGCCCACCGCCGTGCGCCCCGGACATACCCCGGCTGCCGTGCCGGGGCGGGAAGGAGCTCGCCATCTTGATCCAGCCCATTCATTGGCGTGACCGGCTGGTCAGTGATGGCAACCGCAGGTGGCGCCGAGCTGGTGGTGGGCTGGAAAAGGTCGGCGACCTGGCGTGTGCGTGGGGGGGTTGAGGGGTTCGAGCAGCTCACAAAGACGCGGTCACCCTTACCGAAGTCAGTGCACCGGGCAGACCCTTGCGGTGCGGAGCCGGGAACATCGGGCGACTGGTTTCTCATCACTGCGGCCTAGCCTCTCTCGCAGTTTCACCGGGATAGGCGCCGATCAACTACGCTCCGTGGTCAACTGATTACAGCGCTCACACACAGATCGCTCAGTTAAGCCATGCCGTTACGTCAGCCGGACCAACTGTTGGAGCTTGCTCCGCTGGAGCGGTGGTACACGCCGCAGACGAGCTTCCGGGAGCTGAAGATCTGCTGCTGGTGGAAACCGCGGTGCCGACCCTTCGGCCCCGGATGCCTAGGACGAGGCAGCAGCACGCCACGCAGGAACCCAGCAGGGCCGATCCACAAGCCCATCAGTTGACGCGCCCGCATCCGCGCCACCAGCACGAGTGCGTGTGATCAAACCACCAGCGGAGCCCACGCCTTGGCCGTTGGCTCAAGTTCCCTCTAGCTCTTGTATTGGCGGGGGGAGTTTGCGCTGAACGTTGGAAGGCCCCACACGCTCCCGACGCTCACACTGACGATCTAACGCATGTGAGTGTTTAGTTACGTAGTCTAAGGGACTGGCTAGATAACACGCAGGTAAATCGGAGTGCCGCCTGTGAGCGCATAGTTACATGACTCCAACGCGCACGTAACGATTGACTAGCCGCAGGCCCAGTAAGGTCAGGTAGGGAAATCGGGCGTCCGCGCTATGCCCAGATTTGGTCCGCACGAACATGGATTACGACCTGAGCAGGGGAGATATTATGACCATCGGCAACCAGATCGAAGAAGAGCTCGGGGCCGAAGGCTACGGTCAACTGGTAACACCAGAGTTCGCTTCGCTCGCCGATTTTGCCGGATTCGGAATGTACGAGGCAGTGGCCGTCCAAGAGACCGGCAGGGACATCGCAGGGCTCATCGACCGTCTCCCAGGAGAAATAACCGGATACCTTATGGCGCGTCCGGAATCCGCGCCGCTGATGGACAGATCTGACCTATCGGTCAGCGAGCCGCTGATCAAAGAATGGCTGGACAGGACCATCGCGGGACCATTCGACGGAGAGCTAGCGGCCTTCCTCCGACAGGCCAGCCACGTCGGGGGAACCGAAGTGACCTTTCCTGGAGTTCAGGTACCACTTCCGCCTCAGCTCGTCCTGGCCCTCACCGCCTGGCTACAGGGCCAGATCCTGGAGGCCATGGGTAAAACCTGCGACCTCGCCACCGTCTCCGCCGCCGGCGCAGCATGGATGAACCAATTTATGCTGCAACTTGGAATCATCCTCGAACCCAGCCTGGCAGAACCAGACGCCCCGCTGGGCCGTCATGAAACCGCCGAGTTCCACCCCTACGCGGAGTTCGCCGGTTACGGCGCCAAGGAATCGCTAATCTTGCGCAAGACCGGCCCGCTACTGGGACCAGCAGCAGGTGGAGTGGTCACCCTTGCCTACGACTATTTGCTCTCGCGTCCCGAATCGGCAGGATACTTCCAGGACGCCTCGCACCTCACCCAGCGCAAGATGACTCTGAAGAACTGGTGGTCCAGAACCACCACGAAGCCAATGGACGGCGACTTCCATGCCTACATGTCCAAAGTCGCCGATGCCCATGTCAAGGGCGGCGGAACGCATCCTCAGGTCGTCATCCCACCGGACCTGACCATTGCCCTCATGGGCTGGGTCGAGATGCGAGTCATGACAGCATTGAACACCATCGCCCCCGGAGCCGACGGAGACTACGTCTTCGGAAAGCTTCCCGAGCCGCCAGCAGCGGCGGAAGTGGGTCAGGCGTGGATGCGGATGCTGACCCTACAACTTGGGATCCTGCTCAAGCCCTACCTCACACCGCCTGACGCGCCTGCGATCGCCTGACGCAAGCGCCAAGACCTTCCCTCACGCCACACGGTCATGCCGAATAGAGGACGTTAGTCCGGGGTGGATCCCTGGCGGGTGCTGGGTTCTTCACGCTCGTGAACCTCATGCCGGATCCTTGGATGGTGGCCGGCAGAGAGATCGCGGACACCGTGGCAGGCAGCTTTCTGGGGAGGCTGCCGTCGGACCTGGTCGACGTGCTGGTGGAGATGGGCGAGCGCACTGACTATCCAGCGGGCAATACGATCTATCGGGGAGGGTTCGTATCCAAGGACGCTGCTGGTCGTCGGTGGCTTGCTGCGTGTCTACATGAGCTCTCCGGAGGGCCGGCAGACGTCGGCGTTCAGACGCTGGCCGAGTCGAGTTTGTTCCGGATCGACTCACGGACGTTGACGGCGGCGGCGCACCGCGATGCCCGGGTGTCGTGGGCGCTGGCGAGGGAGCTGAACCGACGGCTGTGTGAGACGTTGCAACAGACGGCGATCAACGCCTTTGGGGCGCTGGCACCGAAGTCACTGACACGCCTCGAGACCAGGCGAAGGCTGGTGTCGACTCGCCCTATCAGGGGTGAGCGAACCGCAGGAGGCTAAATGTCCATCTCAGCTGCCACCTCGCAGACGCAGAAGGGAACAGCAGGTCCCATCAGGGCGATGTCGGTGGTGAGCACCGGGACGGTGGAGATCCATCCGAACACGCCTATGGCACCACCAAGCCGCTGTATTGGTGGCTTTTGACCTCTCGCGCATGGTTACCGCCACGGCCGATCAACGTCTATGTCATCGAACATGCCAAAGGGCTGGTGCTCTTTGATACCGGATAAGACCGCGCTTTGGTCACTGACGACTCGTATCTCGGCGTCGCCAGCCGACGCTGGCTGTCGGTCCAGTCGCCAAGTAGTAGCTGCACCCGTTCCAGCGCGCCGCGCCGGTGGGCGATCACACCGTGCGGATCGTCGAGCGCGCTGTGATCGGTTGCGCACGATCCGCAGTGATGGCTTCTCGCCGCCACGGCGGGCGATTTCGCGGCGGACTGCTTGAGCGAGGCGGGCAGGCCCAGCCTGAGGTTTCGTGCCAGTCCGCCTCGTCGGCGAGTGAGGCGCGTCCGAGCGCCCGCAGGGGTCTTCGAGGTGGCCTCAGTACAGGAATCTACGGTCGCTCCCCCGTGGAAGCAGACGTCGATGAGCTTTGCTGGCTATATCCCATGTTCTGGCCTGCCATTTAGGGTCCGGGGATGGAACCGGACAGGTTGGGCCGGCGGGTCTGGGCGCTGTTCACGCCCTACCGTGCGAGTCTGGTGGCGATCGTGGTGGCGGTGCTGGTGTCCAGCGGGTTGGGCATCATCACCCCGTTTCTCACTCAGGCCGCGTTCGACCGGGCACTGTTCCCCCTCGGTGGGGGCGCGGTGCGGCTGGGATTGCTGGCATGGCTGGTCGCCGGGATGGTGGCGATCCCGGTGGTCACCGCGCTGATCGGGGTGTATCAGACCTACCAGACCACGCTGCTGGGCAACCGGGTGATGGCTGATCTGCGCGGGCGATTGTTCGAGCATCTGCAGCGGCTGGATCTGTCGTTTTTTACCGCCACGCGCACCGGGGCGATCCAGTCCCGGCTGGCCAACGACGTCGGTGGGGTGCAGTCGGTGCTCAGCGAGACCGCCAGCTCCATCTTGGGCAACGTGGTCACGGTTCTGGCCGCGCTAGTGGCGATGGTCGTGTTGTCCTGGCGGCTGACGCTGGTTGCGGTCCTGCTGATCCCGCTGTTCGTGCTGCTGCAGGTGCGGGTGGGACGGGTCCGCCGCACGCTGGCGGGTCGGACCCAGGAGTCGCTGTCGGAGATGACCGCGCTAACCCAGGAGTCGCTGTCGGTGTCCGGTGTGCTGCTGGCCAAAGTGTTCAACCGGCAAGCCTACGAACTCGCGCGCTACCGCGCGGAGAACGCCCGCCAGGTCGAGTTGCAGGTCCGCCAGGCGATGACCGGGCAGTCCTTCTTCGCCGTGGTGCAGACATTCATGGGAATCACCCCGGCCCTGGTTTACCTCGTCGCCGGATTCCTCATCGCCAGCGGCAGTGGCGTGACCCTGACCGCCGGCACGATCGTCGCCTTTACCACCCTGCAGACCCGGCTGCTGTTCCCGACGGTCAACCTGCTGCGGGTCTCGCTGGATGTGCAGACCTCGCTGGCCCTGTTCGCCCGCATCTTCGGCTACCTCGATCTGACCCCACGCATCGTCGACGGCCCACACGCGCGGGTACTGGACACCACCAACCTGGCCGGGCGGGTCGAACTGGACGGTGTCTGGTTCAGCTACCCCACCGCCACCGATGCTGGTGCCGTGCCCACCGGCAGCAACCAGGCGCCAGACGACGCTGCTGGCGCGCAGACCGCGAGTTCACCAGTCCACGCTTTGGAGGATATCTCGTTCACCGTCGAGCCCGGGCAGCTCGCCGCCATCGTCGGCCCCAGTGGTTCGGGCAAGACAACGCTGTCCTACCTGATCCCCCGGCTCTACGACGTCGACCGCGGCCGGGTCCTGATCGACGGCCAGGATGTTCGGGACCTGACCCAGGCCTCGCTGGCCGAGGCGATCGGCATGGTCACCCAAGAGACCTACCTGTTGCATTCCACGATCGCCGAGAACTTGCGCTACGCCCGCCCGGACGCCACCCAGAACGAGATCGAAGCGGCCGCGCGGGCGGCCAACATCCATGACCGCATCCTGTCCTTCGCCCAGGGATACGACACCGTGGTCGGCGAGCGCGGCTACCGGCTCTCCGGTGGGGAAAAACAACGCCTGGCCATCGCGCGGGTACTGCTGAAAGATCCCCGCATCCTGATCCTGGATGAGGCCACCAGCGCGCTGGACACCGCCAGCGAACGGCTGGTACAGCAGGCACTTGAGCACGCCACCCAGCGGCGCACCACGATCGCTATCGCCCACCGCCTGTCCACCGTCCTCGGCGCCGACGTCATCTTGGCCGTCGAGGCCGGCCGGATCGTCGAGCAAGGCACCCACGCCGAGCTTCTCGCTCACGACGGGCTCTACGCCCGGCTCTACACCGAACAGTTCGCCGGCGGTAAGGTCGAGGCCCGCTGCGCCGACGGCGTCCGGTTCCGCGACGGACACGCCCTGCTCACCGGCACCGCCCACGCCGCTTGATGTGCCGTTGTCTGGGTTGGCGGGGTCGCACTCCTGCAGTGGGTGCAGCGGCGTATGGACGGGTGCCCGCTACCGGTAATCGTCCTCATCGACGGGGACTGACCGCCGCTGATCGATCGCGTCGACGATGTCGGCTTCGGCAGTGAAGGGAAGTCGAAGTGACCGCATGGCCGCCTCGTCGTGTTGAGTGGCCGATCGCTGTTGCTCCGCGACGTACCCGCCGCTGACGATCCCGCGGCCAAGGCCATGTGCAGAAGAACAACAAGGCGCCTGATCACCCCGAAGGCACGCGGTAGGGCTTTGGGGTGACCGGTTTGTTACGGTTATCCACAGTGTTCGAGGAGCTGCTCCCCACTTTGGTGCATGGCGAGGACTTTCTTCTCCTTAATGACACAGTGCCGTTTACTGCCGCTGAGTGTGGATGTCGACGGCCATGGTTTACTTCCGGATCGCTAGCCAGCTCGCACCCAGTGCGCGGGTAAGTTCACCTCCGCACGTTGGTTTGGCCAGCGCCACTGTGCGTGACATCCGCGTGACGTACGGCGAACACTACTAAGGAGATCACATGATCCAGGACCACGCGTCCGCCACCCAAAAACCTTGCCTTGATGATCTACTCACGACAATGGGGATCACGCGCGAGCAGCTGATGGGGATGACCGCTGATGATCTATTCGCTGCCGCGACACAGTGGCAGGACGAGGCCACTATCGCCGCTGCCGAGGCTCACCGTTTCGCGTCCCCCGTCGATCGCCTCTTCGACAGGTCCTCGACTTACTCAACAACGAGGTAGGCCGTGGCGCTAGGTGTCCGATCATCCCGATGACAGCGAGGTCACCTCGCGCACTGTGATGCTGCCGACGCACCACCATGCGCTTCCCGCAGAGGTAGATCGTTGAGTTCGGTGAGCCATCTGTTGTGCCAGTCCAAGCTCGCATGAACAGCGCAGGATGGTCCCGCTGATGTACCGGATGTCGTATTCCTGCGGGAATCTTTACCGGACGGACCGTATGGGACACCTCATCCCCGTAGCACTTCTGTACTGCGGTGTTCCCGTAGAGGGTTCCGCATCCGGGCCTCATCAGCGCCGAGCGATCTGCTGGGTTGAGCGTTGACCGGCGTGGGTTTGCTCCCATTGAGTGCTTACTTGCGGTTGCCGTATCTCTGAGCAAGAACAGACCTCTTTTGGGCATAGGTTTTTGAGAAGCCTCAAGAACCTCCGCTTGGTGGCCGCGGTGTTGCGGGC
>JAVXWL010000074.1:0-20642 GCA_032230565.1 Pseudonocardiales bacterium | reverse complement strand
CACGCCGCACACCTCCCGACCTGGTTGGCCATGCACGTGAGTGACATCACGATAGGGGGTGCCTGCATTAATGAGCAAGGGCCTCACCGCCAGACGTGTAACCCAGATTTCATCAGGACGCCGCCTCCCGGCACACACCGGACCGTCGAGGATCGCCCACACCGGACATAACGTATAAAGCGGGCATTAAACTGGCTTATATGCGACTTCGCTGATGTTGATCTAGACGTGGTAGCCGCATTGGGGAGCGAAGTCGCCACGTCAGGCGTTACTGGATATGAGGCGACATGTGGAGTGCACACCGTGCTCGTTGTCGTTCGACCCGAGGGAGTTCGTGCCATGCCAGTCCTGCCGGTCCTGCTCGTCGCCACCATTGTGGAGCTGGCCGTGTTCATCGCGGTGGGCCACGCGATCGGCGTCCTGGCCACCGTCGGGCTGTTGATTCTCACCTCGTTGGTGGGCACGGCCCTGCTGCGGAGGGAGGGTGCTCGCACCCTGGGCGCGTTCGTCGAGGCACTGCGCGCCCGCAGAGCCCCGCATCGGGAGCTGCTTGACGGCATGCTGGTCACCGCAGCCGGGGTGCTTGTCGTTGTGCCGGGTTTCGTTTCTGATTTCCTGGGACTGCTCCTGCTGCTGCCGCCGATCCGCGCACTGGTTCGGCGACGGATCCTGCAGTCAGCGTCACGGCGCACTCCCGCACGCTATGCGCCGAGCGATGTCATCGAGGGCGAGATCGTCGACGAGCCTCCCGCGCCCCGCTCCGCAACCGGCGAACTTCGCTGACAGTGGGGGAGGGGTTCTCCGATCTTCCTCAGGGTAAGCGGGAATACTGCCAACCATGAGCACCTCGTTGCTGTTGGGCGGACGCATCCCGTCGGTCGCTGGGGCCACCGCGCTGGCCATCATGGATGGGATAGTGGCCTGGGCCGGGGATGACAGCACCGGTCGCGCGTGTTTCAGCGATGCCGACGAAGTGCTCGAATTGCGCGGTGCACTGGTCACTCCGGCCTTCGTCGACGCGCACGTGCATGCCACATCCACCGGCCTGCTGGCTGCCGGGCTCGATCTCACCGGCTGCGCCACTCTCGCGCAGTGCCTAGAGCTCGTCGCCCAGCAGTCGCGCCCGGGCGCTGTATTATGGGGATATGGGTGGGATGAAACCTCGTGGCCGGAGGGCCGCCCGCCGACCCGCGCGGAACTAGACCGCGCCTCGGGTGATGCAGCGGTGTACCTGTGCCGGATAGACGGGCACAGCGCCGCAGTCTCCTCAAGACTCCTCGACCGAGCCGCGGCGGCGATCGACGCGCCGGGTTGGGCGGTCGAGGGGACCCTGACCTGGGAGGCACATCACCATGCCCGCCGTGCGGCTCGGGAATCTATTACAGGCAGTCAGCGCCGCGCCGCCCAAGAAGCGTTCCTGACCAGGGCGGCGGCCCGCGGGATCGCGGTAGTGCATGAGTGCGCAGGCCCGGACGTCTCGGGGCTCGAAGATCTCGCCGACCTGCTGGCAGCCGATCACGGCGTCGAAGTGGTCGGTTACTGGGGTCAGGCCGTCAGCACGCCCGTGGAGGCGCGCGAACTGCTCGCAGCCACTGGGGCGCACGGGCTGGCGGGAGATCTGTTCTGTGACGGGGCGATCGGTTCGCGGACCGCCGCATTGCGCATGCCCTATGCCGACGCGCCCAGCACCCGCGGCACGGCCTATCTCGATGTGGCACAGATAGCTGCGCATGTCCAGGCCTGTACCCAGGCCGGCATCCAAGCCGGGTTCCATGTGATCGGAGATGCCGCGACCGATGCGGTGATGGCCGGCTTCGAGGCTGCTGCCGATGCGGTTGGTGCCACCGCGCTGAGGCAGCGCCGCCACCGGCTCGAACATCTGGAGATGGTGGATCCAGATCAGGCCCGCCAGTTGGCGGCCTGGGGTGTGGTGGCCAGCGTGCAACCCGCCTTCGACGCTGCCTGGGGCGGCCCGGAAGGGATGTACGCGCTCCGGCTGGGATCCTCTAGAGCTGCGACGATGAACCCCTTCGCGCTGCTCGAGAAGGCCGGCGTCGTGCTGGCCTTCGGTTCCGACGCGCCGGTTACCCCGGGCGACCCGTGGGATGCGGTGCGCGCGGCGGTAGGACACCGCAGCCCAGGCTCAGAGATCGGTGCGATGGAGGCTTTCGCGGCGCACACCTACGGCGGATACCGCGCTGCCGCCGCCTCTGACCCGCTGGCCGGTTCACTTGTCCCCGGTGCCCCGGCCTCCTACGCGATCTGGGACGGCAGCGAGTCCGCTGAATTCCCTTTGATCCAGTCACCCTCGTGCCTGCGCACCGTGCATCACGGCCGGGTCCTTTTCGAGTTGCAAGACGCCCTGTTGTGAGCCGGTATGGCCGGCTGCTGCGGGTAGGTACCGCCGCCGGTGCCGGCCTGCTGTTGTATGTCGGCGCACCCCCGCGGGAATTGTGGTGGCTCGCGCCGGTGGTTTTCGCGGTGTTATGGGCGGTGTTGCATGGGCGTCCGGCCCGTGCCGGGTTCGGTTACGGGCTCGCCTTCGGCCTCGGCTTCTTCGTGCCGCTGCTGTCCTGGGCGGGGGAGTACGTGGGACCGCTGCCGTGGCTGGCGTTGGCCACCATCGAGGCATTGGTGGTGGCGTTGGCCGGTGCCGGCGTTGCCGTGGTATCCCGAATGCCGGCCGCACCATTGTGGGCAGCGGGCGTGTGGGTGGCTGCCGAGGCGCTGATCGCCCGGGCACCTTTCGGTGGCTTTCCCTGGGGCCGGGTGGCATTTAGCCAGCCCAGCGGGGTATTCCTCCCGGTAGCGGCGATCGGCGGGGTTCCGGTGCTTACCGCGGCCGTGGTGCTCACCGGCTTTGGTGCTGGCGAACTTCTGCGCCGCTTCGCGAAAGGGCCCCTCCGGCAGATTCACGGGTTTGTGTCCGACCCTGCTGTTCCCGAACTCCACAGCAGAGCTGTTCCAGGGCAGCTGGGCAGCTCTGCTGTGGAGTTCAGGAGGCTTAAAGCGGTCGTGGTGCCGGCGTTGCTTGCGTTAGGGCCGGTAGTGGCGGGAATGTGCGCGGCGCCGGCGGTGGCGACGACTGCCGTCGACGGGTCGGCGGTCGTCGCGCTAATCCAGGGAAACGTTCCCCGAGCCGGATTGGATTTCAACGCTCAGCGTCGCGCTGTACTGGACAACCACGTCGCACGGACCATGACTCTGGCGGCCGACGTCGCGGCCGGTCGCTACCCGCGGCCAGCGCTGGTGATCTGGCCAGAGAACTCTTCCGACATCGATCCTTTGCGCAATCCAGATGCCCGGGCGGTGATCGATCGGGCGGCCCGGGCGATCGGCGTACCCATCCTGGTCGGCGCCGTCCTAGGCACTGGCGACGGGCACACCACGAATACCGCGATTGTGTGGAGTCCGCGCACCGGACCGGGTCAGCGTCACGACAAGCGCCCGATGCCCTTCGCCGAGTACATACCCTACCGGGACTTTTTCCGGCTGTTCAGCCCGTATGTCGACCGTGCGGGCGACTTCGTCCCGGGCAACGGCGACAGCGCGGTAAACCTCGGACCAGCCCGGGTCGGGGTAGCCATCTGCTCCGAGGTGATGTTCGACGATCTGGTCCGCCTAGGCGTGCGGTCCGGTGCCCAGCTGCTAGCCGTGCCCACCAACAACGCCACCTTCGGGTTCACCGAGATGACCTACCAGCAGCAAGCGATCTCGCGGGTCCGGGCGGTGGAGCACGGCCGGACCGTTCTTGTGGCTGCCACCAGCGGGGTCAGTGCCATCATCGCCCCAGACGGCGCCGTCAAGCAGCAGACCACGTTGTTCAAGCCGGACGCGCTGGTGGCGCGAATCCCGCTGCGTTCCGGTACTACGCTGGCTACCCGGCTCGGCCCCGCGCCGGAGTGGGTGCTGATCGCCCTGGGCTTGTTGGGCGTGGTAGCAGCCCTGGTGGTGCAAAGCAGAGCTAAGGCAGGCAGCGGCGGGGACCCGTTGCCCCCCAAGGAGGACGTCGATGGCGGATCAGCGGGACGACGGGGACGCCGACGGCGCCGGCCTGACGATCGTGGTGATCCCGACCTACGACGAGCGGGCGAGCCTGCCGACGGTCCTGCGGCGCTTGCACGAGGCGGTACCTGACGCGCACGCGCTGGTGGTCGACGACGACAGTCCGGACGGCACGGGGGAGCTGGCCGCCGCACTCGCCGCTTCCGACAGCCGGGTGCATGTCCTGCATCGCCCCGCCAAGGCCGGGCTCGGTGCCGCCTATGTCGCTGGCTTCCGGTGGGCGCTGCAGCGCGGCTACGACGTCGTGGTGGAGATGGACGCCGACGGCTCACACGCCCCGGAGGATCTTCCCCGGATACTCGCCGCGCTGACCGATGACCCGCCAGGCACCGCCGCCGACGTCGTTCTGGGCTCGCGATATGTGCCCGGCGGCCGAGTGGTCAACTGGGCGAAATACCGCGAATGGATCTCCCGCGGCGGCAACTACTACTCGCGAATGGCGCTGGGGGTGCGAATCCATGACGTCACCGGCGGATTCCGCGCCTACCGCCGCAAGGTGCTGGAGGATCTTGACCTCAGCACGGTCGCCTCGCAGGGTTACTGCTTCCAGGTCGACCTCGCCTGGCGCTCGGTACGTGCCGGCTTCGCCGTGGTGGAGGTGCCGATCACATTCACCGAGCGGGAGCACGGCCAATCGAAGATGACCAGCGCCATTGTTCTGGAGGCGCTGTGGCGGGTGACCGTCTGGGGTGCGAAGCGCTGCGTGTCGAACCTGCGACGGCCGTCCGACACTGACTCGCCAAGCAACGCCACGCAACCCAGCCAGCTTTGACTTGCCCGGCCGCTCAGGCGGACCGAGAGCGGCGACCACGCAGCTCAGTTAGTCGCTCGTCTAGCAGTTCTTCGAGCTGCTGGACGCTACGCCGTTCTATGAGCATGTCCCAGTGCGTGCGCGGCGGCTTCATCTTCTTCGGCTCCGGCGCAATGCCGTCAACCAGCGCGGCCTCGTTGCCGTGCAACCGGCACTCCCAGACCATCGGTGATTCGGCATCATCGGCGAATGACACGGTGAAATTGTGGCCCTTGGGGCAGGCGTAAACCACTGATCGGCGAGGAGCAAGATCATGGTCACGGTCGGTCTCGTAACTGACTGTTCCGAGCCGGCTGCCACGAAGTACGCGATCGGCCATGGCGTCTCCTCTCTCCGGGCCAGAGACCGGGGGGTCTCCGGATCCAGCCCATCGGATGCAACGCCGAAGAAGGCCTCGACGTTCCCGGACCACCGTCGGTCCGAACCCGATGACGTCTTCACCGCCCTAAGCATCCCCCACACAGGTTGAATCGGGACCGCAATGTGATCTGTTACCTCACGATGAGGTGGCCTAGACTACCCGTTCGGCCTAGCCTGCCCTCTCGTCCTGCGGCGGCGCCTAGACCACCACCGGCTCTGCGTTACCGGCCGCGCGGATCGCTCGGCGGACCGGGACGAGCAGTACTAGCCCGAACCCGATGAGGAAGAAGGCCACCAAAGACAGGATGGCAGGACGAAAGGATCCGGTGGCAGCCCCGATGACCCCGAAGAGTATCGGCCCCACCGTCGACGTGGCCTGCTCGCCGATCTCGTAGACCGAGAAGTACTCGGCCTCCTTGCCTGCGGGCACCATCTGGCTGAACAGCGACCGGGACAGCGCGCTGGTACCGCCCAGGACCAGCCCGATGCCTACGGCGACGGCATAGAACTGCAACTCATCACCCGCGTGGATGAAGTAGGCCGCCACGATGACCCCGGTCCACACCAGGAGGCCGGCCAGGATTGTGCGCTTGGCGCCGATCCGGCGGGCTACCCAACCGTGCAGCAACGCGCCAAAGAACGCCACGAACTGCACCATCAGGATCGTGCTGATCAGGGTGCTGCTGGCCAACCCCAATTCGAGGTCACCATATTGGCCAGCGACGCTGGCCACCGTGCCGATGCCATCAGCGTAGATCAGATAGGCGGCCAAGAAGCCTAGTGTCAGCGGATAGCTCCGCGCCTCACGCAGCGTGCCGAAAAGCTGACGGAAGCCACCGGTCAGCACCGATAGACCCCGCTCGCTGCCCTGCGGAAGCTGGTAGCTGCGCAGCCGCGACAACGGAATGAGGGTGAACGCAGCCCACCACAGCCCGGCGGTGACGAAACAGACCCGTACCGCCGCCGACTCGGACAGTCTCAGGGCATCACGTCCGAGGTAGATCGCCAGGTTCACCGCCAGCGCGATGCCGCCACCCAGAAAGCCGAAGGCCCAGCCGCGGGCGGACAGGCCGTCACGCTCATCAGCTGTGGCTATCTCCGGAAGCACCGAGTAATAGATGACAACTGATGCGTAATAGCCGGTGGTCGCTACGATGAACAGGACGACGCCGAGTCGCCAGTTGGTTCCGGTCACCAGCGCGAGCAGGGTGGTCGCGCCCGCCCCGGTGAAGGCGAACAATCCGAGCATCCGCCGTTTGTGCTGGGTACGGTCGGCGATCGCGCCAGTCAGCGGCAGTATCAGTACCTGCAGGAGAGTCGACGCCGCCAGCAGGTAGTCGAACAGCGAACCGGCCGGAAATGCCCATCCGAACAGCGAAATGTCGCAGTTGACCAGGGCGTTGCGGGTGACGCAGGTCTGGCCGGCGGCGAGCGCGTCGTTACGGGCCACGGTGGTGAGGTAGAGCGAAAGGAACACGGTGATGATCGAGGTGGGGAACACCGAGTTCGCCCAGTCATACCAGCACCAGGCGCGTTGGTCACGGCGGCGAGCGATCTCATCCAGCGCGACGCCGGGGGAGGGCTGGTCCGTCGGCTCGCTCACCAGCACCGCCTTCCGTCACCGCGGCGCACCCTCACGCCGACCGCACTACTGAGCCTGGGCGGTTGCCCCCGGCCATACCCCGCGGACGCGCAGCACGTCGCGCAGCACGTCCGGCCGATCGGTGATCAGGCCGTCGACGCCGAGATCGAGCAGGGCCACCATCTCGGCTGCCCTGTCGACTGTCCAGGCATGTACCTCCAGACCACGGCGATGTGCGCAACACACCAACGCCCGGTCCACGACCCGCACTCCGCACTTCCGCACCGGCAGTTGAGCCAATCTGCCACGGATCGGCAACGTGGCGGGTTCTCGCGTCCCGCGCCGCGACAACGCCATCGAGCGCAGCCGTAACGCTACGGCCGATGCAGTGCCCAGCGACGTCAGCAGCCTTGGTCCGGCGGCGGTACGCAACCGCTGCAACCGGGCCTCGGAGAACGACGCAAGGCACACCCGGTCCCACCCGCGGGTGCGATGGAGCAGGTTCAGCACCGGCGCGACTGCCGAGTCTGCCTTGACGTCAATGTTGAGCCGCATTCCCGGAAGCTCCTCGAGCAGATCGGCCAGCCGGCAGATCGGCTCTCGACCCGCCACTCGGGCGGTTCTTACCCCCGCCCAGTCCAGCTTCTCGATCTCGCCGCAGCCATCGGTGGTGCGGTCCAGCGTCGCGTCGTGGATGACCACGACCACGCCGTCCCGGGTGGCGCGGACATCGGTCTCCAGGTAGCGGTAGCCCTCCGCAGCGGCGCGGCGGAATGCTGTTAGTGAGCTCTCCATGCCGGCCAGTTCGCCGATATGCCAACCGCGGTGCGCGAACGCCCGGGGAAACGGCCCGTGGAGAAACGGGTGCCGAGACGAGACCACACTCGCCATTGTGCCGACATCGATTGGCGTCGTTAACTCGACAGTGCCGATACCGAGTGCGGCGCACACGTCCGGGTTGTCGAGTTCACGACGCCTGGAATTACTGAGCTGCGACACTGGGTTAGGACGGCTGTGCGGTTTCGGGGCAGGGGAGTGGACGATGACGACGCAGGACGGCATAGGGCTAGAGCTGCTGGCTGCGGAGTTTGCCGCGCTGCTCGGGCCTGACGCGGTGATCACCGACCGGCAACGGCTGCGCACCTACGAGTGTGACGGGCTGGCGCAATATCGCGTGGTACCGGGGCTCGTGGTGTTGCCGGAGTCCGCCGAGCAGATCGCCGCGGTGGTCCGGGCCTGCGCTGCAGCGAAAGTGCCGTTCGTGGCCCGTGGTTCCGGTACCGGCCTGTCCGGCGGTGCGCTGCCACACGCCCACGGCGTATTGATCGTGACCTCTCGAATGCGCCGGATCCTGGAGATCGACCCCGCCAACGAGCGCGCGATCGTCGAGCCCGGTGTCATCAATCTCGACGTCACCAGGGCCGCCGCGCCGCAGGGCTGGTACTTCGCACCAGACCCGTCCAGCCAGCAGATCTGCTCAGTGGGTGGCAACGTCGCGGAGAACTCCGGTGGAGCGCACTGCCTGAAGTACGGGTTCACCACCCACCACGTGTTGGGCGTCGAGGTCGTCACCCCGGACGGGGAGCTGGTGTGGCTGGGTGGCACGACTCGGGATGCGCCCGGATATGACCTGCTCGGAGCGTTCGTGGGCAGCGAGGGCACCCTCGGGATCGCCACCAAGATCGCGGTGCGGCTGTTGCGGGACCCGGAGTCGGTACGCTGCCTGCTCGCCGCCTTCCCCGGCGTGGACGAGGCGGGTACCGCGGTGACGAAGATCATCGCGGACGGCGTCACTCCAGCGGCTATCGAGATGATGGACGCATTGGCGATCGAGGCGGCCGAGGCCGCGGTGGCCTGCGGGTACCCCGGGGGCGCTGGTGCGGTGCTCATCGTCGAGCTGGACGGTCCGGTCGCCGAGGTCGACCACACCTTCGCGGCCGTGCAACGGCACTGCACCGACGCGGGTGCCTTCGACATCCGGGTAGCCCGCGACCCTGCCCAGCGCGCGTTGTTCTGGAAGGGCCGCAAGTCCGCGTTCGCCGCGGTAGGCCGGATTAGCCCTGACTACATCGTCCAAGACGGGGTGATCCCCAGAACGGCGTTGCCCGCGGTGCTGCGCAAGATCGCCGATCTGTCGGCCGGTACCGGGATCCGGGTAGCCAACGTCTTCCACGCCGGGGATGGCAACCTGCATCCGCTGGTTCTGTTCGACGAGGCCAAACCCGGCGAGGCGCAGGCCGCCGAGGAGGTCTCGGGGGCGATCCTCGATTTGTGTATCGAATACGGTGGCTCGATCACCGGCGAGCACGGCGTCGGCGCGGACAAGGCTCGTTACATGCCGCGGATGTTCACCGCTGAGGATTTAGACACCATGCAGCGACTGCGCTGCGCCTTCGATCCCGCCGGAGTATGCAATCCCGGCAAGGTGTTTCCCACTCCGCGGCTGTGCGGGGAAGTGCCGGGCAAGCACAAGGGTGTCCATCCACTGCAAGCCGCCGGCCTGGCAGAGCAGTTCTGATGGTCACCTCCACAATCGGCGGGTTGCGGGCGGCCTGCGATGACGTGACACCGGCCACCGTGGCCGACACGGTGGATGACGTGCCGGCGCGCTGGGTGGCCCGCCCCGGGAGCACGGAGGAGACCGGGGCGGTCCTGCACGCCGCGGGCGAGCTGGGACTGCGGGTGGTCGCGCGAGGAAGCGGCAGCCGGCTGGCTTGGGGCGTCGCACCCACCGCGGTGGAGCTGATCGTGGACACCAGCCGGATGAACGCGGTGCTCGCCCATGCAGCCGGTGACCTGGTCGTCACCGTGCAGGCCGGCTTGCCAATGGGCGCGCTGCAGGGTGCATTGGCGCCGCACTGGCAGCGGCTGGCGCTGGACTATGACAATCCCGGGAGCACCATCGGGGGCACCATCGCCACCGCCGCCGCGGGTCCACTTCGCTACCGGTTCGGCTCGGTGCGCGATCTGCTCATCGGCATCACCGTGGTGCTCGCAGACGGCAGCGTCGCCCACTCCGGAGGCAAGGTGGTGAAGAACGTCGCCGGCTACGACCTCGGCAAGCTCTACACTGGCTCGCTGGGCACCCTGGGTGTGATTACCGAGGCGGTGTTCCGGCTGCACCCGCTGCCCGAGGCGAGGCGCTGGATCACCGTGCCAGCTGCTGACGCCGCGCGCGCCGCGGCCGCCATCGCCGCGGTCCGTGCGTGCCAACATGACCCGGTGGCTCTCGAAGTGGACCGCCCCGCGCTGGGTGGTCCAGTGACCGTGGCAATTGCTGTCGAGGGGGTCGCGGGGGGCATCGGTGCCCGCGCCGATGCTGTCGCGGACCTGGTCGGCTCGGCGGCCGGGACGTCGGCCACGGTGAGCGAGCGGCCACCGGACTGGTGGGGTCGTGCGCCGCATCCGCCGCAGGGTCCCGGGGCAACGGTCACCTGCGAACCCACCGGGCTCGCCGCCCTGCTCAACACCGCCCCGGGCACACTGCGTGGCAGCGCCGGGGCCGGCGTACTCGCCGCCGGCCTGCAAAACGGTGATCGGCTAGGTGCCGACCTGGCGCAGCTGCGCGAGATCGCCCACCGGCACGGCGGCAGCGCGGTGCTGTGGTGCGCGCCTCCGAAGTGCAAAGCCGATCTTGATGTGTGGGGGCCGGTGCCCGCACTGAGGTTGATGCGCCGGCTAAAGGACCAGTTCGATCCGGAGCACCGGCTTTCGCCCGGACGGTTCGTGGGAGGGATTTAAATGAGTGCGGGCGCTTTTGATGCCCACCACCCGCCGCAGCCTGAGCTGATCAAGGACTGCGTGCACTGCGGCTTCTGCCTGTCCTCGTGCCCCACCTACGTGCTGTGGGGGGAGGAGATGGACTCACCGCGGGGTCGCATCCACCTGATGAAAACCGGCCTGGAGGGTGAACCTCTGTCGGCGTCGATGGTGGGCCACTTCGACGCCTGCTTGGGGTGTATGGCCTGTGTGCCGGCCTGCCCGTCTGGTGTGCAGTACGGCACGCTGATCGCTGACACCCGCGCCCAGGTGCATCGCCGCTACCAGCGGCCCCGCCGGGAGCGGTTGCTGCGCGAGGCGATCTTCTGGTTGTTTCCCTACCCGAAACGATTGCGGGCATTGCGCGGGCCGCTGTCGTTGTACCAGCGCAGCGGACTTGACCGGCTGCTGCGGCGAACCGGGCTGCTGGACCGGTTACCACCGACGCTGCGGGTGATGGAGTCACTGACTCCGACGGTGACCCGGCGCCACCCACTGCCAGAGCGGGTGCCCGCCCTCGGGCAGCGCCGGGCGGTGGTGGGGATGCTCACCGGTTGCGTGCAGGACGCGTTGTTCCCGGAGGTCAACGCCGCCACCGCGCGGGTGCTCGCCGCTGAGGGCTGCGACGTCGTGATCCCCCGCGGGCAAGGCTGCTGCGGGGCGTTATCGCAACACATGGGACGGGAGGAGGAGGCCATCAGGTTCGCCCGGGCGCTGATCCAGCGCTTCGAGGCCGCTAAGGTGGATCATGTCGTGGTCAACGCCGCGGGCTGTGGCTCGGCGATGAAGGAGTATGCGCACCTGCTGCGCGACGACCCCGACTACGCACAGCGCGCACAGGGTTTTGTCGAGCGCACCCGCGATGTCTCCGAGCTGCTCGTCGAGCTCGGGCCGGTGGCACCACGGCACCCACTGGACGTCACGATCGCTTACCACGACGCCTGCCACCTCGGGCACGCCCAAGGTATCCGGGCGCAACCCCGCGCGCTGCTGCGAGCCATTCCAGGATTGAGGCTGACCGAGATTGCGGAAGCGGATCTGTGCTGCGGTTCGGCGGGGGTCTACAACCTGCTCAACCCTGAGCCGGCTACCGAATTGGGGGACCGCAAAGCGCGTAACGTGCTCGCCACCGGAGCGTCGTTGCTGGTGACTGCCAATCCGGGATGCCTGATGCAGATCGCGGCCAGCGCCCGGCGGCTGGGCAAGCCCCTGGCCCTAGCGCACACTGTCACCGTGCTGGACGCCTCCATCCGTGGTGTGCCGCTGTGATCCGGCCCTCCCCGCCGGAACTTCCGAGCGCCGCAGGCGTCCGACGCCGGTTGTCGTCCCAGGCCAGGCGCAATGAGCTGCTCGACGCGGCGCTGCGGGAGTTCAGCAGCCGGGGTTACTACCTGACCCAGATGGAACACGTCGCTGCCACCGCCGGGGTGAGCAAGGCGCTGGTCTACCAGCACTTCCCGAGCAAGGAGGAGCTCTTCGCAGCGGTCACCGAGCAGGTCGTAAAGGGCTTCATGAGCCGGCTGCCCGAAGTGCTGGGCAATGCCGGCGACGCGCTCGGCGCCTGGCGCGGCGCGGTCCGGCTGTTGTGCGACGTGGTTACCGAACGCCCGGAAGCATGGGCCCTGGTCGCACGACATCTGGACAACCCGGAGCTCGGTGCGTCGCTGCGCAGACTCCGGGACCAGGTCACCGAGGTGTTCGCGGGGGTGCTCGCCAGCTACTACTCCCCTGAGCGGGGGAGCGCGGCGTTGCCGGAGGAGGTGCTGGAGCAAGCCCGGCTCACCGTCCCGCTGGTCGTAGGCGCCCTGCAGGGGCTGATGTCCTGGTGGTTGGACCACCCGGAGGTACCGCGGGCGAAGGTCGAAGCGCGGGCGGTTGACTTCGGATGGTTGGGCCTGGACCGGATTCGCCGCGGTGAGTGGCTCCCCCTTGCTGGTGACTGACGAGTCAGTTATCTTGGAGTTCACCAGCTTACGCATGAAGTTCACCCGCTTGTCCAGGAGGCCGCAGATGTCCACGGCTAGCGCAGTTGGCACGACCCCCAGTCAAGTTCCCGACCGGGAGCACACCGCGCAGCGGTTGCTGCGAACCTCGGCCAAGCATTCCTACGATCCGGCCGTCGAAATCGACTGGGACGCACCGCTCGCGCCGGACCGCTACTTCTTGGACCCGCGGCGCAGCTCGCTCTACGGCACGCCGATATGGGAGCGGATGAGCGAGGAACAGCGGATCGAGCTGACCAAGCACGAGTTGGCGAGCATTTACAGTGTCGGCATCTGGTTCGAGACGATCCTCATGCAGATGCTTGTACGGCACATATACGACTGCCCCACGGGAACTGCGCACGCCCGGTACGGGTGGACCGAGTTCGCCGACGAATGCCGTCACTCGGTGATGTTCTCCCGGGCTGCGGAGAAATTCGGTGGTCCAGAGTACCGCCCCGGTTGGATCGTCCACCAGCTCGGACGGTTGTTCAAGACCACCTCCACCGGCACCCTTACCTTCGCAGGGGCGATCTACGTCGAAGAAATCCTCGACGCCTTGCAGCGCGAGCAGATGGCGGATGAGTCGCTGCAGCCGATCGTCCAGAAGATCTCGTGGATCCACGTCGTCGAGGAGGCGCGCCACATCCGCTACGCTCGCGACGAGACGCTGCGGCAGTGGCCCCGGCTGGGCTGGCTGGGCCGCGCCTACAGCCGCTTGATCCTCGCCGTGGTGGTGTATTGCTCCACCATCAGCCTGATCGATCCGAAGGTATATGCGGCGGTCGGGCTGGATGTCAAGGAGGCTGTGGCAGCGGCGGCCGCGAACCCGCACTGGCGCCAGACAAAGCAGTTCGCCGCACGCCGGGTCATCAAGTTCTTCAACGAGGTAGGGCTCATCGCAGGTCCCGGAAAGCTGCTCTGGCGTCGCGCCGGAGTGCTGTGACGGCTGCGCACATCAGCCGGGAGTCGCTGAGTGGGGCTCGGGCGGAACAACCACCAGATTGCGCCTGGTGAGAGGAATAGTTTGTCGCGTTGCTTGACGCCGCAGGCGCGTAGTACTGGGTATGCGGCACGCGGATTGGCGCGTCCGCGGCGACACTGCGGAAATGCATCCGTTACATGCCCGTAACATCGCGCCGCACGGCCGTAACCAACCGGACCGATGATTCCCGAGATGGACAGCGGAAACACGGCGTTCGTGCTGGTCTGTGCGGCGTTGGTGATGCTCATGACGCCGGGCCTGGCGTTCTTCTACGCCGGCATGGTGCGGGCCCGCAGCGCGCTCAACATGATGATGATGAGCATGGTGACGCTCGCCGTCGTCGGGCTGATCTGGGTGTTGTTCGGCTTCTCGCTGGGCTTTGGCGACTCCCACGCCGGGCTGATCGGCGGGTTTGGCTTCGTCGGCTTGCGGATGCCCGGGCTGATGGTCGGGAAAGGTCTTCCGCTAGCGGCCTTCGCCATGTTCGAGCTGATGTTCGCGATCATCACCGCGGCGCTGCTGTCCGGGGCGATCGCCGACCGGGCGCGGTTTTGGTCCTGGACGGTGTTCATCGCGCTGTGGACGGTGGCGGTCTACGTCCCGCTGGCCCACTGGATCTTCGCATTCGACGGTTTCTCCGGGGCCCACGGCGGTTGGCTGGCGAACCGGGTGGGCGTGCTCGACTTCGCCGGGGGCACGGCGGTCGAGGTCAACTCCGGGATGTCCGCGCTCGCGCTGGCGCTGGTCTTGGGCCGGCGCATCGGCTGGCCGCGCCAGCCGATGCGCCCGCACAACATGCCGGCCACGCTGCTCGGCGCCGGGTTGCTGTGGTTTGGCTGGTACGGCTTCAACGCGGGTTCGGCGCTCGCCGCAAGCGGGGTAGCGGCCAATGCGTTCCTGACCACCACGGTCGCGCCGGCGGCCGCCGTGCTCGCGTGGCTGGTCGTCGAACACCGCCTCGACGGTCGTCCCACCAGCCTCGGCGCGGCGTCGGCCGCGATCGCCGGGCTGGTCGGCATCACCCCGGCCTGCGGCTACGTCGACACGTTCGGCGCGATCGTCATCGGGCTGGCCTGCGGCATAGTCTGCCAGCTCGCGATCCGGCTCAAATACCGGCTGAACTACGACGACTCGCTCGACGTGGTCGCCATCCACGGCGTCGGCGGAACGGTCGGACTGTTGCTGACCGGGCTGTTCGCGACCACCGCCGTCAACTCCGCGGGCGCGAACGGGCTGTTTTACGGGGGTGGGAGCGGCCAGCTCGGCAGGCAGGCCGTCGGGGTGCTGGTGGCCGCCGGGTACGCGTTCGTAGTCACCTTCGGACTCGCCTGGCTGGTCCGGGCCACGATCGGGTTCCGGGTCGACCCCGAGGTCGAGGCCGAGGGCATCGACGAAGCCGAGCACTCCGAGAGCGCGTACGAGTTCTCGCCGCTCACCACGCCGGGCCGCGGCACGGTGTTGCCGTCCCACCGCGATGACACCCACACCGCTCACGAGCCGGGCGAGTACATCCACTGAGAGCCGCAGGTCCCAGCCCTGCCCGCGACAACGTGTCCAGGGACACTCGCCGTGGCATACGGCGCGCGATCCGATAAGCGACATTATGACAAAGCTCCCTGCGGTGGGACCAGGTCGCAATGACGATCCCGTGCCTGGCGGGTCCGGTACCCGTGCAAACGTGCCCGTCGGGTCGGATCAGGACGCGGCGGCACCATCTAGGGTCAGCGTCAGGTTCAACGGTGGTCCACGACTACGGCCACTCGCCCTTTACCCACGACTCTCAATGTGCCGGCGAGGAAGCCGATGCATGGCATTGGTGACCGCTATCCAGCGGCCCCACGATGAGATAATTCGCATTTTTAATGCAGTTCCATCAAGGAGTCTAGGTCAGCTGAAAAGTGGCGTAAATCGCCCATAATCGCGGCGACATGAAGTAAGCTCTTCGGGACAGCTAATGTGTGATGGCAGGCCGGTTAGTGCTGGCCTCACCGTTGCGCGTAGGTACTAGGTGTCTGACATCTACGTCGACGTTGCCGTTGGCTAGGTATTCGAAAAGCGACTGCCCGCTACGTAGTCGACCTCGCAGATTTACGTGCGGCTACTGATTGCCCGTGAGGGTAAATCTGGGCAGGGTATGGGAAGCCGAATCGGCAATGCCTCCGATGCGGTGATTTACCCCGGGGCAGACCGGGACGACTTTTCCCTAGGAGGATTTTGATGTCTGACGCAGTGAGCTTTGCAGAGATCGCCGGCCAGCAGGTGGAGCTGCTGCCGGCCCGTACCGTCTTGTCGCTGTTCAACCTGGGCGGCGGGGGCTCGCGTGGCGGCAATGGCGGCACCGGCGGCGACGGCGGCCAGGGTCGTGGCGGCATCGGTCTGAACGTCTTGAACATCGATGCGTTCGGTGACCAAATCAACAGCGCTGGTGACGGCAATGGTGGCGCGGGTGGCGACGCCAATGGCGGCGCTAGCGGGAACCGCCACAGCTGATGAGTCGGGGCGGTGCCGCTGGATGAATGCGTGCGGTGCCGTTGGCCAGGGAGGGGTGGTTTCGACGCGGCCATCCCTCCCATCATCGTTAGATTCGGAGTAGCGGCATGAGGGATCTAAATGGACAAGTGTCTACTCGTACCTCGAGGCCGGAGAATAATGATGCTGCCGTAAAAATGGTAGTTACGCCGTTGCTGGCAGGTTCGCCCGGACGCCGGCAAACTAACTGATGACGCACCGGGCGAGCGCCACGTGCTCACCGGAGGCTTGGGAGCTGTTTCATGATGCAAGTCTCGTCTCACCATCTGGAAGCACTCCGCACGGTGCTGACCGGGAAGGTGATCATAGCGGAGGACGCCGACTATGACACCGCTCGCATACAGTGGAACAACGATATCGATCGCCGCCCGTTAGCGATCGCCCGCTGTGTGTCACCGGCTGACATCGCTGCGGCGCTGACCTTCGCCAGGGACCAAGAATTGAACATCTCGGTGCGGGGTGGGGGCCATGCATTCTCCGGGGACGGCGTCTGCGACGGCGGACTGATGATCGACCTTAGCGCGATGCGGCACGTTTCTATCTCTTCCTGTGCCCGGCTGGTCCAGGTGGGCGGCGGCGCTACCGTGGCGGAGTTGGACACAGCAACCCAAGTGCATGGGCTGGCGGTGCCCACCGGAGTGATCAGCCACACGGGCGTCGGTGGGCTGACCCTCGGTGGCGGCATCGGGTGGCTGACCCACAAGGCGGGATTGACCATCGACAATCTGGTCTCAGCTGATGTGGTGCTCGCCGACGGGCGCTACTTGCACACCTCTTCTGAGGAGCACGCCGATTTGTTCTGGGCGTTGCGCGGCGGGGGCGGCAATTTCGGCGTCGTCACCACGTTTGAGTTCGAGCTTCAGCCGGTCGGGCCGGAGGTGCACCTGGGATTGTTCTTCTGGGGCATGGATCAGGGCGAGCAGGTGCTGCGGTTGGCACGCGACGTCGTACCAAACTTGCCCGTCGAGGCCGGCGCACAGATCGCGATCGGCCTCAATGCACCACCAGCACCCTTCGTACCCCCGCGATACCACTTCACACCCGGGTACCTGCTCCTTGTGGTCGGGTTCTCCTCCGCGACCGAACACGCCCAGATCGTCGCGCCAATCCGTGAGGCGCTACCACCGCTGTTCGAGCTGGTCACTCCGATTCCCTACGTGGCGTTGCAGCGGACGCTCGACGAGACCGCTCCGTGGGGTCTCCTCGGCTATCAAGAAGTGATCTACCTTGACGAGCTGACCGACGACGTGATCTCGAGGATCGTGACTCAGCTGCCTGCCAAGCGGTCGCCGATGAGCTACTGCCTGATATTCCGTCTGGATGGCGCGTATAGCGCGGTGGGCGATGAGGAGACGGCTTTCGGCGGTCGGCGGACGCCACGCTATGTCATCAACATCGCCGGCATCGGCGCCAGCCCCGCGGTCCTGAACGCCGACCGGGCGTGGGCCAGGGCATTGTGGACCGCGCTGCGACCGTTCGCCAAGGACTCGGGTGGTTACGTGAACTCCATGACCGACCACGACGAGGACCGGGTGCGGGCGTCTTACGGCCCGACCAAGTACGGGCGGCTGGCCCGGATCAAGGCCAAGTACGACCCGGCCAACGTCTTTCACCTCAACGCCAACATCAAACCCGCCTGAAACATCCGGGCGTAAGCCCGAGCACATGACCTCCAGCGGCGATCCCTGCCGAATCCAACGCCTCCCAGGCGACGGTACGCTTGGCACCGGGGCGCGGCGTTGCATCGCATCTGGAGGAGATCGGCCGTGACTGACCTGGCCCGGACGCCACCCCGCGGACTGCGCACCCGACTGTTGGTCACAGTGCTCGTGTTGGGAGCGTTGTGCGTCGCCGCCGTCGCGCTGCCGGTACCCAGCCCATTACAGATACGCGACTGGTCGCAGTCGGTCGGCATCGCCGCGCCATTGCTTTTCCTGCTCGGACACACTCTGGCGACGGTGGCGCCGGTCCCCCGCACGGTGTTCACCCTCGCTGCCGGCTTGCTCTTCGGACCGGTCCTGGGGGTGGCCCTCTCGCTGGTGGCGACGGTGCTGTCCGCGGTGCTGGCCTTTCGTCTCGTCCGCCGGTTGGCTCGCGGACTTGTGCTGCCTCATCTGGATCACAAGGTGCTGCAGGCGGTGGATGCGCGGTTGCGCCGTCGAGGCTGGCTCGCGGTGGCGTCACTGAGACTGATCCCGGCAGTGCCCTTCTCGGTACTCAATTACTGCAGCGCGCTGTCATCGATCCGGTTTCACCAATATCTGGCCGGTACCGTGGGCGTCCTGCCCGGCACGGTAGCGGTGGTGGTGCTCGGCGACGCACTCACTGGAACGACCTCGCCGGCCTTGCTCGCGGTTTCGTTGACCGGCGCGGCGATCGGGATGATCGGCCTGATCGTCGAGGCCCGCTCCCCCGCCTCGGTCACCCGGGCGAAGGCTGCACCATGAGCAGCGCCGCGGACCTCACCGCTATCCAACTCGTCGCCGCGTACCGCACCGGTGAGCTGTCTCCGGTCGAGGCCACCCAGGCCGTGTTGGAGCGAGTCGATCAGCTCGACGGCCAGGTGCGCGCCTATTGCTTCGTGGACGCCGACCGTGCGCTCCAGGATGCCAAGGCATCCGCGCTGCGCTGGCAGCAGGGCCTGCCGCAGGGTCTGGTCGATGGCGTGCCGACGTCGGTCAAAGACGTGTATCTCACCCAGGGGTGGCCGACCCTGCGCGGTTCGAGGTTGGTCAACCCGGACCAGGAATGGCCGCTCGACAGTCCGTCTGTCGCCCGGTTGCGCGAGCACGGCGCGGTTCTGTTGGGCAAGACGACCACCTCCGAGCTGGCATGGAAGTGCGTCACCGACAGCCCGCTGACCGGCGTGACGGTCAATCCCTGGGACACCAGCCGGACGTCGGGCGGGTCAAGCGGCGGCAGTGCCGTGGCGGTGGCTGTAGGTATGGGTCCGCTGTCGATAGGCACTGACGGGGGTGGTGCGGTCCGCATCCCCGCGTCGTTCACTGCCACGGTGGCGATCAAGCCGACTTATGGCCGGGTGCCGCACTGGCCGGCAAGTCCGTTGGGCACCTTGATCAGCCCCGGGCCGATGGCCCGGACGGTGGCCGACACCGCGCTGCTGCTTGATGCGGTATCCGGTTACGACCCGCGAGATTGGTCCGCACTACCACCGATCACCCGCCCGTACTCCAGCGTGCTGGGCAACGGTGTGCTGGGATTGCGGATCGCGGTGAGCCCGACGCTGGGCTATGTCGACGTTGATCGGGACGTCGCCGATGCGGTGCAGGCCGCCGCTGGAGTGTTCCGCGACCTCGGCGCGGAGGTGGAGTTCGCAGATCCGGGTTTCGCTGACTGCGCGCGAGAATTCGAAGTGCTCTGGTTCACCGCAATGGCCAAGACGGTCGAGCGCCTGACGCCGCGCGAGCTTGAGCTCATGGAGCCGGCGTTGCAGGAGATCGTCACACAGGGCCAGCGCTGCTCCGCGCTGGACTACCTCACCGCCACCGCGACCAGGATGGCGATGGGCGCCACGATGGGCGCGTTCCACGAGCGCTATGACCTGTTACTCACCCCGACGGTTCCGATCACGCCCTTCGTCGCAGCTGAGGAGGTGCCCATCGGGTGGCACTCGCAGCGGTGGACCAGCTGGACGCCGTTCACCTACCCGTTCAACATGACCCAACAGCCTGCCGCCAGCGTGCCATGCGGATGGACCAGCGCTGGACTTCCGATCGGACTGCAGGTGGTGGGGCCGCGTCACGCCGACGACCGAGTGCTCGCCGCATGCGCGGCCTACGAGCAGGTCGAGCCGTGGGTCTACCGGCGGCCCCCGTTATTGCTCCGCTGACGGGTCAGCCCCGGCCGAATCGGGGGGTCCGGGCGGGGGTGACTGCGGACGGGTCACATGGTGCGCCGCGCCGGGTTGGCCGCTGAACGCCGGCCGTATCGAGGGCCCCAGCGATGGGGTCGTTCCGACCTCCGGCCGTGGCACCTCCCTGCGGGCCACCTCCTCCGCGGCCCGCACCGCTGCAGCCACGTCCGGGTCGGTGGCGGTGTCGAACCACCCGGCAACGGCCTCGTCGTCCTCCTCTGGCCGACTGGCGGCCACGTCTTCCCGGCTTGGTTCGTACCGGAACACCCCGTCATCCCCCGGCGCACCGAGCATCTTGGTGAATCCTTCAAGGGCCTTGCCGAAGTCGCTGGGCACGATCCAGACCTTGTTCGCATCGCCCTGGGCCATCTGCGGCAGCGTCTGCAGGTACTGGTAGGCCAACAACTCCGGGGTCGGGCGACCCTCTTTGATCGCGGCGAACACCTTCTCGATCGCATTGGCCTGAACCTGCGCCTGCAGATACCTCGCGGCCCGTTCGCCTTGGGCTCGCAAGATACGAGACTGCCGTTCAGCCTCTGCGGTGAGGATCGCGGCTTGCTTGGCTCCCTCAGCGGAGAGGATCGCGGCCTGCTTCTGGCCTTCCGCGGTTTTGATCGCAGATTCGCGCTGGCCCTCGGCGGTGAGGATGGTGGCGCGCTTCTCCCGATCTGCGCGCATCTGCTTCTCCATCGAGT
>JAVXWL010000043.1:0-2517 GCA_032230565.1 Pseudonocardiales bacterium | reverse complement strand
TGGCTGACCAGCCGGGCCCAGAACTCCTGACGTGGCGATATGAATCATGAAAGGTCGGGTTGTCCTTTGACGCTGTAGGCGATCTTCAGCTGGGTGTCGGGGTAGATCGTTTCGGTGGCGGTGAGTTGGTTGCAGAGGGCTGCGAGGGCGCGGCTGCGTCGGGGTGCGCTGGCGGGGTCCAGGCGCAGGTGCAGGGTGTCGCCGGTGATCTGTATGTCGCCGGAGAGGGTCATCGCTTCGCGGAGCAGGGCGCGGGCTTCGTGTTCGGCGCGGGCGTAGTGCGGTCGGATCATGCGGGCCAGGATGGATTCGGCGTTGTAGGCGGCCATGCGGATGGCGTGGGTGAGCAGTTTGCGTTCCTCGTCGATCAGCGCGGCGTCGGGTCGGACCTGTCCCAGGGGTAGGTGGCTGGGGGTCGCCCGGGACTCGGCGGCGGCGTGATCGAGCTGGTCGCGAGCTGCGGTAATGGCGGCGGTGGCGGTGGGGTCGACCTCGGCGCTGCCCCCGGAGCCGGGCTGGCGAGCACGCGCGGCGGCGTCGTCGATCGCGGTGGACAGCCCGTTCTGGGCGCCGTCGAGCACGGCGCGGGCGGTCTCCACGGCGGCGTGACACCGTTTCTTGGCCGGGTTGGGCACCAGCCGCGCCGGGTCATCAGCGATGGCGGCGTAGCTGTCCAACCCGTCGAGGGCGAAGTGTTCGCGGGCGTATTTGAAGTAGTTCTCCTGACGCCAGCGCGCGGACAGCCGCCAGCACACCTCGGACGCGGTCAGGTCGGTGCGCGAGGTCAGGATCGGGATCTGTACCCCGCCCTCGGCCAGGCGGTGGATCTGACGCAGCGACAGGTGCTGGTTGGCGGGCAACGGCAGCGCCACGGTGGTCTCGGCCAGGGTGTAGTCGCGGACCTCGCCGTCGGGATCGCGGTAGGTCTGCGCGCTGAACGCCCCAGCCGGTAGCGGGTCGAAGGGACCCTTGCGGTAGGTGAGGATGTCGAAGCCGGCGGCGAGCAGCGCGGCGAACGTCGCCGGTGACCAACCACCCCGGTCGAAGATCACCGTGGCTCGCCGGTCCGGGCCCAACAGGGCACGTAGATCGGGCAGCAGCCGCACCAACTCGCCGGCCAGGCTGGCCCCGGGTAGCGCGGTGACGACCAGGACCGGGTCGGCATCGGCGTCAGCGATCCAGGTCTCGGCGCTGGCGTGTCCGGCCAGGTGCATCCGCGCGATGTGGGTCTTGGGTAGGTCTCGGGTGCCCGAATACACCCGGGTGTGCCCATCGACGTGCAGAAACCCCAACGCCTCGGGTCGGGCGAGCGCGTGCGCGGTGGCCAACCGCCCTTGCAGCGCGGCGCCGCGGTGGTGAGCGGCCAGCTCGGTGAGTTTGCGGCGCAGGGTTTTGACTTCCGGGGCCCGATCCAACCCCAGCAGCCGACCCAGATCCGCCGGCCGGATCCGGGTGGCACCCTCGGCGCGGGGGTCCCGCAGCAACGCCAGGAACAGCACCATCAGCAGCGTGGCGCGCAGCCCGTAGAACCCGTTGCGCAGCCGACCGTAGGTCTGCTCGAACGCGGTGATCAACCCGGTCACGGCCAACGCGGGCAGGATCAGCAACAACCCGGCCAGCGGCAGGTGCGCCCCTTCGGTGAGCACCACCGGCGCCTCGATGAGCTCCCCGGTCCGCGCCAAGGCTCGCTCCAGGGTGCGCGCGGCGGGCATCGGCAGCACCGCCAGCGCCGCGCCGGGCTGATCACTACCAGTCCCGCCAGCACCAGCACCAACGACCTCGTCTCCGTCACCGTCGCGGTTGACGGCCTCGACCGGGTTGGGATCATCACTGGCCGGGATTGGAGTGGCCTGTCCCCCAGCCGCGGCGGTGACCCGGCCCAACGCCACCCGTACCGTCGAGGTGCCGATCCCGACCGCTGTGCCGATCGCGGCCAAACTTAGCCCCTGCTTATCGAGCTCACGCACCCTCCGGATGATCGCCTCGGTGAGCTTGTGGGGGCCTTTCGGGCCGGTCTTGGCGGCCATCAGCCCGCCCACCCCATGAACCTCGAACCTGCGCCGCCACCGCCACAGCGTCTCCACGCTCACCCCGAACCCGTCAGCGACCGCGACCGCCGAGGCGATGTCGGTGGTGACCAACTGCACCGCGGCCAGCCGACGCCCCACCTCATCGCCGGCATCGAAAGCGAACGTGGCCATCCCCGCGACGAACACCACCCCGCCCTCGGGGCCTTCCACCAACCCCGCGACCGGGCCGATCAGTATCGCGTCGGCCGGTAACAACGGCAGCACGGCCTGGTTCACACGACGCATCCCGCCACCGACCTCACCCGGAATTATTGCATCAATTATCGCACATCCCAGGGTGGAGATGGACCGACACGCCCCGCAAATCACCGATCTACCAGCTCAAACGCAGCAACAGACCGCACGCCATGTCAGGAGTTCTGGGTCCTGGAGTATCGCTTTCGAGTGTTGCCCGCAAATTGTCCGGTATCCCGGTGTGCTTGCCTTT
>JAVXWL010000024.1:0-7462 GCA_032230565.1 Pseudonocardiales bacterium | reverse complement strand
GCGGGATGCACCCCCATGTGGTCATCCCGGCTGATCTGACCATCGCCCTCATGGGATGGGTCCAGATGCGAGTCATGACCGCGTTGAACACCATCGCCCCCGGCCCCGACGGTGACTATGTCTTTGGAAAAATGCCTGAGCCGGCAGACCTCGCGGAGGTGGGCCAGGCCTGGATGCGAATGCTGACCCTACAACTGGGGATCCTCCTCAAACCTTACCTGGTGTAACCATCGACCGGCGTCAACAACCGCACTCGAATGAGTGCAAGCTCGTCATCCAGGATGTCATCGCTCTAGCAGGTCAGGTCGATCGGTCGCGCGCTGACCGAGGTCAAGGTTCCGGGACCATGATGGGAAGAATGGTAAAGAGATGACTCTTATCATTTTAACAGTAGTCGTCATCACGTTGCTGATTGCTGTTCTGGCGGTCTTTCTCTTCGCGATCGGTGTGTTGCTTAACCGCATCGCCGACAATCTCGACGACTGCCTAGGGAACGTGAAAACGATTGCCGGGCAGGCCGATGCGATCCTACCTGGTGTCGGGCGCATCAACCAAACCGGTGGAGTGGTGGCAGGTGCGCTGCCGCTGCTGATCGAAGGCGCTGAGGCTATTGCCGCGACGTTAACCCCTCCGATGGAAGCTCCTCGAAACGGTGCTTCCGCTGTTCCAGCTGGCGTAGGTTACCTCGACTAGCGAGGACGATACGGACTGTTAGCGATCCTCGGTCAGTAGCTTCCCTACGTGGCACAGTTGCGTCGGCGGACCACCAGCTCGGGCAAGCTGGGCTGATGCGTCCTCGCCCTGCCCGAGTGCCAGCACCGAGGTCTGGCTTCGCCGGTTTCCGCTTCCCGCCCGATGTCATCATGGTGGCAGTGCGTTGGTACCTGCGGTATGGGCTCTCCTATCGTGATGTTGAGGAGTTGCTGGTCGAACGCGGGATCCAGGTCGATCACGTGACCGTCTATCGCTGGGTTCAGCGGTTCACTCCGCTGCTGATCGATGCGGCACGCTCCTGCCGGCACGTCCCAGGAGATCGCTGGTTCGTAGACGAGACATATGTGAAAGTCGCCGCGCGGTGGGTGTATTTGTACCGGGCGGTCGACCAGTTCGGCCAGGTCATCGCTATCCTCGTCGCGGAGAAGCGGGATCTCGCGGCCACCCGCAGATTCTTCACCCGTGCCCTTCAGCACGGCTCAGACCCGACCGAGGTGACCACCGATCGGGCTCCCGCGTATCCGCGAGTGATCGAGGAGCTGATCCCCGCCGCGTGTCACATCACCGAGCAGTACGCAAATAACCCCGTCGAAGCCGATTACGGGCTCCTGAAGGCTCGATTGCGGCCGATGCGCGGCCTGAAACGGCTGCGCTCAGCACGGGTGATCAGTAGCGGGCACGCGTTCGTCCAGAATCTCCGCCGCGGCCTCTACGAACTCGGCATGGATACTGACCATCGACATCGGCTCCCGGCTGCCTTCACCGAACTCGCCCGCGCCATCTGATCGACGCCAGCACGACGGAAATCTTGTCTGCTTCCCGCCTATGCAACAGAGCCTTTGGCGAAGCCGGGCAAACCGGTGGCAGATGGTGGGTAATCGTGCAGGCGACTTCGTCATCATTTGTGCCAGGGGTGGGGACTTCAGCCGTTAGTGGCCATTAAAGCCTTTGCCGGCGATGTTGATCTGGTGGCCGCCCACGTTGTGATTGCCGATGTTGAAACCAACGCCACCGGAGCCTCTGCCGGGGTTGCCGGCGCCGGCGTTACCACCGAAGCCGTTGCCGGCGCTGTTGACCTGGTTGCCGCCCACGTTGGTGTTGCCGGCGTTGATACCGACGCCACCCTGGCCGCTGCCACCTTTGCCGCCACCATCGGCTGCGAGCGCGGTGCCTCCGGCGGACAGCACCAAACCAGCCGCTAGCGCCGCAGAAGAGAGGGAAACGCCGAGCCGCCGCATGAAAGTGCGATTCATCTGAGCCTCCGTAGTGGGATCCTCTGAGGTCGACGCGTTGGATCGATCCCATAGGGCTCGGGTTTCGCGCCGGTCGAGAACACCGAGCGGGTGGTTTGAGCCCGCTACGATGACCATCGCGATACGGCTTAGAGATGCAACAAGAAAACGTGCTGAGCCCCCCAATGGCCTAGAGAGTTACTGATTAGTGAATACGTGCATACTATCCGCTGATGTCCTCTCCGGGTGGGGTGACTCGGCGGGATGTGGCGTCACAGACTGTGGAGGACCGCCGGGTTTTTCTTGATCAGGGTTAACCTTGGCTTCGGTTGACGTGCGAGCTTCCTATGCGTTATAGCACTACAGTGCTACAGCCGGACCCCCTTCCGGCTGGGGGGAGGATGCGGCCTTCTGGTCAAGAATGATGATCACGTTAAGCTCCGGCCGGGATAAGCATGATCGCTAGCCGCAGGAGACCTGCGGCTATCTCAACACTTAGGGGGACACTGTTGGCCAGCAACCAGGAACCGTCCCAGCGATGGGAAGGACCAGAACGGAAGCGCACGGGTCTTCACCGGCAGTAACAGGGGCATCATTAGGCCGTTCACCTTGGCTGCTGATGCCGACGATGGCCCGACAGACTTCACCGCGTTCGCGGCCGGCGTCGATCATGCATCGTATTCGTTCAGGTCGGCGCTGCGCACAGACGGCCATCCTGAGCGCCCTGCAGGCGCGATCACGACCTTGCAGGGGCAGGTCGAGGCGCATTTTGGCCGGCACCCAGACGCTGAGATTTGCCTGTTCCCAGCCCGGCCTGGGCAGCATTCTCGCGAACAGATCGAGCGTATTGGGAGTACCTCACCCAAAGCTATTGCGTTCGCAGTGAGGTCCGAGTTCATTGAGCCGGAGCTTGCTGATATCGAACGGCGTCTTCGACTGGCTAACAGGGCGCTATCCGCCAAGACAGGGGCGGTCTTTGCGGTTGGCACGGTTGTCACTTCTGTGGGTCTGATCATCGCCGCACCCATTTTGGTGGCTGGTGGCGTCGCCGCGTCCGGCGGTGTGGTGCCAAGCATCCTAAAGTACGTGGAGTATAAGGCTAGTTTGGAGACGTCCGATCTATACTTTCTCTGGCAGGCATCCCAGCGTAGTGGAACTTAAAACTAGGCCTGTAGTTTGACTCCCCCGTCCGCGATGCGTCGCAATGGCGGTTTCAGGGGCGCGATACTGGGATTGAACCAGTGATCCCTTCGGTGTGAACCTGGGTTGGGTTTGGCGATACACCGCGTTGAACGCGGTCGTTGCTGGTAGCACTGAGGTAGAGGGGTGGCTGTACACGGTTTCAATGTGGATCAGTGGTGTGGTTTGCGCTTCCGTTTCGCTACCGACTACTAGATCAACTTTCTCTCCGCCGGCGCTCGGTCGGGCGATCGCCAGGATGAGCTGGGCAAATCGCTGTCTTTCCGCTCGATTGGAAGGGAAACCTGGATCACCGTGCCGTGGCTGACGGGGCTGGTGACGTCGATCGAGCCACCGAGAGCCTCGACCCGGTCGCGCAACCCGATCAGACCCGATCCCCGCTGTGGTTCTGCCCCGCCGACGCCGTCATCCCGCATGCGCAGCCATAGTGTGCCGTCTTGTTCTTCGACGATCACCTCCGCATGGGATGCGTCGGCATGCTTGGTCGTGTTGGTGAGTGCCTCGGCGACGACGTAGTACGCCGCCACCTCCACCGGAGGCGGATACCGGGACTTGGTATTGACGTGAAGCTCGACCGGGACGGTCGACCGCTGGGCGAGCGTCCGCAGTGCTGGGGTGAGACCGCCCTCGGACAGGATTGCGGGGTGAAGGCCGCGTGACATCTCGCGTAGCTCCTCCATCACCTCGGTGAGCTCCTCGGCGACCTGGCCGAGGTCAGCCCGTAACGCCGGCAGCTCTGCGGGCACCATGTCTTGGGCGACGCGCAAGTCGAACACCAGCGAGATCAGTCGTTGTTGCGCGCCGTCGTGCAGGTCCCGCTCCACACGCCGCCGCACCTCATCTCCGGCGGCGATCACTCGCGCGCGTGACGCCGCGAGCTCCTCAGACAGGCGTGCCGACTCCAGCATCGCCCGCCGCAACCGGGCCGCCGGCAATCCCACGACGACCGCCGTTGCAAGGAAGACCACCAACGCCACAACTTCGCGCAAGTCGTCAACCCCGAGCGTGTGGAGTGGAGGTATGAACAGGTAGTCGAAGACCGCAACGCTCAGGACCGCGCTGACTGCCGCAAGCCCGGTACCCCACCCCATGGCGATCGCCACGACCACGAGCACGTAGAGCACCAGCAGGTAAAGAGGTGGCACCTGCGGATCGAGCAACGCGACCAGGCCGCTCACCGCAGCCACTATCGCCATGCTGGCGAGCAGCCCGCTCAACCAGCCGACGATGGGTCGGCTGACCCGGCGCCCTACCGTCTCCTCGCGTGCCATCTCGCCGCTTCCTGAGCCGACCCTAACGGATATAGCTTGTGGTGAGACCTTCGAACCGACGATAGCGGGCTAGCCGCCACCTATAAGCGGACCATTTGCCGCGCTCGTTGAGTTTGAAGCCGGTTGTATGCGGGAATCATGACTGACGGCTCTGGTAGGCGTGCCATCGCCGGACGACCCTTATCAGCATGAATGATCTGTGGGTAGATGAGATCTGGGAGGGCCACCATCAACCTCGATGAGCTACGGGACGTGACCTGTCTGGCGCGCGGTGAGCACCACCGCGTCGATCAAGCCCTTGCCCGGTTGGCTGGTGCCAGCCGTGACGAACTCTCCGACAGGCTGCGCGGGCGCAGCCAACCGGATTGGGCTTTTCGTGCCGACCTGGGCGCCGGTCCGGCCGATCGACACCCAGTGACCATGAGCGGCGATGGGATTCTGAGGTTCTGGTGCGCTGCCTGATCGTGGATGACAATCCCAGGTTCCTGCGTTCTGCCCGAAGCCTGCTGGAGCACCAGGGCATCACCGTCGTCGGCGTTGCCTCAAACAGCGCCGAGGCCCTCCAGCGGGCCGAGGAGCTCCAGCCGGACGTCACACTGGTCGACATCAACCTGGGTGGCGAGAGCGGCTTCGAACTGGCCACTCGGCTCTGCCAGGACGGCCCGCACCGATCACGGGTCATCCTGATCTCCATGCGCTCGCGGGAGGACTACGGCGACCTGATCGCGGCGAGCCGGGCCCGCGGGTTCGTATCCAAGGCCGCTCTGTCCGCCGGTGCTATCCAACGACTGCTGGCCGACGCTGGCTGAGGGTAGTGTGATCGAGCCGCCGCGAAATGTGGCTGAATCCGGCGGCGTTGCTGTCAGGCGTGCTTAACTGCAGAGCCCTCGCTTGTAAGTCCTGGGCGGACCGTGTACCCCAGTGTGCATGCGGTGTTCCACCTCGAAGGATCTTCGAACGTGATGTGAGGCCGTCTGCCGTCGTCCTGGGGTCGTTGCTACACGGCTGCTACATGGTCAGCTGCGGCGACGTTGGTCACAGGTCCACGGTGGACGGGACCTACGTTTCATTATGTGCGAAAAGACAGCCGAATCAGACTCATTATATTCCAAGGGTGTGGGCTGAATCAGCGA
This sequence comes from Pseudonocardiales bacterium, assembly GCA_032230565.1. Taxonomy (GTDB): domain Bacteria; phylum Actinomycetota; class Actinomycetes; order Mycobacteriales; family Pseudonocardiaceae. The sequence continues at coordinate 1,912 of JAVXWL010000024.1, read as the reverse complement.
TCTCTTCGGTGTGAACCCGGATCGGGTCCGCTAGTTGGCAGCGTTGAACGCTGTTGCTACTGGTAGCTAGGTCGCGAAATGATGGTCGTACATGGTTGGATGCGGACCAGTGGTGTTGCGTGCGCTTCCGATTCGCTCCCGTTGGGAGATCAACTTCGCTCGCGAGGCTATGCCCGGCCGAAGCCGGGACGTCCTGCGCCTAGTCATTGTCAACATATCCCGACTTATTCGCCAATCCCGTGCGCGTGTCGCAGCACGGCCTGCGCCCAATTGCGCATTTCAGTTGGTATGTTCGGGTTTCGTGATATAAACGAGAGGCCGCCGGAGGATGTAATCTGCGGCTTTGTGTGAATACTGCTGAAGATTGTTTTTAGACGGGAGCCAAACTGGCGAACATCTGAGTAAGTCGGCTTGTCCGTATGCGCAGTTTTAATCTTGAAACGGTAGGCGAGTCCTTCGCCGTCACAAAGAAGCCTGTCCCAACGAGGAAACCGCCATACCACTAAATCGTAGGGCTTCATTCTTACACCTCGCGGCCCTGGACCGCTTAATCGAAGTTCCTTCTGCAAGATCCCAACGTCGTTAAAATACACTTTTACTTGCTGTACGCCAAGAAGCCCACGGGATGATAATAGGTAAGCTCAAGTTCGATATCTGTTATCGTAATGTCGCTAGGGCCATTCACCGCTACGGTGACGTCCTAGCGTTCCTGTAAATCAAGGTGGCCTGCTCGATCATGTCGGGTGTCTGGAACCGACGAGAGGAGCAGGCCGATGCGAAGAGTAGCCCCGTCCGTGATCGCTGGTGAGCAGCTGCGGGAGTTGCTGGCCGGCGGGGTGGGCCGTGGGTCGAACATTGTTTCCGCGCTGGTGGAGGCGGTGACCCGGTTGGTGGTGCAGGAGTTGCTGGAGGGTGAGCAGGCGGACTATTTGGGTGGTCGCGGCCGTTATGAGCGGCGCGGTGAGGGGCAGTCGGGGTCGCGCAATGGGTATGAGTCGGGTCGGGTGCGCACCGCGGAGGGCGCGATCGAGGTGGCCGTACCGCAGGTGCGGGGTGTAGATGAGCCGTTCCGGTCCAGCCTGATGGGCTTCCTGGATGGCAACAGCGAGGTGCTTGAGCGGCTGGTATGCGAGATGTATGCGCGCGGGTTGTCCACCCGCGATGTCGAGGATGCCTTCCGTGATGCGACCGGGGAGGTGCTCCTGTCCAAATCGGCGGTCTCGGAGATCACCGACCGGCTCTGGGAGGACTACCAGGCATTCATCGCCCGGGACCTCTCCGAGATCAGCGTGGAGTACCTGTTTGTCGATGCGGTGTTTGAGTCACTGCGCCGGCACGGGGCCAAGGAGGCGGTGTTGGTCTGTTGGTGCATCACCTCCGATGGGCGTAAGCACCTGCTGCACCTGGCGGTCGGCAACAAGGAGTCCCAGGCGTGCTGGACGGAGTTCTTCCGCAGCATGCTGCACCGGGGCCTGCGACTACCCACGACCATCACCAGCGACGGCGCGCCCGGGCTGATCAACGCCATTACAGCCTGCTTCCCGGCCTCGATCCGGATTCGGTGCTGGTTTCACCGGCTGGGCAACATCCGCGCCAAGCTGCCCGCCGAGTCCGCCGGTGAGGTCCTGGCGCACCTCTACGCTGTGCGCGACGCGCCGACGCTGGATGCGGCCCGGGTGGCAGCGGACCGGTTTATCAACACCTACCGCCGTGAGTATCCGGCGGCCATCGCTTGCTTCACCGACGACCTGGATGCGCTGCTGGCCATCCACCGGGTACCAGTGCGCCACCGCATCCGGGTACGCACCACCAACCTCGCCGAGCGCAGCTTCGTCGAAGAACGCCGACGCACCAAAGTGATCCCCCGGTTCCCCGACGAAAAAGCCGCCATGAAACTCGTATTCGCCACCCT
>JAVXWL010000241.1:0-3234 GCA_032230565.1 Pseudonocardiales bacterium | reverse complement strand
CAGGGGGCCGGCGATTCGCAGGTGCACAAACGCCAGCGCGGCGAACCACAGCGGCCATACCGGCACCGGGCGTGGCGGTTGCTCAGGGCGCGGCTGGCGAAACCACGGCCACACCGTGACCAGCCGGAAGGCCCCACCGAGTGCCAGCAGCGCCGGCCATGGCAACGCGCCGACCAGCACGCAGATCACGAGAAGCAGGTAGAAACTGAGTATCAGACCCAGCGTCGCCGCCCGGGCTCGCCGCTCGCCGAGGATCACCGGCAGCGTCCGGATTCCGAGTGGCTCGTCGTAGGGAATCTTATCGGTGTGCTTGCCCATCAGCACCGACGTGCACAGCAATGCATAGGGCAGCGACGCCAGCAACACCTGCCACGTGACTGAACCGACCGCCGCGTAATACGTGCCCCCCACCATCAACGGTCCCCAGACGACCAACACGTCCGGCTCCCCCAAGCCGCGTTTTTTCAGCCGCAGCGGCGGTGCGGTATAGGCCACCGACAGCACGAACCCAGCCAGGGCGAACACGACCACTGGCCAGCCCCGGGCCAACGCGAGCACGACCAGAATCACCAGGTCGGCCGCATTGACGACCAGCACCGATACAACCAATGCCCGGCGGGTGACCAGTCCGGACAAGATCGGGTGCGGGGCGTACAGCGCCCTCGGGTAGCTTGCGGTGTCTGAACCGGTGCTGGTGTCGTAGAGGTCGTTCATCAGGTTGTTGGCGACGTGCGCCAGCGTGATTCCGATGACGGCCAGCACAAGCCAGCGCCAGTCGACGCCGGGCGCGCGTGCGGCGAGGAGCCCGGCCACCAGCCCAGCGACCAGCGTCATCGGCAGCACGGCGGCGCGGGAAACCACGATCCAGCGGGTCACCGCGTCAATTGGCCCCTCTGGCGGGTTGGTGGTACTCAGGGCATAGCGCCACGCGCTGACCCGGGAGCGCGGAGCGGTATCGGTCACACCGCCGAGCCTGGCACATCTGCGGCCAGATCGGTCAGCGGAAGGCGTACACCACCGCAGCCATGTCCTCGTCCGCGTGCCCGGCGTCGGCTGCGGCCGACATGAGGTGGTGTATCGCCTCCATCAGCGCTGGGTCCTCGCCAGCCTCCCGCAATGCGTCCATGATGAGCTCGGAGTCCTTCACAGCGCCGGCCAAGCCGAACGCCGGCGCAAAGTCGCCAACGAGCATTGCCTTGCCCTTGAGCTGTGCGTACCGGCTGTCGGTGCCGCCGCCAGCGATGGTGTCGAGGAACAGCTGCGGGTCCACACCGAGACCGCGGGCCAGAGCGATGGCCTGCCCGGTGGCGGCGGTGATAGACAACACCCAGGAGTTCAAGACGAGCTTGAGCCGATGTCCGTCATCAACCCGCTCACTGACCCAGACCGTCTTGCTACCGATCGCCTCGAACACCGGCTGCACCCGAGGCGCCAGCTCCCGCGGTCCCGATGCGAGCACGATCAGCTGACCCTGCTCGGCGGGCTGCTTGGTGCCGAGCACCGGCGCGTCGACGAATCCACGGCCGTACCGGCCGGCGAGCTCGGCGAGACGCTGGGTGCCAGCGAGACCGACCGTGCTGGTCTGCGCCCAGACCGCGTGCTCTGGCGTCGCGGCCAGCGCCTGTTGCATGACCTCGGCCACCGCGTCCGCGTCGAAGAGCATCGTGACCACCACGTCCGCCCCCGAAACCGCCTCGGCCGGATCCGCGGCGACCTTGGCGCCGTCATCGGCCAACGGCCAGGCCTTGTCCGCGGTGCGGTTCCAGACGGTGACGTCCAGTCCCCCCTTCACCAGGCTGCGGGCCATCCCCGCGCCCATGATCCCGGTCCCCAGCACAGCCACAGTGCTTGCCACGTCGTCTCCCTCCGATCGCATACCGCCTGCATCCATCATGAACAACCCAGCGATGGTTCGCAGTGCGGCTAGCTGCCGGCCAACTGCGCGGGCCGAGCCGGACACGTTAACTACCGAACAAGCGCAACGACACCCACAGCGCGAGCACGCTCATCACCAGCACCGGCGGCACAGTGAGTGCGCCGAGGCGCAGGAACTCTTCGAGCTGCGGCTCGGCATTGTTGCGAACCAGGACGCGTCGCCACAGCAGGGTGGCCAGCGAGCCAACATAGGTGAGGTTCGGTCCGACGTTGACGCCGATGAGTACGGCCAGCACAACTCCGGGACCGGCAACGGCGGCCGGCAGCAGCATGAGCACGGCAGGAAGATTGTTGACCACGTTAGCCAACACCGCTGCCAGCGCGGCGACTGCCAGCAGGGCAGGCAACGACGAACCGACCGGTACCAGCCGTCGAACCGCACTGCCCAGCCCGTTGTCCTCCACCGCGCGTACCACCACTCCTAGCGCCAGCACGAACGCCAAAAACGGCACACTTCCCGCTATGACCAGGCTCTTGAACGTAGCCGCGCGGCGGGACAGCGCCCGCACAGCGAGCACCGCCGCACCGGCAGCAGCAGCCCAGGCCGGGTTGACGCCCACAGCCGAGGCCAGCCCGCAACCGGCCAGGGTCAGCGCCACTACCACCACCGCGATCACCGGCAGCGCGAGTTCCTCCGGCCGCCCGCAGACGGTGGTGCCGAGACCGAGATCGCGGTCGAAGAACAACCGGAAGATCAGGTATTCCACGCCGACCGCGACGATCCACGGCAGCGCCATCAACAGAGTGAACGCACCGAATGTCAGTCCGCTGGCGGTGAAGGCGAGCAGGTTGGTCAAGTTGGACACCGGCAGCAGCAGCGAGCCAGAGTTGGCTAGGTGGGTGCAGGCATAGACGTGGGGCTTGGCCCGTAACCCCAACGAGGCCGCGGTCGTGAACACCACCGGGGTCAGCAATACCACGGTGGCGTCCAGGCTCAGGATTGCGGTGGTCGTGGCGGCCACGATGAACACCATGGTCAGCAACCGAACCGGGTTGCCTCGTGCGGCTCGCGCCGTGACGGCGCCGAGCGCCCTGAACAGCCCCTCGTCGTCACAGAGCTGAGCGAGGATGAGAATGGCTGCGAGGAAGGCCACCACCGGTGCCAGTCGGCGGATCTCGTTGAGTGCGTCTGGCCAGCGGACCGCGCCGCTGGCCACCACAATGGCCGCTGCTGGAATCGCGGCTACGGCTTCAGGTAATCCATGGGGTCGTAGCACGGCGAAACCGAGCACCACGAACAGCAGCAGGATGGAGATGATCTCGGCGGCCACGATCAGCGACCGCTACGGCGGCGCCAGG
>JAVXWL010000035.1:0-15201 GCA_032230565.1 Pseudonocardiales bacterium | reverse complement strand
ACTGCTCAGCCGGGATTGCGGATGACGCACCTGCTCGACTCGATCGTCGACGAGTTCGCCGAGAACGAGGACCTGCCCAACACCACCAACCCGGACGACTGGGCGCGCATCTCCGGCAAGAAGGGGGAGCGGATCGTCTACATTCGCACCCTCGTCACCGGAAAGAACGCCGACTCCGGCCGAGCTATCGACACCGCCACCAACACCGGCCAGTATCTGTAGACACCGTATAACCGCATTCAGCAGGCTCAGCGTGGTTACGGGCGACCGAATAACCCCGCTGAGCCCGCTGAAATGCGAGCGAATCAACGCTCGATCTTGGGCCAGTGCAGTTCTCTTGTCACCAAGGTTCGACCCTCCCGGGCCACAGCGGCGGCCACTTCGCGAGATCACTACGCCGCCACCGTCGAGCCGCACCTCGGTGTCGATGCCGAAGTCCTTGCGGTTGATCTTCAAGATTTCTGGACTGTGACGCACCCCACTCCCCAGCCGGATTTCGGGTATCGATTGCCCGGCCGGACCGGACCGGCGGGGCTCAGGAGACGTACGCTTCTGGTATGCGCCGGATCATCGGCACCGAGGTGGAGTACGGCATCTCAGTGCCCGGGGACAGCACCGCCAACCCGGTCCTGACCTCGACTCAGGTTGTGTTGGCTTACGCCGCGGCGGCCGAAGTACCGCGAGCCAAGCGAGCCCGGTGGGACTACGAGGTGGAGTCCCCGCTGCGCGACGCCCGCGGATTCGACCTGGGAGTGCCCGGGATGGCGCAGCCCGATCCAGAACTGGACGACCTGGGTGCGGCGAACGTCATCCTCACCAACGGCGCCCGGCTCTACGTCGACCACGCCCACCCGGAGTTCTCCGGTCCTGAGGTCACCAACCCGCGTGACGCGGTGATCTGGGACAAGGCCGGCGAGCGGATCATGGAGGAAGCCGCCTTACGCGCCCGCACCGTGCCCGACCAGCCGCCGTTTCAGCTGTACAAAAACAATGTCGACGGCAAGGGCGCGTCCTACGGCACGCACGAGAACTATCTGATGTCGCGCTCCACGCCGTTCACGATGGTCATCGCCGGGTTGACCCCGTTCTTCGCCTCCCGCCAGGTGTTCTGCGGGTCCGGTCGGGTTGGCCTCGGGCCGGCGGGGGAGCAGCCCGGCTTCCAGCTGTCCCAGCGGGCGGACTACATCGAGGTCGAGGTCGGTCTGGAGACGACACTCAAGCGCGGCATCATCAACACCCGGGACGAGCCGCACGCCGACGCCGACAAGTACCGGCGGTTACACGTCATCATCGGTGACGCCAACCTCGCCGAATACTCCACCTATCTCAAGGTCGGTACCACAGCGTTGGTGCTGGATCTGATCGAAGCCGGCGAACGCTTCGACGACCTGCGACTGGTCGATGCGGTGCGGGCAGTGCACACGATCAGCCACGATCCGTCCCTGAAGGCGACGGTGGAAGTGGCAGGCGGTCGCCATCTCACCGGCCTGGATCTGCAACGGGCGTACCACGAGCGGGTTGCGCGGTTCTACGCGCGCAACGGCGGCCCGGATAGCTCGACAGATGACAGTGCCGACATGGCTCAACAGGTTCTCAGTACCTGGGGTGAGGTGCTCGACGCGCTCGCGCGGGATCCGATGGAGTGCGCCGACCGGCTCGACTGGCCGGCCAAGCTCCGGCTACTCGAGGGCTACCGAGCTCGGGACGGTCTGGGATGGGCCTCACCGCGGCTGCAGCTGGTGGATCTGCAGTACTCCGACGTGCGGATGCACAAGGGCTTGTACAACCGCCTGGTGGCCCGTGGCTCGATGAAGCGGCTGGTTACCGAAGAGGAGGTGCGGGCCGCCATTACCCGGCCGCCAGAGGACACCCGCGCTTACTTCCGCGGTCGGTGTTTGGAGCGCTACGCCACCGAGGTGGCCGCCGCATCGTGGGATTCGGTGATCTTCGATCTCGGCCGCGAGTCGCTGGTGCGGATCCCGACACTGGAACCGCTGCGGGGTACCCGCGCGCACGTCGGCGCACTTCTGGACGCCTCGAGCACAGCCACCGAACTCGTCGCAGCGCTCACCCGAGGCTGATCACCCGACTGACCTGGCGCGTTTGTCAGCGCTGGTGGGTACTGGTTGTCGGGGTTGCTGAGTAGTGTTTGGGCCAGAGACAACTCGGTCCGGGAGGCGAAATGTCCCAGGAGAAGGTACAGCGCCAAGGCGGCGGTGGCGACGACGAGGCGAACGATGGTGCGCCCGCTGGTCAGGAACGTCGAGAGAAACTCGGCGAGGATGTGGACGCGATCCTTGACGAGATCGACGATGTGCTCGAAGAGAACGCCGAGGATTTCGTCCGGGCCTATGTCCAAAAGGGCGGCCAGTGACAGCCCGCTCGAGCGGCCCAGGCATCATGTTCTTCAACAGCGGGTAATAGGCGCACGACAGACTGGTACATGGCAGTTGCGATAACGGGAGCTAGGAGACGATCACAGCCGATGGACCAGTCCTCGGTCGGACGCTATCCGGGCGCAGCCCTGCCGGCGTCTTACTTCATGGTGGGCAGCTCGTCGTTCACCGATTTCCTTGCTGCGACGTCCCCTGAGCTGTTGCCAGGACGGGGAGTGAGCGGAGCGGGCACCGTTCCGGCTGGCGCCGAACCGGTGATCAGCCGGCACGGCACGACCATCGTGGCAGCCGTGTTCCGCGGCGGGGTGCTCATCGCGGGGGACCGGCGAGCGACAGCCGGCAACCTGATAGCCCAGCGCGACATGGAGAAAGTGTTCGTCGTCGACGACTACTCCGCGGTGGGTATCGCCGGAACGGCTGCCGTCGCGGTGGAGATGGTGCGATTGTTCGCCGTCGAACTGCAGCACTACGAAAAGATCGAAGGGGTGCAGCTGACCCTGGATGGCAAAGCAAACAGACTCGCCGGCATGGTTCGGGGCAATCTCGAAGGGGCCATGCGGGGGCTGGCGGCGGTGCCGCTATTCGTCGGCTACGACCTTGATGCGACCGATCCGGACCGGGCCGGTCGCATCGTCTCCTACGACGTCGTCGGCGGTCGATACGACGAAACGCTCGGATACCACTCGGTGGGCTCAGGTTCGTTGTTCGCTCGCTCATCGTTGAAAAAGCTGCATGATCCGATGATGGAAGTCGACGCCGCAGTCCGAGTCGCCATGGAGGCTCTCTACGACGCCGCCGACGACGACAGCGCGACCGGCGGGCCGGATACGGTTCGCCGGATTTACCCCGTGGTGGTCACGGTGACCGCGGCGGACGGTGCCGTCCGGATGTCCGACGAGCAAGCCGGTCAAGTCGCCGATCTGGTGGTGGAAACCCGCAAACGCAAACCCGGTGGCTGACGCCGTCGCGCCCTTTCCACAAGATCCGTCTCACTCAGGAGTTCGCGCTGTGACGATGCCGTTTTACGCCTCGGTCGAGCAGGTCATGCGCGACCGCTCGGAGCTCGCCCGCAAGGGCATCGCCCGAGGTCGCGGTGTCGTCGTGCTCAGTTACTCCCGCGGGGTGCTGTTCGTCGCGGAGAACCTGTCCACCGCACTGCATAAGGTTTCGGAGATCTACGATCGCATCGGCTTCGCTGCCGTCGGCCGATACAACGAGTACGAGAACCTCCGCCAAGCCGGGATCCGGCACGCCGATGTCCGCGGCTACTCCTACGACCGCCGTGATGTGACCGGACGTGCCCTGGCCAACGCCTACGCGCAGACGCTCGGCACGATCTTCTCAGAGCAGCACAAGCCCTTCGAGGTGGAGCTGTGCGTGGCCGAAGTGGGCGCCAACCCGGACTCCGATCAGCTTTATCACCTGACCTACGACGGTTCGATCGGTGACGAACCCGACTTCGTCGTGATGGGCGGCCAGGCTGATGTCATCTCCACGGCCCTTAAGGAATCCTTTCGGCAGGAGATGGACACCGCCGAGGCCGTCGCGGCCGCGGTGGCCGCCCTGAGCTCGGTCTCGACCAGCGTCAACGGGCCCGGCACTCGCACTCTGGGAGTCGGCCAGCTTGAGGTCGCGGTCTTGGACCGATCCCGTCCGCGCCGCGCGTTCCGCCGTATCACCGGAGCCGCTCTCACCGCACTGCTCACCAGCTCAACCGCTGACGCTGCGCCCGCCGAGGACGCGGGCGACGCGACCTCGGCCGAGACCGCCACTGCAGGCGACGGTGCGAACGGTGAGCCGAGCACCGACATCTGACCCTTCTTGGTTGTCTTCAGTGCTCCGGGTTAGGCCGGTACACCGTCACCGCAGCGGGTTGGGTGAAGAACCGGAACTTACGGCCTTCCCCGATGACCTCACCGTCAGTGGCCAGCGCTAGCGGCCGTCCGAGCACCTCCACCTGCAACTCGGCACATTCCCGCTGGACGTAGGTGCGGCTGCGCTGCAGCGCTCCGGCCAGCGCCGCGATGACAAACCGGGTCCGGGACAACCGCACGTCGGCACGGACGTATCGAACGTCGAGCAGCCCGGAATCTAGCCGGTGCCGGGTCGCGGCGGCGAAACCACGGGGCCGGTAGAGCCCGTTGCCCACGAACACCAGCCACACCTTATGTGGGACGCCATCAATGCGGGCCACTAGCGGATCCGCCTCTTGCAGCACCCGGATCAGGGCGAGTGCGGCCGCCGGCCATTTACCCCAGCGTGTTTCCTCGCGCTCGCGCAGCTGTACCAGGTCCGGGTATCCGCCGAGGCTCGCGGTGTTAACAAACTGGTGTGGCGGCGCGTCGTCTACCCGCACCGCTCCCAGATCCACCGCGATCGCGCTGCCATCGCGCACCGCCTCGACAACGTCGGACAGCTCGGCCACCCCGATGTCGCGGGCGAAGTGGTTCAGCGTGCCGGCCGCCACCACCACCAGCGGCAACCCCCGACTGGCGGCCACCGCCGCGACGGCCGCCACCGTACCGTCGCCGCCAGCCACGCCCAGCGCATGCACTGGCCGCTCGGCCGCATCCAGCTCTGCCCCCACCTGCTTGGCCAGATCGCCGTCAGGTTCGACGGCCAGCAGCATGGCTGCTGGCCAGGCAGCGGCCAGTTCCGCACTGGGGTCCTCACCCTTAGGTCCGGAGCACGGGTTGATCACCATCAACAGGCCCTCGCCGTCGGGCAGTGCGGGCACGTGTGCCCGGTACATGCTCTCGGCGGATTCACCGATCCGCAACGGCCACCACAGCCGGGTGGCCAGCGCGATACCGGTGCCCATCAGCGCCCCGACGGCCACATCGGAAGGCCAGTGCGCTCCGGTATGAACCCGGGAGTAGGCCACCGCTGCCGCGACTGGAGCCACCGCCAGGCCCACCGCGGGGCTTTCCATCGTCACCGCAGTGGCGAATGCTACCGCCGACGCCGCGTGGCCGGAGGGAAACGACGATGATCTGGGGTGATCGCGCAGAGCCAGCCGGCGCGCCACCGGGAGATCGTCGTAGGCCGGCCGGCGGCGCGGCAACAATGGTTTGGCCAGTGCGTTGATAACGAAACTGGCCCCGCCGATCGCCGCCACTCCGCGCAGTGCGCCGCGCCGGGTCGAACCCTTGCGGGTGGCCAGCACGGCAGCCGCTGCCAACCACAGCAGGCTGTGGTTGGCAGCGGTGGACAGCGCCCTCAAACCAGCGTCGGCAGGCCAGTGCGGGATCACCGCGCTGCGGCGTACCAACTCCCGGTCGACCCGATTGATCTCCTGCGCTACTTTGCGCAACCAGTCCTGCACCGTTACAGCTTAAGTGAGCCCGTACGGAGGGCCTGCAGGACGCCTCCAGCGGCCTAGGGTGGAAGGCATGCAGCGGCGGATCTTCGGCATTGAAACCGAGTTCGGGGTTACCTGCACCTTCCACGGCCAGCGCAGGTTGTCCCCGGACGAGGTGGCCCGTTACCTGTTTCGCCGGGTGGTCTCGTGGGGTCGCTCATCCAATGTGTTCTTGCGCAACGGCTCCCGGCTCTATCTCGACGTGGGCTCCCACCCGGAGTACGCCACCGCCGAGTGCGACGATCTGGCACAGCTGGTGACCCACGACAAGGCCGGCGAACGGATCCTCGAGGACCTCCTGGTCGACGCCGAGCGGCGGCTGGCCGACGAGGGTATCGGCGGGGATATCTTCTTGTTCAAGAACAACACCGACTCCGCCGGTAACTCCTACGGCTGCCACGAGAACTACCTGGTCGGGCGAGCCGGTGAGTTCTCCCGGATCGCCGATGTGCTGCTGCCCTTCCTGGTGACCCGGCAGTTGATCTGTGGCGCGGGAAAGGTGCTGCAGACACCGCGTGGCGCGGTCTACTGCCTGTCGCAGCGCGCTGAGCACATCTGGGAAGGGGTCTCCTCGGCGACGACCCGGTCCCGACCGATCATCAACACCCGCGATGAGCCGCACGCCGACGCCGAGCGGTACCGCCGCCTGCACGTCATCGTCGGGGATTCGAACATGTCCGAGGTGACCACTCTGCTCAAGGTGGGCACCGCCAACCTGGTCTTGGAGATGATCGAGGAGGGCGTCGCATTCCGCGACTTCACCCTGGACAACCCGATCCGGGCGATCCGCGAGATCAGCCACGACCTCACCGGCCGGCGCGGGGTGCGGTTAGCGGGCGGACGCGAGGCCTCGGCGTTGGACATCCAACGGGAGTACTACGCGCGCGCTGCGGACCACGTCGCGCAGCGCGGGTCCGATCCGCTGACCGATCGGGTGATGGAGCTATGGGAGCGCACTCTCAACGCGGTGGAGCAGCAGGATCTCGGTTTGATCGACCGTGAGATCGACTGGGCGATCAAGCACCGGCTCATTGAGCGCTACCGAACCAAGCATCGGATGGACCTGTCCAACGCGCGGATCGCTCAACTCGACCTTGCCTACCACGACATCCGGCGCGGCCGCGGGTTGTTCGACCTGCTGCAGCGCAAGGCGCTGGTCGACCGGGTAACCGACGACGGCGAGATCGAGGCCGCCAAGGACACCCCGCCGGCCACCACCCGAGCCAAGCTCCGCGGTGACTTCATCGCCGCGGCCCAGGCCGCCGGCCGCGACTTCACTGTCGACTGGGTGCACCTCAAGCTCAACGACCAGGCGCAGCGCACCGTGCTGTGTAAAGACCCGTTCCGCGCCGTCGACGAGCGGGTGGAGCGTCTCATCGCATCGCTATGACCGCATAGCACCTCACCGGCCATGCCATACAGGTGGCCGGCCCTCCAGAGCGGCGGCCCAACCTTCCGCGGCGTCCTGGGTGGCGTTGGCCACTAGCCGCATCGTCTCACCAAAGCGGATCGCGTCCACACCGGACATGTCTGGGGCACGCCGGGCCACTTCCTTGGTGACCCGAGCGGCCAGCGGGGCGGCGGCAAGCAGCCGGTCGGCGAATTCCCGGGCGGCGGACAGCAATGCTGAGTGCGGCACGACCCAGCCGGCGAGCCCGATTTCCTTGGCCCGCTCGGCGCTGATCTGCTCGCCGGTGAGGAGCAGCTCCATGGCATATTGCCAGCCGACCCGCTGCGGCAATCGGATGGCGCCGACGATCGTGGGAATGCCGATGCGCACCTCCGGATAGCCGAAAACCGCCTCTTCGCTGGCGATGACGAAGTCGCACCAGGTGACCAGGGTCAGGCCGTAGCCCAGGCAGTATCCGTTTACCGCGGCGATCACCGGTTTGTAGATCTCCCAGCCGCTCTCGAAAGAGTTGACGGTCGGCTTCTCCCAGAAGGTGCCCGGAAACTCGCCGGCGGGGTTCCCCGGGGACCGGATGTCGGCTCCGGCGCAGAACGCCCGACCTGCGCCGGTGACAATCGCCACCCAGGCGTTTTCGTCGTCCCGGAACGCGGCGAACGCGGCATTGAGCTCCGCGCGCATCTGTTGGTCGATGACGTTGAGCTTGTCCGGCCGGTGATAGGTGATCGTCGCGACGTGCCCGTCGAGCTCGTAACGCACGGTGTCAGCCACGGCCTCAAGGTTAAGGGGCACAGACTCGCGCCGCTTTGCGCGCAGCGAGTTCGCCCGGTGACTCTCGGATGGCTGCACCTGCTCTACACCGTCCGGGGCACCACTCTCGGACCGGAGGCGGTGATCGATACCTTGCCGGGTTACGCCGGTTCGCGACCGGTCCGGGTCTCCAACGCCGCCAACCAGCAGGTGCAGCTCGACGTCTTCGGGCCGATCGGCGAGCTGGTGGTCGATCTGGCGCAGCATCGAGGTGCGCTGACCGACCCGGACTGGCGGATGGTGCAAGCCATGGCCGAGGCGGTGCTACGCCGGTGGCACGAGCCGGACAACGGCCTCTGGGAGCTGCTCGACGCAAACTGAGGGTGCGCTCAAGCCCTCCAATACACTCGAGGTCCCGAACTCCACAGCAGAGCTGGCAGGACGATTCATAGAACCATGGACCCGGTGTCGCGATGTGAAGAGTTCGATCTGCAGTTGTCGTCCGGACGGGTGCATGCCGCCCGAAGTGGTGCACATGGACCACTAGTTGTGTGCTTACCTGGTTTGTCCGCGAACCTTCGCAGTTTCGATTTCATCGGAGGCAGCCTGGCGGAAGCGGGGTTCCAGGTCGTCGTGGTCGACCTCCGCGGCCGGGGCAAAAGTGAGTCGACGCCTCCAGGTACCTACGGTTGGCCCCGTCACGCGTCCGACATCGCAGAGGTGGCAGACAAGCTGGGCGCGGGCTCCGTTCACCTGCTCGGCTGGTCCATGGGTGGGTATGTGGCCATGCAGCTGGCCAGCACGAAACCGGAGCTACTTGACAAGGTGGTACTGATCGATATTTGCGGGGCGGCCGGAGAGCCGGCGAACGCGCTGATCCGCACCGTGATCGAGCGCCTTGGCATGATCCACCCCTCGTCGCGCCAGTACCTGCAGCTGATCAGGCAGATGCGCACCATCTTCCCCTGGGATCCACTGTGGGAGCGCTACTTCGACTACGAGCTTGAGCCGGTAGCAGGCGGTGTGCGGGCTCGCACCAGCCGGGCGGCCGTCACCGAGGACTTCGAGTACGGCACCTCGCACGACCCGCGCCGGCTGTGGCCAGCGCTTGCGATGCCCGTGCTGCTCGTCCGCGCCGCCCAGCCGCTTGTTCCCGACGGCCCTTTCCTCGTCACCGAGGACGACCGCGACGCCTTCGCCCAATCAGTACCGAAGGCAAGAGTGGTGGAAATTGTTGCCAATCACTACGGGGTAATCACCCATCCCAGGACCGCCGAGGCGATCCGGGAATTTCTGGCAAACGAGCATCCGGGAGGAGGCTCATAGCCTATGGAGCCCACAACACTCGATCTGTCCGGCCGGCGCGCACTGGTCACCGGGGGCGCATCAGGGATCGGGTTCGCCGTTGCCGGCTGTCTCGCCCGATCGGGTGCTGATGTGCTGATGGTGGACCTGCCGGGGGAGCGGTTGCAGGAGCAGGCGGCAGCCGTGCCCGGCGCGTCAGCTCGTCCAGCGGATCTCTCAGTACGAAGCGACCTCCACCGCCTCGCTGCTGAGGCGTCCGAGGTCGACGTCCTCGTCAACAATGCCGGTCTGCAGCACGTGAGCCCGATAGAGTCCTTCGACGAGGCGCGATGGGACTTGATTCTGGCGGTCATGCTGACGGCGCCGTTTGTTCTTACGAAACTTCTCATCGGTGGGATGTACGAACGGAGATGGGGTCGGATTATCAACATCTCCTCAGTGCACGGATTGGTTGCCTCCAGTCACAAGTCGGCCTACGTGTCCGCCAAACATGGGCTGGTGGGGCTCACCAAGACCGTGGCGCTGGAAGCGAGCGCCCACTTCGACGCGAACATCAGTGTCAACGCCATCTGCCCGTCCTACGTGCGGACACCGCTGATTGAGAAGCAGATCGCCGACCAGGCCGCGCTGCACGGCATCCCGGAGAGTGAGGTGGTGGAGAAGGTGCTGCTTGACCGCAACGCTGTCAAGCGCCTGATCGAGCCTGCGGAAGTAGCCGGTATGGTCGCGTTCCTGTGCCGCGACGACATGTGGTCAATGACCGGTCGGGCGCTCACCATGGACGCCGGCTGGCTATCGCACTGACTCGCCAGGCGGTGGTGTGGATCAACCCGACATTGCTCAGGAGGCGACCTCCAGATCGGTTTCGATCTCGCGCAGGATGCCGCGTCGCCGGCGCGAAGCGACAAACAGCCACCCGCCTCCCACGGCCATGTAGGCCAGGAAGACGTACGGGAACAGGACCACCGGGTAGGCGGGCAGCGGGTAAAAGCTGCCAACCGTCGGTACCAGCAGAAACACGAAGGCAAGCGCGGCCACGACCACATTGCGGGCTTCGAGCTCGCCGAGTTTGTGTAGATGGATCGGTGCGGCCACGGACACCATGAAGTAGGCCAGCAGGAATCCGAACGCGGCCAGCGTGCCAGCGCCGTTGAAGACGGTCACGACGTCTGTCTGCGTGGACCAGATCGCTGGAACCGCGAACATCAGCAGGATGTAGGCGCTGAGTGCGGCGGCCGGAGTTGCGTTGGAGGTATGTACTTTCCCCAGCCCGGAAGGGAAGACCGAGTGCCGGGCCATCGGGTAGATGATCCGGGCGCCGGCGTTGAGGCAAGACAGGGAGAGCGCGAAGAAACTGATCATCGCGCCGAGCGAGAGTGGGAGCTTGAAGTAGGCCACGTTGTTGAGGTCGGCGAGGCTGTTGAGGGGGGTGGCAAGGGTATCCAAGGTGTCGTGCTGGCCTTGGGTACCGAACACTTCGACGTAGCCCATCAAGACGAAGAACAGGCCGGTGAGAATGAGGCTCCAAATCACGGCCTTCGGGATGGTCCGTAGGGGATTCCGGGCTTCGCCGCCGAGTGCGGTGGCGCTTTCAAAACCGACCAGGCTGAAGATGCAGGCGACGACCGCGAGGCTCATGCCCCGAAATGTTACTCCCGTGAGGTGAACCTGGGGGGTGTCAATGGCGATTCCATGCTTGAAGAGCACAATTGCGGCGAGCGCCAAGATGCACAGCACTGAAAGACCCTCAAGGATAAGGGTCAGCATGGAGGACAGCCGGATGTCCTGCACCGCCAGCGTCCAGCAGAGCGCGCCGCTGATCGCGAAGAAGACGAAGGCCGGAACGGAACTGTGGATCCCGACGATGTCCAGGAACTGCCGTGTGAAGATGGTGAAGCCGGTCATTCCGGCTACCCCGATGAACAGATATGACCAGATCAGTGTCCACCCCGAGAGGACACCGCCAACCGCGCCGAGACCGCGCCCGGTGTAGGCGTACATCGAGCCCGGAGAGGTGGATCGACGGGCGAACTGGTTGAGGTTGAACACCACGAAAAGCAGCATCGCGGTGCCGAATAGATAGGCCAGCCAAGTCCCCTGGCCAGCATTGGAAAAAGCCAATGGGATGATGAGGACCGCGGTCATCGTGGGTGAGATGAGAGCGATCGATTGGGCCAACAACGCGGGAAATCCAACCGCGTCGGGCCGCAATTCCGACGATACCACCGCGCCGGTGGACGATAACTGTGCGGGGACACTTGTCACAAGGCTCAGACCTCCGGAAGTTGGGTGAGACGACGCATAAGTCCAGCGTGGCAATTTGCTTGCTCTCCCCATGCAACAGTCTCGGATTGTCGTCTAGGCGAGTGCCACCTGGTCACCGCGCCGGATATTCCCCGGCGTTGCCACGATTGCGTAGACGCCCGCGCAGGGGGATAATCCGTCGCTGCCGGCGACGATCATGTTGTGTCGGGACAGTGTGCGCAGAACGTTCGTGTCGCGCGGCAGGTCTTGCTGCGCGAGGGTGGTCATCACACACCGCGGATCGGGCTGCATAACGTCGATGTCGACGTCGCCCACCATGAGACGGTGGTCCAGCCAGGAGTTCTCCACGAATCCCCAGCCGGTCGTAGCCACGATCACGTTCATGCGGAAACGGCGTTCGTCGATGCGGCTCTGCGGCGCGAGCTCACGCAGCCGCGCAAGGGTAGAGGTGCTCAGTATTGAGAGCGGAAAGAGGTCGAAAAAGGAGCCTTCGAGGACCGGCGACGGCTGACCGATCTCCGCGAAGAACGCCGATCCGATCCGTGCCTCGACCATTGTGCCTCGGTCCCCGGCCGGGTCCAGCCCGTCAACGTCGGGGTGGTATTGATCGATGGTGAAGTCTGGCGGGGCGGTCCGCGCCAGTCGCACCTTGCGTCCGAGGAAGTCTGACAAGACAGTGTCGGCATCCGGCTCATCGCTGGTCACCGATGCGCCGGTGGGTAGCGTGATGCGTACCGGCGGTGGGTCCTCACCCGCGTGGGGAGGCTCGAGGAACCGTGCTCGACAGCCGAGAATATTCGGCCATAACCTCGGATTCTTCGCGCTCACGACCTTTCCCGTTGCCGCGTCTATCAGCGCGTAGGCACGGTCACCGGCAAGTCCGGAGCTACTCACCTCGGTGGCGTCAAGCTCCTCTCCCAGCATGGACTTGACTGGGAACCTCCACAGCGCAGCGATGGTTCCCACCTCTTCGGTCATCATCATTCCCCCTCCACGCCGATGTGCACTATTCGTTCCGTGGTGCGGATCGAAACGCGGATGGATTCTCCCTGAGAACCCGGTCCAGCGCGGCATTCGGTTCGATCCGAGCCGATTTGTTCAAGTGGTCATGGTGGTCTTCTCGTCTCGGGCCGCGACCGGCTTCCCATCAGGTTGGAACGTCCGGTGGTTACGGGCGACTACGGTCGCAGGTCCGCGTTGCGTGCCGATGACGCGATAATGACTTGCTGATCACGCCGCGAAGTAGCATGCTCACTCCAGGGCGGGCGTGGACCGGGTGGTGCCGTTGGCCCGCCGGTTTACTCGCGGTCTGGGGGGTCGGGTGAGGGCGGCGAGATTCGAGTTCAAACTGCTGGGCCCGCTGGAGGTGTGCGCCGGTGGGTGTCCGGTGCCGATCCGAGCGGCCAAGCAGCGGGTCGTTCTCGCGTCGTTGCTTGTCGACGCCGGCCGCGTTGTCGCGGTCGATCAATTGATTACTCGACTGTGGGACAACGCCGTACCGGACGGTGCTCAAGGTACCTTGCGCAGTTATGTAATGCGGTTGCGTCAAGCCTTATACACTACCGCAGCCACCGGCCCGATTGTGACCTGTGCTGAGGGATATTGCATTGATTTGTCTGGCCATGCCCTGGACCTGATCCGTTTCGAAACTCTAGTTGGCCAGGCGAGGACCGCTACTGCCCAGGGTCGAGCGGACCGGGCATCTGCCCTATTATCCGATGCGCTGGTATTGTGGCGCAGTGAGCCGTTGTCGAATGTGCCATCAGACGTACTGCGCCGGGATGTTCTTCCAAGGCTAGGCGAGCAATGGCTGCTGGCCCGAGAACTGGCCATCGATGCTGCTCTCGATGTGGGCCGCCATCAGGAGATTACCGCGGAGTTGGGTGAGCTGACGACGCGTTATCCGCTGCGGGAGCGTTTTTGGGCGCAACGCATGCTGGCCCTTTACCGCTCGGGCCGTCAGGCCGAAGCGCTGGACAGCTATCGCAGCCTCAGCACTCTGTTGGCCGGAGATCTGGGCATCAATCCCAGTCCGGAACTGCGATCACTCCACCACGCCATTCTGACCAATGATCCGCGTCTGCGGACAACAACTGCGACCTCAAGGGTGTCCGGGACTGCCGGTGTGAGAAAAAAGACCGGCCGTCCCCTTCTCGACAGCGCGAGGCGCCGGGAAACAGATTGGCGGATAGCGCAGGATCTGGGACTGTTGGAGCGCGAACGCGAGCTACAGTCGCTCGACGCGCTGATCATCGCGGCGTGCCTGGGGTCGGGTCAGCTGGTGAGGGTGGAGGCAGCCGCCGGTCTCGGCAAGACCGGGTTGCTGGCGGCGGCCCGAGCGCTTGCGCGGCGGGCCGGCATGCGAGTGCTGGCCGCACGCGGCTCAGAGCTCGAGCGCGAGTTCCCCTACGGCGTCGTGCGCCAGCTGTTCGAGCTCGTCTTGGCAAGTGCGGACAGCGCCGAGCGCGACGATCTGCTAGCCGGTGCTGCTCGGCAGGTCGCGGTGCTTTTTGACCAGGTTGATTCTGCGGGCCACGGCGTAGACATATCTTTCCCCCTGCTACACGGGTTGTTCTTGCTGACGTCGAACCTGGCCGAGAGTCCGTTGATGCTGGTTATCGACGATCTGCACTGGTCAGATGGGCCATCGCTGCGGTTCTTGGCCTACCTCATGCCCCGGCTGGAAGCGTTGCCACTCTTGGTGGTGGTGGCGTTGCGGCCGAAGAGCCGGCTGTTGACCGAGACCTGCTCGGCCAGGTCACCACTGATCCGCAGGCCAGGATGCTGCGTCCGGCGCCGCTGAGCGCAGCGGCATCCGCGCAGCTCGTCCGCACAGTGGTGGCCGGACGAGCTGAGGATGCCTTCTGCCTCGCCTGTCACACCGCCACGGCTGGCAACCCGCTGTTATTGCGAGAGCTCATCGAGGCCGCCGCTGCCGAGCGTCTTGAAGCGACCGCCGCTGGAGTGGCACGCCTGCACGAGATCGGCCCCCAAGCAGTCCAGCGACGGGTGAAGTTGCGGCTGGCGCGGCTGGGACTGCCAGCTACCGTTTTTTGCGGCGCACTGGCCATCCTGGGTGACAACGCGAAGCTGACCCACGTGGCGGCCCTAGCCGGGTTACCACCCGCCGAAGCCCAGCAGACCGCCCGGCTGCTCGTTGACATCGAGGTCCTGCGCCAGAACGCGCGATCGCCACGCGAGCCAACGAGCACCGGCACAATGAGCTTTGTTCATCCGCTGATCCGGGCAGCGGTGTACGAGGGACTCGCAGAGACTGCACGGCTGGACGGTCATGCCCGCGCCGCACGCCTGCTAGCCGACAGCGGGCCGGAGTGTGAAGTGGATCACCGCTTGGACTGCCCTGTCATGTAGCACGCGTCTATCACCATGCGATGGACCACCGTTGGCTGGCCTGGAAGGACGGCCCGGGGACGCTGGGCACTACACCGGGGCAGGCAGCCAACGGAGATTGCGGCTACCGTGGCACCTGTGTCCCGCTCCTGGCGGTCGTCACCCTGCGCAACTTCCCACACGGTGGCCCGCTTGAGGGGACCAATTTCGAAAATCGATTTCGATGCACGGCTAAAGATGGCAGTCTGTCAATCCTTGCTCGCGATATCCAGGGGAGTGGAATGATTCAGCTTGAGGATGTCAGCAAGGCGTACCAGATGGGTAAGATCACGGTACCGGTACTTCACGGTATCGACCTGACCATC
>JAVXWL010000012.1:0-3854 GCA_032230565.1 Pseudonocardiales bacterium | reverse complement strand
ATCGGTTGCTGCGCTGGCCTCTCACCGCGGACAGACACTGCAAGCCGGGGTCTATACCGCAGTGTCGGCGAGCAGACGCCCTGCCTCGTCGGCAGCCTCGTCATCGCGACCACCTCACAGCGACTGGGAACCGTCATCCTGACCGCATCGAAGTCCCGGCGGCCGCGCTGCAGCGCGTGTATCGCCAGGCCCAGCACCGCGCCCGATGACCAGCCCGTAGAACGCGAGGACAACGCTGGCCACCAATGGCTGATCAAGTTGAACGATCCGAACATCCAGCCGATCAACTCACCCGGTAGCGCACCGGACGCGGCCTGTTTCAGGGCGGCACCGCCGTAGTTCAGCCGGCCGGTCACCTGCTCGACATCTGGAGGTCGGGACCGATGATGGCGACACGCTCGACCGGGAAACTTCAGATCAGACAGGCGGTCCACGACCCTTCGAGCTGCACCTGCCCCGCCGACACGCCACCGAGGACGACGTCATGACGAACATTCGCTCGCACCGTCGGCTGGCGCTCGACCCTGGACAGGGGCCGTGACGTCGTAGCATTGGAGGATGAAAAAGCGGGCCTGCGTGACGCCACTCGACGCGGTCGTGCGTGGCGCGGCGGCGGGAGCGGTCGGCACTGTTGCGATGGATCTGCTCTGGTTCTGCCGGTACCGGCGCGGTGGCGGGGACAGCGGGTTCGTCGATTGGGAGTTCTCGGTCGGCCTCAACGGCTGGGACGAGGCTCCCACTCCGGCCCAGTTCGGCAGGCGCCTGATCCAGGGGGTTCTCCAGCGCGAGCTCCCACCCGAGTGGGCCCGTCTCGTGAACAACATCGTGCACTGGGCGACCGGGATGGGGTCGGGCGTCGCATTCGGCTTGATGAGCGGCTCGTTGCCCGCTCGTCGCAGGTGGCACGGTCTGATTCTGGGTGCAGGTGTTTGGGTGCAATCCTATGCGGTGCTCGTCCCGGCGAAGCTCTACAAGCCGATGTCGGAATACGACGCGGAGACGCTGTGGAAGGACCTCAGCGCCCATCTCGTCTACGGTGTCGCGACGGCCACGACGTTCCGCGTGCTCGCGCGACGTTGATCAATTGTCGAGTCTCCTATGGGTAGGCGCAGCGCATATTTGTCTCTTGGTCGAACCGGGGAGCTGGCACACCTCGCGCCTGGGCTCCATCTACCCGGTATGCGGGCGGTGAGACTGCGGGATGGCCCTGTTCACCCACGGCGTGGGCGAGTTCCAGGCCATGACCGCGGCCGGGATCAGTCCGGCCCGGGCGCTTCGGGCCGCCACGAGCGTAGCCGCCGAACTGCTCGGCCGCGACGATCTCGGAGTGCTCGAGGCCGGCCGGTGCGCCGACCTGGTAGCGATGCCCGGCGACCCCACCGCCGACATCACCGCGAAGCCGGGGAGTGTTAGGCGTCAACGTTCGTTGATCGCCGCCACTGTCGCCTTGTAGGTGGAGGCATCGTCCGCAGTGCTTCGATGCCTCTGAGTCCGTGTTCCGCGACCATGCGGTCCAGGGCTGTGTCGGGCCCTGGTCGACGGTTGTCGTACACAGTCGCGACCAGTGCACCGTTGTCGCTGCAGTACAGCAGGCCGAGCGACCGATCCAGCTGCAACTGGTGCTTCTTGGCGGTGGTGTACGCCGCGAGATGAGCGCGGGCGGCGGCGGTGGCGACATTGGGGGCAGGCGTCATCCATACCAGCAAGAAGCTGTCCCCAGGCGTGTTCCGCCGGGCATGGCGATGCCGTGTGGACGTCCGTCTGCGCGGGTTTGCGCGACAAGACGCTCACCGAAACGGGCCAACGGTGCTGCGTGGCGGTGTCGCCGTTGAGCAACGTGGCAGACATGGCCAGCCATCCCGGTTCGCGGCGAGCGGTGAGTACATCGACAAGCTGGAGCAATCCTGGATCGGCGTTCATGCACGGCTTCCCGGCCGTAGACCGACGGTAGCCCAGCCGATGCATTTACCAAGCGTCGAGGGCATTCGTACGACTCGTGAGAAACTCCAACTCCTGCTGCCGGTACCGGCGTCGGTCCCTGACACGCGGCGTGCCGAGCTGCGGCAGCTCGCGATGCACCATGTCGGGATCGGGTTCGGCGTAGAGCTGGGCGGCGAAGAAGTGCAGGAAGAAGTCGAGCTCGTCGATGGCGTGGAAGCGGCGCGTGACGTCGGGTTCGGTACGCCGCCGGAGGTACAGCAGGAGCTCGGCGGGTCGGTCGATGGCCCGCTGATGATGCGTAGGTCGTGCAGAGAGAAGGTCCACGGCAAGGCGCTGTCGGTCAGCAGTCTGGCGGCAACGAGTTCGCTGGTCACGGTGGCGATGCCTGACAAGTCTTCGAGACTGACCGCTATGGCGTGGACCTCGCGGACGGTGCTGAGGTCCAACCAACTGTTGTCACGCAGGCGCAGCCCGCCGTCATCAAGGATCCGCCGGCGCATGCGCTCGCTTTGGTCCGCGGCGTCGGTGACGATGCGGCGCAGGTCCTCTTGAAGCCGCAGGGAGTCTCCGGTCCGGGACTGCGCGCGGAGGGCCACCGCCTTGCCTTCGATGACGATCGCAACGTCGTCGACGACGAGGAGACCGTCACCTTCGACGAGCTTGGTGTACTGAGCGGGCTCGGTCTCGATGTCGGTAGCGGGGACGAAGTACTCCAGGCCCAGATGCGAGGTACAGCTCGGCAGATGCGCAGCGACCAGTTCGGCGGCAGCATCTTCGAGGTGCTGGCCGCGGTACTTGCTGTAGGCGTCCCAGGCGCCCTGATCCGCTCATAGCGCCTGCTCCACGCGCTCGCGGATCGCCGGGATCAGCAGACCGCCATGGACGACGACCGAGCTGCCGTCGGGATCTCGAAGGATCGGGCGTACCCGCAGCGGAGACCGGCCCTGGAAGAACTCCAGCGCAGCCTCGGCCGGCGGCCGAGCCATCAACGGTGTTGTAAACAGCTCAAGCACAGTGCGGACGATCCCGACATCCACGCCGGCACGTGCGGCGATGACATCGTCGGCGAACACTGAGCACGCCGCAGGGTTGTCCCAGATCCTGGCCCACACGTGATAGGAGAGTCCATAACGGAGGTACCAGCGCGCTGCCAGCACGATCACCTCCGTGGGAACCGGAAGCTGGTGAACGCCGATGGTGGCGGGAGGACCGGACGAACACGGCGCATGAGCTTGAGCATCCCCAACGACGTCTTCCCTCTGTGCAACAGTCCCTCTGCGTGTGCTCGCCGAGTGGGCCGACCGGCGGGGTAGACCTGCGGTGTACCTCGTGTCTCGCGGTCGCGTGAGTGGGGTCGCGAGGTTATCGGCGCGTCCGTGACCTCTGCGCGCAGCGCAGTCGCAATGCGGCTGCCCAGAGCCCCTGGGGTCCATTGACCAGTGCCGGTGGTTCGGTGTCCAGTTCGGCCAGTGCAGGGATCCGGTCGGGTGTGGCCAGTAGTAGGTGGGCGCCTGCTTCGGTGGCCACTGCGGCGACGTCGGGTGCGGTGAGCAGCGGGTTCACCGGCAGTGGCACTGCGCCCTGCTGCATGGCCCCGGTGAAAGACTCGGCGAAGCCAGGACCGTCGGGCAGCATGATCAGGACCCGATCGTCGGGGCGCACGTCGAGCTCACCCAGCGCGACGGCGACTGCGGTCGCCTGGTCGGTCAGCTGGGAGTAACTCATCAGCTTGGAGTACGTCATCAGATGGCCACCGTGGCGAAGGGGTCGGCGCGAGCCGGCGTGTCCGGCTACGACTTCAGGTGGGGGACTCTAGCCCCGTTGAGGCTTCCCGATGGGTGATATCCACGGCGGGTTTGCTTCTTTCGTCACACTTAACTCCACCCGTTGTCCCGAGCGGCCCCGACGCATAC
>JAVXWL010000006.1:0-4662 GCA_032230565.1 Pseudonocardiales bacterium | reverse complement strand
ACGGTACCTGGCTGAGCTCTCCGGCTGGTTATCCCTGGCCGATTGTGCACCTAATCAGATGACGGTCGATCAGAATTTCCTGTACAAGACTGTTAATGCTCTACGGGTTGGACATGTCCTGTCTTCGGGCACCGTGAGGGCTTTCTGTACGTCTTATGGCTCGCGTCTTCGTGTCGGCGCGACGCCTGGTGTCGTCAGGCTGCCGCTGCGGTGCCGCAACCTGATATCAATCTCCCCACGCGCTACGGCCGACGCGGCCACCAGCCTCCACTCCTGATAACAGCCACGGCGCCGCCTACGGCCCGGCTTCCCTCGTCAAACGATCTTCGTCACTGTCCTGACCGCTGATCTCGTCACGGTAGCCGGGGCAGGCTGGCCGTAGCCACCGCGCAGCGGCCTCGACGACGCCGGCACGGCGTGGATGATCCAGCAAACACGGCCAGGGACTGACGCGCAATCGGCCGCGTTGCCCACGGTGGACCCGTCCTCACCGGCCGAGGCAGTGCCGAGATCGACCACCACGCGCCGGGCAGGGCTGATCGAGGCCTCCCGGGCCGCGCGTTCGCGCTGTCGGGTGGGTTGGTGGGAGTTCTCGGCCCGGTTGTTCAGATACTTCGAGCGGCGATGTTCCACCCCGGGCATCAGCCGGCGACGGGCAACCCCATAGCTGGCCAGTTTGTCGGTGATCAGCACGCGCGGTGCGTAGCGCAAGCCCTTGAGCAGTTTGCGGAAGAACCGGGTGGCGGCCTGGGCGTTGCGCCGGGAGGTGACCAGGATGTCCAACACGGCGCCGTACTGGTCAACGGCACGCCACAGATACCGCCGCTGGCCGTTGATCTTGATGAACACCTCGTCCAAATGCCACTTGTTCCCGGGGCGTGGCCGGCGTCGGCGCAGGGCGTTGGCGTAGGTCTGGCCGAACTTTCCGCACCACTGGCGGATGGTCTCGTGGGAGACCGCTTGGTCATGCAGTCGGAGGTGTGACCGGCGCCACATACGCGGTACCGTGGCCTGCTGATGGAGAAGGGCTCACATGGGCAACGCTGACGCGTACCGCCGTTCAGTCGACCTGTCCAACGCCGTAACTGCGCCGGCTTCGTCGCCAACTATGCAACCGACTGCCAGTACATCGACCAAGCCCGCAACGCGACCGCAAAGGACCGCGAGCAGATCCAAGAGTTCGGACAGGGCTGGACGACCGCGTTCCCAGATGAGCAGGTCACCGACGCGCGGGTTATCGACGGAGGCTCGCACACAGTGCTGCTGTTCACCGGCTCTGGGATCAACGACGGTCCGTTGGGCCCGCTACCCCCGGCCGGGCCGGCGGCTTTCGATGCGGTTCTGCGAGATTCGCGAGTACGACACCGACGGCAAGGCCGTGCGCGGAGAGCTGTTCTACGACCAAGTGACCATGCTGGTCCAGCTCGGTCACATGCCCCCACCCGGAGGCTGACCGAACACCCCGCCCGACATCGAACCGTCGACGGCCCCAACCCGTTCACACACTGATCATCGACGACGCGGCGACTGACGAAAGGACAGGGCGAAAATGACTACCGAAGAGAACAAAAGGCTGGTGCGCCGCCAGTTCGACGAGATTTGGAACGCCGGCAAGTGGGACAGCGTCGAGGAGCTGTTTTCGCCGGACTATGTGAACCACGATCCTTACAACCCGAACCAGGGCACGGGACCAGAAAGCTTCCAGGCGCGGGTCAGCGGTTATCGAAGTGTGCTGCACGACTTCGACCTCAGGATCGAGCGGCAGATCGCTGAAGGTGACATGGTTGAAACCCATTGGTCTCTACGTGGTACACACGCGGGCGAGCTGGAGGGCACCCCGCCGACCGGCAAGTCAGTCTTCGTCGAGGGCCAACTCCTCAGCCACATCGTGGACGGCAAGTTCGTCGAGGAATGGGTCCACTGGGACACCCTCGGCTTACTACGGCAGATCGGAGCCGTACAGGCCGCTCAGTAGATGCCCACCGCCGGTCGGCGCCCTCCACCTTCGGCCCCAGCGGCGGCCTGCGAGCTGGGGCCGATGCGTGACCCAGTGCGTGACAACCACCTTGGCCGGCCGAGTACGGCTCCGGACATGCACGGACACCGAACCGCCCGTGACCAGGGCCTGCTCGTCTTCATATGTACAGCTGAGAAGTACTGCAACCGCGCCGCCAGCCAGACAATGCCGGACCCCGCAACCATCATTAGCCTGCGCAGGAACCTCCCGCGACTGCCCTGCCAATCTCTGGGGGGTCAAAGGGCCAGGTCAACCGCGCGTGTCCCAGGAAGCACAGTTGATCTACCAGGCGACGGCGACGGTAGCGAAACGACGCCTGAACGCTTGAACAACTGGCCAAAAGACCCGAAGCCCGGTCTGGGGCCGGCCCGCCCGACGGGCGCGGTGGTCGACAGGGGGAGACAGCGGACCTCCAAAGCCACAAATGTCTCACGGCAGTACTCCAGCCTGTGTGCTTCGGTTGTCACATCGTCAGCGCTGAGCGTTCGATTACCTCGGTGTTCGGGAGGAAATTTTTACGCGTCCCGGATCTAAGGGGGTCGGCTGGCTTGACCGCGACTCCGGAGCGTCGATGGTCTGGCTCTCCAACTCCCCCAAACGGGGACGTTCTGGCCCTACAGATCATGCCGAACGTGTCGAACAGTGTGCCTCCCGATGCAGTAAGTGACGAGGCCACCGAGGAAGACCACGAATGTGTGGCGGTGCTCTATGCTTTGACCGAGGGCAAGAAGATCGCGAGCTGGGGCCGAGACGGAAGGTATGGGGGTGTCCCGTAGCGGTGTGCGACGCGGAGCAGAGTGAAGGTGCAAACGTGACAGATAGCTCCACCCCCCGACCCGCTATTGACGCCACCGTGCCGCACTCGGCTCGGATCTGGAACTACTGGCTGGGAGGTAAGGACTACTATCCCGTGGACCAGCAGGTCGGCGACCAGTTTTCTGCGATCTTCCCGAACATTACCGCGGTAGCCCGTGCCTCCCGAGCGTTCAACGCCCGCTCGGTCTGGTATCTGGCCGGTGAGGCCGGTATTCGCCAGTTCCTTGACATCGGCACCGGCCTACCGAGCGCCAACAACACCCACGAGGTCGCTCAGGAAGTCGCGCCGGAGTGCCGCATCGTCTACGTTGACAACGACCCGCTGGTGCTGACGCACGCCAAAGCCCTGCTCACTAGCACCCCCGAGGGGGCGTGTCAGTACATCGACGCAGACGTGCGCGAACCCCACCTCATTCTGCAAGCGGCCGCCCAGACACTGGACTTCCGCCAACCGGTCGGACTCATGCTGAACAACATCCTGGGTCACATCACCGACGACGCCATGGCGTATGCCATTGTGAGTCGACTCATGGATTCCCTGTGCTCCGGTAGCTACCTCTCGCTCAACGACGGTACCAACGTCATTCGCGGGAAAGAGTTTGAGGAGGCCATCCGAGTCTGGAACCAGGCTAGCTCGGTCCCGTACCGCCTCCGCAGCATCGAGCAGATCACTCGTTTCTTCGACGGTCTGGAACTCGTGGAACCCGGTGTAGTGTCGGTTCCGCGTTGGCGGCCCGAAGCGAATCCCTTCGGCGTCGCTGCCGAGCTGGACGAGTTCGGCGGCGTGGGGCGAAAGCCCTGACCGACAACTCACTCTAGTCAGTTTACTTTACGCCTTCGCTATGCAAATGCCGCGTAGTTGAGGCTTTCAATAATATAGGTCAGGGGTTGCTCGGCCACCCGCACAACCCACGCCCTGCAGTCGTGTCTCCCTAGGTAATCAGCGCTGCGGAAATGCATTGCACCGGTGCTGCGCAGAAGACCTTCGACCGGCCGTGTTGATGATCATCATCAGCAAAGCCGTCAGCGAAAGCAGCGTGAAGAGCTCGTTCGGGTCAGTGTTCATCGACGCGTAGCGCGACGTCAGCGGCACGGAGCGACAGCTCCAGCCAACCCGCGCATGGCCAATCAACGTTCACACTGAAGAACGCAACCATTTAAGACGGCCGACACCGACCAGTACGAAGCACGACGTAGACGACGCCTTTCGAAGGAGACACAAAGCGACCCTCGGCGTTCGTCTCAACTAGTGCAGAAAAGAGCTCATCGAAAAGTGGTGCGTCGAATACAATCACAGTTGGCAGGTCAGCAGCGAAGGTGAGGGATCTATGCCCATTCCGAGAACGTGGGCGCGGATGCGGCCATTTTTTAGTGCCGCAGTCATGTGAGCCGCAAAGGGCCAGTCGTCGTAGTCGATAGGAACCTCACCGCCGCTATGATCCTCTGACTCGCCGAGAAGTTCCTCGCGTACTCGCGCACTAGACAGTGCCACAGTAAGAAGTCGTTGCGTTCGCTTTCGGCGTGGTCATCGGAGGCCTGAAAGATGCCAACGGGTACGACCATGTAAAGGCCGCCAGCATGGCCCACCTTCGCGGGGTCGCGCCAGTGCAGCAAGAACGTCGCCTCTCCACTCGACCGGTCGTGCCGGAGAGTGAGCGCGCTGATGGCGAGGTTCATCGGTCGACGTGCCGGGTCGGAGGGGTCCCCGATCGCGTCTCGCAACGGGGTGTCGCCGCCGTCGAGCTTGGAGGCCGCGTACTCGTGAGCGGCAGCTTCGCCTAAGTCGATGCTGTCGAAGTAAGTACCGCGGGTGAACACCATCCGAGCAC
>JAVXWL010000215.1:0-2900 GCA_032230565.1 Pseudonocardiales bacterium | reverse complement strand
GTGGAGATACCGGCGGCAAACAGCCAATCGAACACGCAGACGTCGTCGGTGGGCTGGTTGTCGGGCACGCCGGCATAATGAGCCTTTCCCAGTGACGGGACGGCAGCGGTAGGGCGACACGCCGACGGTGTGGAGATGATCGAGAACGACGCAGGACCCCGGTAGGGAGTGGTCCTTCCACAGATCAACTCCACCGAGGTCCTGCGTGTCTGATCCTGTCACCTATACCGCCGTGCTCCCGATCGGGGAGTCCACGGTCGCGCGGCTGGCCCAGCTGCTCCAGGCCGAACGCATCCAGCGCCGGACACGCCCCGGCCGGCGGGCGCTGGGCGCCCGGCTGCAGGCAATCCTGGTGCTGCGCTGGTTCTGCGACGCCACCAGGGTCGCCCAGCTCGCCGTGGACAACCAGCTCAGCCTGTCCACCGCCTACCGCTACCTGCACGAAGGCATCGACGTGCTCGCCGCGGCCGCACCCGGGCTGCACGGCGCCCTGCTCGCCGCCCGCGCCGCGGGGCACACCCACGTGCAGCTCGACGGCACGCTGGTGCGCACCGACCGCAGCACCGCCGCTGGCCCCACGGTCCGCGACGGCCGACCGGTGGATCTGTGGTGGTCGGGCAAGCATCACCACCATGGCGGGAACATCCAGGTGGTGACCGCGCCGGACGGCTGGCCGTTGTGGGTCTCCGACGTTCGCCCCGGCAGGGAGCACGACATCACCTGCGCCCGCAGGCATCCCAGTCTGTTCACCGCGCTCGAGGCGTGGACTGACCCCCAGCACGCGGTGCTGGCCGATCTGGGCTACGAGGGCGCAGCTGACCGGCTGACCTGCCCGATCAAGAAACCCAGCACCCCGAAGACATCCGGCGCGACGCCGGCGGGCAGCCCGGCCGGGCTATCGGTCGAGCAGCGCACGATCAACATGCTGCACTCGGCCACTCGCGCACTGGCCGAGCGCGGCAACTCCCTGCTCAAGACCACTTTCAAGGCGCTGCGCCGGGTCAGCCTCTGCCCCTGGCGGATCGGCGCGATCACCGCTGCCGCGCTCGTTCTGCTCCACACCGAGCACGAGCGCACAACATGATCAAACAGTCACTGACAAAGGCTCAATGAGTACTGCCGGCTGGCGCCGCGGCCGAGGATCAGGTCGATGTGCGCATCTGGCTCCTGAAATCGGCACACCCGGGGGCTTATTCATAAGCCGGGTTCAGTAAACTAACCGCAAGCGTGCGGAGTCAATTCTCGGCTTGGTCTCGATATCGACACGGGGGTGTGTCGCGCTTGAGGTGCAACAGCTCTTCCCGTCTTGTTCGGTGTTCTCAGGCATCGAGCAAGGATCGGCGAAGAGCTGTTGCGGTACGAGGCTATGACAGGGCTGAACGATGAGCAACTCACCGATCTGGTGGCCCGGCTGCACGAGCTGTGCGGCGACAAGTTCGTCTCCGCAGGTCCACCGCTCGCGCTGGGACTGTTCCGGTCGGTGGCCCTCGTGGTGTGCCTGATGCGCAAGAACGTGACCCAGGACTTCGCCGGCGCCGTGTTCGGCGTCAGCCAGTCCACCGTCAGCCGCCGCTGGGACCTGCTGCGGCCGCTGATCGGCGACGCCCTCGCCGAGATCGTCCCCGACCCGGTCGAGGTCGTCGGCCGCGGAACCGTGCTGGTCGATGGCACGGTGTGCCCGACCTGGGACTGGCGTCACGTGCCGGACCTGTTCTCCGCCAAGACCGGATACCCCGGCATGAACCTGCAGATCGCGGCCACCCTCGACGGCGAGCTCGCCGCGGTCGGCCCGGTCCCGGTGCACGGCGCCCGCCACGACGCGTACGCCTTCGCCGCATCCGGCCTGGCCGCCGTGCTCACCGACCACCCGACGGTGGCCGATCTGGGCTACGTCGGCGTCGAGGGCATCGACACCGTCCCGTACAAGCGATTCCCCGGCCTCGACCTCAACACCGGCCAGGTCGAGTTCAACACCTCGCTGAGCAAGACCCGCGCCGCCGTCGAACATGCCATCGCACACCTCAAGACATGGCGCATGCTCAGCGAAGAAGGCGGTCGCTACCGAGCGCCGCTGGAGAAGTACCCGAGCATGCTCAAGGCGGTTATCGGCCTATTCTTCTTCGCGGCTTATGAATAAGCCTCCCGGTACTCGTCGTGGACCTCTTTAGGGGTTCGGTAGCCCAGCGTCGAGTGGAGACGCTTCGTATTGTAGCGGAACTCGATGTACCGCGTCACGTCCTTCCGGGCGTGTTCACGTGTCGGATAGACCGTGCGGTGCACCCGCTCAACCTTCAATGAGGCATTGAAGGATTCCGCGAGGGCGTTATCAAAACATGACCCGGTGCGTCCGACCGATCGACGGACGCCGAGTTCGGCGGCCGCTTCAGCGAACGACCGACTTGTATATTGCGTGCCGCGATCGGAGTGGAATATCGCGCCGTCGGCGAGCGTGTAGTTCCGGGCGGCCATCTGCAGGGCGTCGATGACCAGATCGGCGCGCAGGTGCTCGGCGAGCGCGTAGCCGATGCAGGCCTTGGTGTGACAGTCGATCACCGTGGCCAGGTACAACCAGCCCTGCCAGGTCGGCAGGTAGGTGTTATGCGCAGCTGCGCATAACACCTATTCGGCTCAGTTCCCGGTTATGTGCAGTGTGGTGGCGTAGTCGGGTGTGACGGCCTGTGCTGGCTGGGTTTGACGGCGGCTGCCGTGGGTCGTGGCTGCACATAATCGCGAGGCTTCTTGTGTCCGATCGGTTCGGAAGACAAGGAGCAGCTGATGACAACTCGTGATCGATTGACGCTGGAGGAAGTGCTCACGGGCTTCGATATGCACCTGCGCCGCACCCGCGGCGTGTGTCCGGGGACGCGACGCAACTACGTCAGGTTCGTGCGCGCCTTCCT
>JAVXWL010000168.1:0-3066 GCA_032230565.1 Pseudonocardiales bacterium | reverse complement strand
TGGGTCCGGCGCCGGTCCGGCACCTGACGTCCTTTAAGGCCCGTCCAGCGAGGCGGGGAAGGAGGTCCACCGTGTCGTCCCCGTCCGGGACGGGCGCGGTGGGCGAGGCAGGGCCACCGCGGCAGCGCGAGCTGCTGTCGGCGGCTGAGGTCACGCGCATCGTTGCCCGGATGGCGCATCAGATCATCGAACGCACCGCCCCCGAGCCGGTGGTGCTGCTCGGTATCCCTACTCGCGGCGTCCCGCTGGCGCACCGGCTCGCGGACCGGATCCGGGAGTTCGGCGGTTCCGCGCCACGCCTGGGAACCCTGGACGTCACCCTTTACCGGGACGACCTTCGGCGGCGCCCGACCCGGGCGCTGCAGGCTACTGAGCTGCCCGCTGGTGGGCTCGACGATGTGCTCGTCGTCCTGGTCGATGACGTCCTCTACTCCGGCCGGACCGTTGCGGCCGCGTTGGACGCGCTGCGTGAGTATGGCCGACCCCGGGCAGTGCAACTCGCCGTGTTGATCGACCGCGGCCATCGTGAACTGCCGCTTCGTGCTGACTATGTAGGCAAGAACTTGCCGACTTCTCGGGATGAGGAGGTCGGTGTGCTCCTCGTCGAGACCGACGGCACCGACGCCGTTGTGATCCGCCGGAGTCAGCGGTGAGGCATCTATTGAGCACCGCTGATCTACCGCGACAGGCCGCCACCGCGTTGCTTGACACTGCTGAGGCGCTCAAACAGTCGTTGCTGGGTCGGGAGGTGCGTAAGTTACCGACGTTGCGGGGGCGCCTCGTGGTCACCTTGTTCTATGAGCAGTCCACCCGTACCCGCGCGTCCTTCGAAATCGCCGGCAAGTGGATGAGCGCCGACGTGGTGAACATCTCTGCCGGTGACTCGTCGGTGACCAAGGGTGAGTCACTGCGCGATACCGCGTTCACGCTCGCGGCAATGGGCGCGGACTGCGTAGTGATCCGGCACCCGGCCTCCGGTGCGGCTCATCGCCTCGCCGACTGGGTGTCTACGCATGTGATCAACGCTGGGGACGGCAGCCACCAGCATCCGACTCAGGCACTACTAGATGCGGCTACCCTGCGTGATCGATTGGGCACCCTGAATGGGCGGACCGTCACCATCGTAGGCGACGTGCTGCATAGCAGGGTCGCCCGCTCGAATATTGACCTTTTGATCACGCTGGGTGCCCGCGTCCATCTCGTCGCTCCGCCCACTCTGCTGCCGTTGGGTGTCGAGAACTGGGGCATACGGCAAGCGCACGACTGGCCGGTCACGGTCGGGCACGACCTCGATGCCGCGTTACCCAGCACCGATGCGGTGATGATGCTGCGGGTGCAAGCCGAACGAATGCGCGGCCAGTTCTTTCCCTCCCTGCGGGAATACTCGATCAACTACGGGCTGACCGAGGCGCGTCTGGCGTTGTTGCCCGAGCACGCTGTGGTACTCCATCCAGGGCCGATGCGACGGGGCATGGAGATCGCGCACTCGGTTGCCGACTCGCCCCGCGCCGCGATCACCGAACAGGTCCGTAACGGAGTGCACGTGCGGATGGCTGTGCTCTACCACCTGCTCGCAGCCCAAGAGGATCAGCCATGACCCGACCTCTGCTGTTGCGCGGGATCCGGCCCTACGGCGTAGGCGACCCGGTCGACCTGTTGGTTCGCGGCGGGGTGATCGCCGAGTTGGGCGCCCAGCTGGACGGAGTCGGCGCTGAGCGCTTCGACGGCGGGGGCCTGGTTGCGCTGCCCGGTCTGGTCGACCTGCACGCGCACCTCCGCGAACCTGGCCGGGAGGACACCGAAACGATCGCCACTGGCTCGGCAGCCGCAGCGCTGGGTGGTTACACCGCGGTGTTCGCGATGGCCAACACCGATCCGGTGGCGGACACCGCGGTGGTCGTCGAGCACGTGTACCGGCGCGGCCGTGATGTTGGGCTGGTCGACGTGCACCCGGTCGGCGCGGTCACCGCCGGCCTGCGCGGTGAGCGGCTCGCTGAGCTGGGCGCCATGGCCGCGTCCGCTGCGGCGGTACGGATGTTCTCCGACGACGGGTTGTGCGTGCACGACTCACTGCTGATGCGCCGAGCCCTGGAGTACGTTCGTGGGCTGGGCGGGGTGGTCGCTCAGCACGCCGAGGATCCCCGACTCACCGCCGGCGCCCAGGCCCACGAGGGAGAAGTCGCCGCCCGATTAGGGCTGGCGGGCTGGCCGGCCGCCGCGGAGGAGTCAATCGTGGCGCGGGACTGCCTGCTCGCCCGGGACGCTGCGGCGGCGCTGCATGTCTGCCACGTGTCCACCGCTGGCACGGTGGAAGTCCTGCGGTGGGCCAAGCAACGCGGAATCCGGGTATCTGCCGAGGTCACGCCGCATCACTTGCTGCTCACCGATGAGCGCCTGGCCGGCTACGACCCGGTCAACAAGGTCAACCCACCGCTGCGCACCGCTGCCGACACCGCGGCGCTGCGCACCGCGCTGGCCGACGCGACCGTGGACTGCGTGGCCACCGACCATGCCCCGCACGCCGGCCAGGACAAGGACTGCGAGTGGTCGATGGCCCGCCCCGGGATGCTCGGACTACAGACCGCGCTGTCCGTCGTGGTGGCCACCATGGTGCGCCCCGGCCTGCTGGACTGGCGGGGGGTGGCCCGAGTGATGAGCGAGCGCCCGGCCCGCATCGGTGGGGCGACTGATCAGGGCCGCCCCATCGCGGTCGGAGAGCCGGCGACACTGACACTGGTCGACCCAGACGCCACCTGGACGGTGCGCGGGGCGCAGCTGGCCAGTCTCGCCGATAACACCCCCTTTGAGGGGATGGAGCTGCCAGGCCGGGTGCTGGTCACCATGCTGCGCGGCGCGATCACCGCTGAGGACGGAAAGGTGCTGTGTTGACCATAACAACAGCGGTGACCAAAACAACAGCCGTGGAGCGCGGGCTGGCGCTGCTGGTGCTGGAGGACGGCACTATCGTGCGTGGCGAAACCTTCGGCGAGGTGGGTCTGACGCTGGGTGATGCGGTGTTCGCCACCGGCATGACCGGGTACCAGGAGACCCTCACCGACCCGTCCT
>JAVXWL010000034.1:0-9016 GCA_032230565.1 Pseudonocardiales bacterium | reverse complement strand
ACACCTCGCGGCCCTGGACCGCTTAATCGAAGTTCCTTCTGCAAGATCGCAACGTCGTTAAAATACACTTTTACTTGCTGTACGCCAAAGAAGCCCACGGGATGATAATAGGTAAGCTCAACTTCGCGTAATGTCGCTAGGGCCATTCACCGCTACCAACTCCGTGTGCCCATACGTGTCTTCCGTGTCATACGCAAGATTTATATTGACTGAGTGTAGACGTCCAGACTGGTTAGCAATCTTCTCATCGAGGCGGTACTGAGCCCTGGAAGTGCGAAACGCAACAAAAACGGCGAGCAGGGACGCCAGTACACTGACTGCAGATATTATTGTATTGATTGGTTCGAGCTCGGTCCATCTTATGCATAACAGTCTAGACTGATGCTCACGCAATCATAGTTCAACAGATCGGCAGCGGCACTGCAACGACCACCAAATTATGACAATCGTTGGCCATGGTGGACTCTGGGTTCGAAGGCGAAGTACTGAAAAATTCGATATAGAGTCGTATGCAGGTGCGCCGAGGTCGTGACTATACGACTGCTACATGGTGGGACTCGCGGTCACCACTTCAGTGTGAACTGTCGGCAACAAGGTCCGATGAAGTCTCATGGGCTGGCCACACGTCTGATGGAAGTTGCCCGGTTCTCGTTCGGGTTCCACGGTTGCTGTACTTCGCTGCAGTACGGATCCTCCGCTCCCAAAGCGGCGCCCCAGGGGTCCGGCAGCGTTCGCCACCTGCTGGTGCTCTCCCGGAACGGTGTCACTGACCGCTACGCCGGCGCCGAATGAGGGTGAGGTCGTCAGCTGCGGCATCCCGGGTTCGGCGCGTCAACGGACAGTGGACTACCGATCGGCTCGACGTAGGTCACATAGAGCTCGACAGGCTCGACGCCGAGGTTGCGACCGATATGAATGTGATGGGAGCCACTGGGCTCGACTAGAGACTGTCCGGGCAAGTAGGAGATGGATCGACAGCTTGCATCGGTGCGGGTAAGCGTTCCTTTCTTCACGACGGCGAGTAGGGTGCCCGGATGATAGTGCCAACCGGTGCTACCGCCGGGCTGAATGGTGATCTGGCGGACGACGAACTCCGTCGCACCGTCTGTCTTGAGTCGCACCTGGTCCGCTATCGTGCCACGGGCGAGGACAGTGCCGGTCACTCCCGAAGTGGGTGTTGCCTGTGCCGCGGTAGGTAGCAGACCCAGGCAGGCCGCCACCACCGCCGTCGCCGCGATCTTCCGCATACGGCGCATAAGTTTCCTCGCTCTTGGGCGGACGTCCCTGCGGGGACGTAAAGTGCATTGATCTCCACAGCGTACTTGGCGGGTTCCGTCTTTGGGTACTCCATCGGTGCACTGGGCGTTTGGTTAGATTGCTCCGCGTCCCTGATGTGCTCGCGGCCCGTGTGCACGAATACGGGTGATGCTGTCTTGCGCGATGCGGTGACGCGGTGCTACGAAGACTCCGGCGCGGATAAGCTAATTTCCGCCGCAGACGCTAGCACCGATGGGTATGTACCTACAGAGGCGGAATTTTTACCTACGTCGCTGGTCAAGTGACCTCGGTATCACTGCCCAGAAAGGTGCCAATTTGCGCATTCCCGGCGTAGTGAAGCAATCGGACGGGCGGCCGGTCTGGCGAACTTGTGTCGATAAAGATTGGTCGGTTGCGTCGGGTCCCGGTCGAAGAGATTCAAGAGTTCACACAACGAAGGATCAGGGAAGGAGCTTTGATATGACTAAGAAGCAGAATGCGAATGGTGATGGCAGCGTGTAGCTTCGGAAGGATGGCCGGTGGTCTGGAGGGGTGTACGTTCGCGCAATCAATGGTCGGCTCGAACGACGGTATGTATACGGAAAGACCCGTCGCGAGACTCTGCAGAAAGTAGTAGAACTGCAAAAACAACACAACGACGGATTGCCCGCTGGTCCCACAACGCTAACAGTTGAACGATATCTACAGGAATGGCTGGATCACATCAAGCACCATGTTCGACCGCAAACGTACATCGGTTATGAGAGTAGTGTCCGGCTGCACATTATACCACGCATCGGATCTAAGAAGCTCGTGCGACTTACTGTTCGAGGTGTTCGCTTAATGATAGACAACGTGCGGGATGGCGGAATGCGTCCACGAATGATCCAATGGATTCACTCTACCCTCCGAAACGCGTTGCAACACACATTTTCCGAGGAACTGGTGACGCGAGATGTAGCCAAGAGCGTGCGCATCGAACAACCGGAGAAGATCACGGCGATTGAGCCCTTCACGTCGATCGAAGCCCACACGTTCCTGCTTAAGGTTCAACGTCACCGACTCTACGCACTGTGGGTGATCATGCTCATGCTTGGCCTGCGACGATCGGAGGTGTGTGGTCTGCACTGGTCCGATGTCGACCTCGATCACGGCACGCTTCGGGTCAGTCGCGGCCTCCAGCGGGTCAACGGGTCGCTACGTGAGCTACCACCGAAGACGCGTCGCTCTCGCCGGACCGTTCCACTCCGCTGTTGTGCGTTCGGGTCTTGCGCGCGCATCGAGACCGCCAAGCCAAGGAGCCGGTCGACGCCGACGAGTCTGGGCCGACACACCGTACGTGTTCACCTCAACTGTAGGCACGCCGTTGGAGCCACGGACTCTGACTCGGACCTTCCACGCGCTGTGCGCCAGACACGGGCTTCGACGGGTCCGCTTACATGACCTGCGCCCCAGCTGTGTCAGCCTCCTGCTCGCGCGCTCGGGGTTCATCCACGGATCGTGATGGAAATCGTCGGACACTCGGCTATCGAAATGACCATGAACGTCTACGGCCATGTGACGCTGGACAACCAGCGCGCCGCCCTCGACCTGCTGAACGGCCATCTAGGCAACGAGGCGGACCAGGGATGACGCACGTTGCTGTCATACACCGCTGTCCGAGGGAGTACAAGATCGGCTCTTACTGCTCTGACCTGGTCGGGGTGGCGGGATTCGAACCCACGGCCCCTCGCTCCCAAAGCGAGTGCGCTACCAAGCTGCGCCACACCCCGTGTACCGAGTAGTGCAGCCTACGCGACCACCCGGATCCCGCGTCAGCCACCGCTCGCGTCCCGCGAAGGAGCCAGCACCAGGTACGCTGGGTGCGCTCCGCCGCGGCGGAGCATGCGGGCGTAGCTCAATGGTAGAGCCCCAGCCTTCCAAGCTGGCCATGCCGGTTCGATCCCGGTCGCCCGCTCCGCACGTTTTCGTGGTAGATGGCTTGTCTTCTGTCGATAGTGGACGTTAGGCGCTCAGTCGTCGTTGCTTCGTGCCCCCCGCGTGCCCCTCATGGCGGCTACTCACGGTCTGTTGGCCACGGATGCCGGCCGTTCCGACGATCGTGTCCAAGCCGTCCGCGATCGCTCGATCGCGGTGGTCTCGGGCGTGTAGGTAGGTCAAAGCGGCGCGGGTCAAGCGGTGTCCCATGCGCTCCATCAGTTCGCGCAGCGTTTGCTCCGGTTTCCGCCGCGGGTGTGTTTCCGGTGTGCCGAAGGTCGTGCAGATGAAGCTCCGGGACCCCGGCCTCTTGACGCGCCTTGCCCCAGATGGGGTGAAAGCTGCTACGTGCCGGGCGGACACCCTTTGGGCCCCAGGAACACGTAGGCGTCAGGTGCCTGGCCGACGAACTCAGCGAAATGCGCTTCCACCTCGGATACCAGGAACGCTGGCAGACTCGCTGTCCGTCCGCTGTTGGCTTTGGGGTCACCGTCGCACAGTCGAGTTCGACGGTGATGGTGTGTTCGGCGACGTGGACGGTGAGTTCGTGGTGGGCGTGGGTGCGTCCGAAGGCGATTTTCTGTCCGGCGACCATGATGACGCCACTGTTGGAGGCGCGGCGTTGCACGGTGACCGGTTCGGTTGAGGGTCGGGGTGGTGGGCCGGCGGGGCGGGCGCCGCGGAGTTTGCGGGCTTGGTCCCAGCTCAGTGGGTTGGGTCGGGTGCGGAGCAGTTCCCGGGTGTCGGGGTCAAAGAACATCAGGGTGGCGGGCTCGATGCGGATGCTGACCCGGTGGCCGGCAAGGATTTCCGCGGCGAGGAGTTGGCGGTTGCCCAGGGAGATGATGCCGCCGCGGCCCACGGTGCGGTCGATTTCCAGCGCGGTGCCGGCTTCGCGTGGGGGCAGCGGGGACGGCCGGCGGGACGTCCGTCGGTGGCGGCCAGCGCGGCCAGGTGCTGAGTTGTGAGGTGGGAGCGGACGGTCTTGACCCGACTACCGTGGTGCTGAGATGGATGAGGTCGTGATTGGCCCAGAAGGTGACGGTCAGTCCGGCGCGGGCAGATCCCAGCCAGAACTGTATGCCTCGCACGGCCAGGTTGCTCGAGGCCGGCACCACCCGATCGAGCTCCACCGGTCCTCCTGGGTAGGCCACCGGCGCCGGTGGGGCCTCGGCGTCCTCGCGGATCGGCTCGGGCGTGGCCGGGTCGGGCAGGCCTGGGGTCTGCGGTGCGTCGGCGGGCTGGAGGTTAGCCGGTAGCCGCAGCGGCAGCAGTTCCTCCTCCGCGTGACGGAATTGCTGGCTGGGGGCGAACCGCTCCGCGGGGTAGTCCATGTTCAGGGACTGGTGCGAGCGGTCGCAGTTGTACTCGCTCACCCAGGTGTCCACCGCGGCCTGGGTAGCCAAGATGTTGCCGAAGGGTGTGGCCTAGTTGAGGAACTCTCGGCGGAAGCTGCCGTGGAAGCGCTCCACCTTCCCCTGTCGTGGTGGGACTGGCCGGTTCGGAGCCGGTGGCTGATGCCGTTATCCCGGCAGATCCGCTCGAAGAGCACTTCGCCGCCTTTACCGAACCGGTCGGTGAATTGTTTCCCGTTGAGTTCCTAATGGCTGTCAAGCCGCGCCGGGGGTCGTAGCCTTCCGGGTGGACGGGCCGGTCGATGGAGCGCGTGGCGACTCCTTGCTTCGCCGGTCCGTCCCCCGCGTGTGTAAGGCGCGTCGGGCGGCGCGGAGCTCGGCGGACACGGTGTAGCGGTCGGCGATGATGGCCCGGGCTTCGGCAGTGGTGACAGGTCGGCCGTCGGTGTCGCGGATGATGTAGTGCTCGCCGCGGCGCCAGCAGGCGGCGATGCGGGTGAGCAGGCTGGTGGCGATGTGGCATAGCGCCGAGGTGTGGTGTTTGCCGCTGCTGACCATGAGTCGGTGGTATTTCGCGGCGAGGGTGGGATCGCTGCGACGGGCGTGTTCGGCGGCCATGTACAGGGCTTCGCGCAGACACGCATCGCCGGCTTTGGTGGGTTCCCCGTGGCGTCCGGTGAGCCCAGAGGAGTCCAGGCGGGGCACCAGGCCGGAAAAGGAGCCGATGCCGGCCAGGGAGTCAAAGCGGCGGGGGTCGCCGAGCCGGCCCAAGATCTGGGCCGCGAGCACGGGTCCCACACCGGGTATCGAGGTCATGATCTGCTGTGGGTCAGCGTCGGCGAGCAGGGTGGTGATGCGCTAGTCGAGCTCGTGCAGCTCGGCGGTGAGGTGCAGCGCCAGGCGAGCCTCGACGGCGAGCGTCAGCCAAGTCAGGATAGTCCAGCTCCTCACCCCACAGCTGGAGGGTTTCGGCCGCGGCGGCCAGCAACTCCTGGGCCTTGGCCTGGCCCCAAGCGCCGCGGGAGTGTCGGTATAAAAACCGGGTCAGGCTGGCTTCGCCCAGGCGGATGACCTGGTGCGGGTCGGCGTAGTGAGACAGGAACAACAGCGCGGTCTTGGTCATCCGAGCGCAGCGCACCCACCCAGGCCGGGCTGAGGATCTCCAGCTGGGCATCTAGCCGGGCCAAAGTGGCGGTGCGGCGCTTGACCAACGTGGACCGCAGCTTGACTGCCCGGCGCAACCGCTGTCCCGGACCGAGACCCAGCTCGGGGCGCAGACCCTCGGGATGCAGCAACGGCAACCGAGCCAACACCCGCGAATCCAACCGATCCGACTTGGTGTGCTTGGCGTAGTAGGCCCGCAGATCCGCTGACTGCTCCGGGGGCGTTAAGACCACTGTGGCGCCCTGACGACGAAACCAGGCCGCCAACGGCACCCACGCGTTGCGTGTAGGCTCCATGATCACCGTGACCTGCGCCGGATCGGTGTCGGCAGGCAACATTGCCCACAGTCGCGTCAATTCCGCAGACGTGGTGCGAAACCGCCGCCCTGACCACACGAACTCGGCGCAGCGCCTCGACGAAGGCCAGGCACACCACCCGCCCGGTCGCCGGATCAGCACGGCACCTTGGTCTGTTTCGGCTCCGCTTGTACTAATCTTGGCAGTGGTGGACTCTCGGCGGTGCGCGGGTATGGCGTTGTGGTAATGACGCACTGCATGGGGCACAACAGGTCGGTGTATCCGGAGGTGATGGATATGGTCGTCGAGAGCGCACAGCGTGCGCGGTGGCGCCGGTATTGGGATCGACATTCCACCACCTACGACCGCGAGATGCGTTTTTTAGACCGAGTGGTGTTCCGCGACACCCGGAGTTGGATTTGTCAGCGGGCAAGCGGCGAGGTCCTTGAGGTCGCGATTGGTACCGGCCTAAACCTGGAGCACTACCCGCCCGACGTGCATGTCACCGGTGTCGAACTTAGTCACAACATGCTGGCCATTGCCCGGCGACGCGCACATGACCTCGGCCGGCAGGCCGATCTCCGGGTAGGCGACGCGGAAGCCCTCAATCTCCCCAGCGTCAGTTTCAACACGGTGGTCTGCACCTTCTCGCTGTGCGCCATCCCCGATCACCGAAAGGCCTTGGCCGAGATGACCCGGGTGCTGCGCCCGGGGGGATTGCTGCTGCTGGCTGACCACGTGGTGGCTCCTGGTCGTGCGCTGCGGGCTGTCCAGAGGGTTCTGGAGCTGGTGACGGTCCCGATGGGTGGCGAGCATTTCCTGCGCCGCCCGCTTGAGCATGTCCGCGCGGCAGGATTCCGGATC
This sequence comes from Pseudonocardiales bacterium, assembly GCA_032230565.1. Lineage (GTDB taxonomy): Bacteria > Actinomycetota > Actinomycetes > Mycobacteriales > Pseudonocardiaceae. The sequence continues at coordinate 2,103 of JAVXWL010000034.1, read as the reverse complement.
GAAGGCCATGACCGGTTTGCCGCAGGGATCGTAGAACGACTTGCTGCGCGCAAACCGGTCATGGCCTAAACGGCGCAGCTGGTGATCCACTCGGGTCTGGGCACCTGAGTTGTTAGATCCGACTTTTTAGCAGCAGTCCTCGCCGCGCCAGGATTCGATGCCTTCCCACACTGACCAGGCGGCGATACCCAGCCCAATCACCGGGTCGAGCCACCAGCCGCTGGGCCAAGCGGCGCTGGCCCCAAGGCCAGTGAGCACGGCGCCGGCCTGGGCGGCGCACAGGTAGTTCTGCACACCCTCGCCGACGGTGGCGGCCGAGCCGAGCCGAGCGCCAAGACGCCGCTTGGCGTAGCCCAGAGCTGGCATCACGAACAGGCTTGAGGCCGCCAGCACCATGCTGACCACGGTGGTCTCCGCACGGTGACCGCCGATCAGGTCGCGGATCGCTTCCACGGCGATATAGGGGGCCAGCAGCCAAAAGCTGACCGCAACCGCCTTCTGCGCCCGCCGTTCAGCGGTCTGTGACAAGGTGCGCGCGCCGGTAAACCGCCAGATCACGATCACGCTGGCCAAACCCTCCACCGCGCTACCCAATGCCCAGCCGACCAGCGCAATCGAACCGACGGCGAAGCCTTGCCACAGCCCGAGGGCGCCTTCGGCGCACATCCACACCAGCGACATCCACGCCAGCGCCTTCGCCCACGCCGCCGCCCGCAGCCAGCCCGCCTCCCGTGCCAGCTCCGTGTGGACGTGGCACGCAACGGCGCAGCCATCACCCTGTTGCGAAGCCGACATACCCGAACGCGGCCCGGCAATCGGATGGCGATGTCTGGTCACCACAGTGTGTCGCCATTTCAAGGCACCACGGTCGTTCACAGCTGATCACCTCAGGGACGTCCAAAAATTACCGGGCGGTTTGAGCCGGGCAAGACGAGACAACGCAGGTGGCATCCCGTCGACCTCGCGAGGGCCTAGCACGCGGGTACCCGAAAGGCAAGTAAGCCCGATACGGCAGTCACCAGAAAATTTTCGTGCTCTGATTCACTAACGGCCGGTCCGCAGCACGCACCGGATACCGAAAGTTGACCTGACATTATCTTGCTCGGCTGCCTGTTTAATCGCTTCCAGCGTTGCCGTCATGTTCTGTTCGTGCTCGTTGAGACGATCAGCGATGATGCTGTCCTCACGCTCACGTGCCGTCGCGATCGCGTCGCTCAATCCCGACGGGCCGGGGCCCATGACGCCGCGGTAACGCAAAATGGCGCCCCCGATCCGTCGGAAGCCAGTGATAGCGCCAGTGGCCGAGGCGTACTGCAGGTCTTCCACCGCACACGCAAAGCTGACGCCAGGCTGGGCCTCGATCACTACCGACATGGTGGTCCGCTCCCGGCCCCGCCGAACCTGACGACCACGAAATCGCGCCCGCACCACAGGCCCGTCGGCACTGTCGATCCACTCGGCGTGCACACACTCGCCACCCCAGTCACCGATGAGCCTGACCCCTCAGCACTCGCATGCGATGGCGCCAGCGCCACCCTTGCCCCCGTCACCTCGATTGAGCACAGCGGCCAGGACAGGGGAACGGTGCAGGAGCAGGACCGGACTCGGCAAATAAACGGACAAAAAGTCCATGCCCTCCACGTGCCCTACAGGGCAGACACCCACGGTCCTTCACGGCTAATCACGGTCAGCCGAACCCGCTGCTCAACGGCTCTGTCCTGGCCAGTCATATAGATCCCAAGCTCTTGACCAAAGTGCAGGTGCCTCCGGCCTCCGCTTCGGGCCCGTTCCCGCAGGGAGTCACCGACCATGACGGGCAGAACCTCACTGACTGAGCACGGGAAAGCTCCCAGCTCATGGCCCGTCACGGTCCACCCCTTTGCACGGCGGTGTACCTAGACCTGCCTGACCATTGAACGACACCGGTAGCCGACAAGGATCATCAGCTCATGCATCCACACATTGTCTACACCCCAGTGCATGCGTGACCCGCAGGACCGCCCCTACGTGTCACCCGCATGAATTGTGACGGAATCCTGTTGACGTGCTGGCTCGGAAGAGGTGGGGTGGCGTCGACGCAACGGGGTTTGGTCTATCAGCGTG
>JAVXWL010000030.1:0-10332 GCA_032230565.1 Pseudonocardiales bacterium | reverse complement strand
CGTCTCCCGCCCACCGGCGGGCATTCTTGCGCGCCCTCGCCCATGGCGACGCGCACCACAGCACCGGGAGAACGACAGCCGTGAGCAAGGGCAAGCGTACGTTCCAGCCGAACAACCGTCGCCGCGCCAGGACCCACGGGTTCCGGCTGCGCATGCGGACCCGCGCCGGGCGCGCGATCCTGGCGGCCAGGCGCCGCAAGGGTCGCATCGAGTTGTCGGCCTAAAGCCTTTCCCGCCGGATATCTCGCGTTGTTGCCCGCTGCCGCCCGACTGACCCGCCGCGACGACTTCGCGACGGGGGTGCAGCGGGGCCGCCGGGCGGCTCGCGGCTCCGTCGTCGTACACCTGGCTCGTGTCGGCCCCACTGATACCTCACCGCTGGTGAGTTCAGCAGTGAGCCCAACACCGGGTCCCAAGGTGGGGTTTGTGGTCGGTCGGACAGTCGGTGGGTCGGTGGTCCGGCACCGGGTGCAGCGCCAGTTGCGCCATCTCATGCGGTCCCGATTGGCGACCCTTCCGGCCCGCTCCCTCGTGGTCGTGCGGGCGCTACCGTCGTCGGCCGGGGCGAGTAGCGCGGCGCTGCGTGATGACCTCGACGGCGCACTGCGGCGGCTACTCGCGGCCAATGCCGGGGACGCCTCGTGCGCGCCAGACCCTGGCAAGCGACGATGACGGGCCGGCCTTCGTGGGCGCAGCCGGCTGTTTCACCGCATCTGACCCAGGAGGTCAGCTCCGCTGTCGCCACTGGCCCGGTGGTTCGGCTGCTGGTGGCGGTCTTGCGGTTCTACCGCCGGTGGATCTCCCCGGCGTTGCCGCCGACCTGCCGGTTTTCCCCGAGCTGTAGCGCGTATGCGATCGAGGCACTGACCGTGCACGGGATGCTGCGTGGGTCGTGGTGGACGGCGCGGCGGCTACTTCGCTGCCAACCCTGGCACCCTGGAGGGGTGGACCCGGTCCCTCCAGCCAGATCACCCCGCTCCCACGCCGAGAGTGAGACGTAGTGCTGAACTTCATCTACTACCCGGTGTCGGCCATCCTGTGGTTCTGGCACAAGGCTTTCGGCTACGTGCTGGGTCCGGGCAACGGCTTCGCTTGGGCCCTGGCTGTGGTGTTCCTGGTGTTCACCTTGCGCGCAGTGCTGTTCAAGCCGTTCGTCAGCCAGGTTCGCTCGATGCGCAAGATGCAAGAGTTCGCGCCGGAGATCCAGAAGCTGAAGAAGAAGTACGGCGACGATCGCACCAAGATGGCCGCCGAGATGCAGAAGCTGCAGTCCGAGCATGGGGTCAACCCGCTGGGCGGCTGCCTGCCGGTGCTGGTGCAGATCCCGGTATTCATCGGGCTGTTCCACGTGTTGCGGTCGTTCAACCGCTCCGGGCTGAGTCCCGAGTTGAACCGCCAGACCTCGAACTACGTGTTCAGCGCAATGGATGTGCAGTCGTTCCTCGACGCGCGCGTCTTCGGGGTGCCATTGTCTGCGTTCATCACCGAACCGACGGAGTTGCTGACCCGGTACGGGTCGGACATCTCCCGATGGCAGATCGCGCTGGTGGCCGTCCCATTGACCATCGTGGCTGGTGTCCTGACCCACCTCACCGCGAAGCAGTCGGTGGCGCGGCAGAACCCAGCGCAGATCGCCGCCAACCCGCAGGCGGCCATGATGAACAAGCTCATGGTGTGGCTGTTCCCGCTCGGTGTGGTGGCCGGTGGTCCGTTCTTCCCCTTGGCGATCCTGCTGTACTGGCTGTCCAACAACCTGTGGACACTTGCCCAGCAACGGGTGGTGTACCAGAAAATCGAGGCTGAAGACGCTGAAAAGAAAGAGGTCGCGATCGCTCAGCGGCAGGCGCTGGGCCCTCGACCAGGGCAGAAACCCATGCGACCGAAGCGTGACACCGCTGATGCCGGGGACCACGATGACTCAGCAGCAAAGGATCCCAAAGAGGTGGCTCCGGGTACTGCGGGATCGAACGGGGTTGTCACGAACAGGATCGGACCGACCCAGTCTGGCGCTTCAGAAGGTCCGTCTGGTGCCCAAGGCTCGGCGCGCGCGGACGGCTCCGCGCGACCTGGCATGATCCAGCAGCGGCCACGACCGCGAAAGAAGACCAACCGGAAGCGTCGCTGAGGGCGCGATCGCCCGGAGAGGAGACAGTTGTGGCGGAGACGCTGGCGACTGATGCAGTGGTGACTGAAGCGAACTCGCACCTAGATGGTGATGCCGTGGTTGAGGCTGGCCAGCCGATGCGCAACGCGACGCCGAGCGAGGAGCTTCTCGTTCAAGAGGGCGACGCTGCCGGTGACTATCTCGAACGACTGCTCGACTTGGTCGATTACGACGGCGACATCGATCTCGACGTCGAGGCCGGCCGAGCCATGGTGAGCATCGATGGCGGAGCGGACTTAGCGAAGTTGGTAGGACCCCGCGGCACAGTGTTGGAAGCTCTCCAGGAGCTCACCCGGCTGGCGGTGCAGCAACAGACCGGGGCTCGAAGCCGGTTGATGCTCGACATTGCTCAGTGGCGCGCTACTCGGCGAGACGAGCTCAGCGAGCTGGGCCGGTCGATAGCGCAGCGGGTACTCGACGGTGGCGAGCCGGTCCGGTTGCAGTCGATGACTCCCTTCGAGCGGAAAATTGTGCACGACGCGGTGGCGGGTGTGGATGGGGTGCGCAGCGAAAGCGAGGGTGAGGAGCCGCAACGTTGCGTCGTGGTGTCCCCCGCTACGTGATCCACGCTCACCTGAGCCGCTTCGAGCGTTATCTGCATGCCGCATGAGCGGTCGTTGTTCCACGTGAAACAGCCGATGCCCCCGGATGTTCACGGCGCAGCTCAGACGGTGTTCGGTGAGCGGTACCCGCTTGCTGAGCGCTACGCAACGCTGCTCGCAAGCTCCGGGGTCGACAGGGGACTCATCGGCCCGCGCGAAGGCGATCGGTTGTGGGAACGTCATCTCCTCAACTCCGCTGTCCTGGCTGAACTCGTACCGCGGAGCTGCCGAGTCCTCGACGTCGGCTCCGGGGCAGGTTTGCCGGGGATACCTCTTGCGCTCGCCCGCCCGGACCTGTCGATCGTGCTGCTAGAGCCGATGGCCCGGCGGGTGGCGTGGTTGCGGGAGGTAGTCGCAGCGCTCGGTCTCGCCGTCGAGGTTCATCGCGGGCGCGCCGAGGATCCGGTAATTCGAAATGAGCTCGGCGGCAATGACGTGGTGACCGCCCGAGCGGTAGCGCCGCTGGGACGCTTGGCGAGTTGGAGCCTGCCACTGGTGGCACCGGGCGGTCGACTGCTCGCGATCAAGGGCGCTGGTGCTGACGAAGAGGCCAGTCGCGATGTTGTCGCCGTGCGAGCTGCCGGGGGGGCGGCCGTAGAGATCGTGCGGTGCGGTGTCAACATTGTGCACCCGCCGACGACGGTCATCGTGGTGCGCCGGCTGTCCCAGCGTGTCCGGCCCTCAGCGAAGGCACGAAAGAGGAAGGATCGGTGAGTGTGAGCGCCCCGAACTGGCCCGACGGTGCGACCCGACCCGACAATGCAACCCGCGCGGACGGTGTTAGCCGAGCGGACAGGGCGGCCGGACCAGACAGCGGAATCGACGATGTTGCGGCATCCGACGTGACCTCGGAACCTGCCGGGCTGCCCGCTGCAGCGCTGCTACATGTTTCACGTGAAACCGTGCCGCCAGATGGTGCGTTAGTCAGACCGGGGCCGCGGCATGCCCTCACTCGTTCGTCGCCCTCACTCAGACTGAGTCACTCGATTAGACAGAGTGGAGCCCATCACGTGCCCTCTCCCCCTAGCGCTCCTCCTGACGTCGCTGAAGGCGTCTCAGCTCACGCACTGCCTTCCGGAGTCGCGTGGACGCCGATCGCCGAGGAGGCGGAGCGGGCCACTCGGGTGAAGCACCCCAACGACCAGTTGCCGCGCCCGGCGCGGCGCCGGGTATTGGCGGTGGCCAACCAGAAGGGCGGTGTTGGTAAGACCACGAGCACGGTCAACCTTGCCGCGGGACTCGCTCTCCAGGGACTGCGCACCCTCGTGGTTGACCTGGACCCGCAGGGAAATGCTTCCACCGCGCTGGGTATCGAGCACCGCGCCGGCACCGCATCGGTGTACGAGGTCTTGCTCGGAGAGATTGGGATCATCGACGCCGTCGCGGTGAGCCCGCAATCGTCCAACCTGCTGTGCATTCCCGCCACCATTGACCTCGCCGGCTCCGAGATCGAGCTGGTGTCGATGGTGGCCCGGGAGTCGCGACTGTGCCGGGCGCTGTCCGGCGTCGCACTCGACGAGTTGTGTGTCGACTACGTTTTCATCGACTGTCCGCCGTCGCTGGGACTGCTCACAGTGAATGCGCTGGTGGCGGCTCCTGAAGTGCTGATCCCCATTCAGTGTGAGTACTACGCACTCGAGGGGCTCGGCCAGCTGCTGCGCAATATCGAGCTGGTGCAGGCGCACCTCAACCCCGCACTGACGGTGTCCACCATCCTGTTGACGATGTACGACGGGCGCACCAAGCTGGCCGACCAGGTCACCGCCGAGGTCCGCGAACACTTCGGCGACCAGGTCCTGCGGACCGTAATCCCGCGCAGCGTGAAGGTCTCAGAAGCGCCGGGCTTCGGGCAGACGGTGCTGGTCTACGACCCCGGCTCGCGGGGTGCGTTGAGCTACCTCGATGCTGCCCGGGAAATCGCGCACGATCCTCGCTACCAGAACCGCGGCGTCCCGAACCACCTCCTCAGCGCCGATAGCCGTCCAGCTGACCGGGAGGTGTCTCGCTGATGCCGTCTAGCAGCGCACTTTCGCACCCGCCGGCATCCGCCCTACAGCGCAAAGGTGGGCTTGGTCGCGGGCTGGCGGCGTTGATCCCCACCGGACCGGTTGACACAGCGGGTGACCCTCCCACGCGGCTGCACCGCGACGGCCGCGAGGATGCCGTGACTGGTCAGGTCGCCGGGGCGGTCTACCAAGAGGTGCCGATGGCGGCCATCGTGCCGAATCCTCGGCAGCCTCGGCAGGTGTTCGACGAGGATGCACTGGCTGAGCTCGCGCATTCAATCCGGGAATTCGGGCTGCTGCAACCCATCGTGGTCCGCCCACTGCCGGCTGAGCCGGCGATCGGGCAGCTGCCGGCTGAGCCGGCGATCGGGCAGCTGCCGGCCGGCGCGGGTCGCTACGAGCTAATCATGGGTGAGCGGCGGTGGCGGGCGGCGCAGCTGGCCGGACTGGACTGCATCCCGGCGATCGTTCGGGGCACTGCAGACGATGCAATGCTGCGCGACGCGCTGCTGGAAAACATCCATCGGGTGCAGCTCAATCCGCTCGAGGAAGCTGCCGCCTACCAGCAGCTGTTGGAGGACTTCGGGGTGACGCACGAGCAGTTGGCGTCCCGGATCGGACGCAGCCGCCCGGTTATCACCAACACCATCAGGCTGCTCAAGCTACCGGTCGCGGTGCAGCGGCGGGTAGCGGCTGGAGTGCTCTCCGCCGGACATGCCCGAGCGCTGCTCAGCTTGGACGAGTCGTTCGCCCAGGAGACACTGGCGGCGCGGATCGTCGCGGAAGGACTATCGGTCCGGGCTACCGAGGAAGCGGTCACACTCAGCCGTACGGAGCCCGCTCAGAACGCCCCCAAGCTGGCGGCACCGCGCCCGATGCGGGCGCCTGGGCTGCAGCAGCTCGCAGAGAACCTTTCCGACGCCTTCGACACCTGCGTGAAGGTGGAACTAGGGCGCCGCAAGGGCCGGATCGTCGTCGAGTTCGGCTCCGTCGATGACCTGGAACGCATCGTCGCCCTCATGCGCCCATAACCCGGAACGCTCGCCGCTGCGTGAGCGGCCACGGTGGATCCTGCAGACGTCCCAACACCTCCATGATCGCGAAACTCCAGTGATGGCCGCGGAACTGGACGGTTACCCCTCGCATTGCCGGTTCATGCAAGCGCAGTTCGAAGGCCAGACCAAGACCAAGCTGGGCAACACCAAGGTCAAGACGATCACCAACGAGGCGATCTCGTAGTCGCAGACCGCCCGGAGGGCCCGCAAGCTGGTCCGCCGCGAGTCGACCGGGGCTGCCCGACTGCCGTTTCACTGGGATGACCGCTTCCTCAAACACCCAGCTGTCGGCGACAACCTCCATTCGGCTCCGAATAGCGCGCAGCTAGCGTCCAGAACCTGCATTCGGCTCCGATGGCGTGCCGGCTGGCCGAACAATCTGACCGGGCAAAGTGTCGAAAGTTACTGTCCGGGGTACCCCGCTGGATGGCGCAGGCAACGTCATCATGGCGACCGGAGCTAGGTCCGCGTGGGGACTTTGCGGATCCGGTAGCTCCGGACACGGACCGTGGCGAGCGGGACACTGGCACATCGGGGGGCCACCGACGGCTGCCTCAACGGTCCATCGGTGTGACGCTCGATCACCGTGAGGGCGTCGTGGTCGTGCGGGTCAGCGGCGAGGTCGATTCTCGAACGGCGCCCCAGCTCAGCGCGGCTATCCACCGCCAGCTCGACGCTGGGATCTGCCGCCGGGTGGTAGTCGACTTGCGTCGCGTGACGTTCATCGGCGCACAGGGCGTCATGGTCTTGGAAAATGCGCGCCAGCACGCCGAGGCAAACCACGTCGATTTCTGTATCCTCGCCGAGGGTCGGGCTATTCTGCGTCCCCTGCAAGCCCTTGGGATGATCGAGTCTTTCGAGCTGTGCGACGAGCCCGAGCCCTAGTCGACGTGCCGGCGGAGCCCTCTGGATGACGGCTCATGATGTGACCTATCTGCTAGCGACTAAGCGTTCTTTAGACTGCGGGCGATGGCTCGTTCGATGAGGGTGGCGTAGATGGTGCCTAGGTGGGCACCAGTGGCTTCGATGGCCATCGGGAGCAGTGATGTCTCGGTGAGTCCGGGGGCGACGTTGACCTCGAGGAACTGAGCCACTCCCCGCGGTGTAACCACCATGTCGGTTCGGGACACATCACGCAGCCCGAGTATCCGGTGCGCATTGACCGCCAGGTCGGCTACCGCGGCGGCCGCTGCGTTGTCGAGTCGGGCCGGGGCATGGAAGGTCGCCAGCCCCGCGATGTAGCGGGCGGCGTAGTCGTAGAACCCGGAGGTGGCGTCGATCTCCACGGCAGGTAGCGCTCGAGGTCCGTCCGGTCCGTCCAACACGGTCACGGCGACCTCGATGCCCTCGACGAAGCTCTCCGCGAGCACAGAGTCCCCGTAGGCCAGGCAGCCTACGATGGCGCCCGGTAGCTCGGCGACCTCGCGCACCAGGTGCAGTCCCAGCGCGGAGCCACCCTGGGGGGGTTTGAGAATCAGTGGTAAGCCGAGTCGGGTGACTAGCGCGTCGAGCACATCTTGGGCGCCGAGATCACGGAAGGTGGCGTGTGGCAGCGTGATCCACTCCGGTGTGTTCAGTCCGGCGCGGGCCAGTTCGTCTTTGGCTGTCGGTTTGTCCCAGGCGCGGCGGCAGGCCCGCGGGTCGGTACCTACATAGGGCACTCCCAACATCTCCAACACCGACTGGACGGCACCGTTCTCGCCCGCGCCGCCGTGCAGCGCGATCACGACGGCGTCCGGCCGGCTGCTGTGGATGCGGCTGATTAGTTTCGCGTCGACGTCCCATTCCTCGACGTACAGCCCGGTATCGCGCAGTGAGCTGGACAACCGGCGCCCGGAGCGAAGCGACACGTCTCGCTCGTGCGACAGCCCACCAGCCAGCACAGCGACGGTGCGATCGGTCACCCGAGGCTCCTCAGTCTTAAGCGGTGTCCGGCGAGGGGGACTGCGAACCGAACACCGTGCGTGGGCGCAGGCTACCGAACGTGCGCTGCAGCTCGAGCTCGTTGTCGAGCACGGTGGCCAACCGGCGCACCCCTTCAGTGATCCGCTCCGGTGTGGGGTAGCAGAACGACAGCCGCATCATCCGCGCGGCCGACGATCTGTCCGACTCGGCGTAGAAGGCGGTGCCCGGAACGTAGGCCACCCGCTGGGTCACTGCCCGGGGCAGCATCGCCTTGGTGTCCAAGCCCTCAGGCACGGTGAGCCAAACGTAGAACCCACCCGCGGGATGGGTCCACCGGCACCCCGGCGGAAGGTAGTGTGCCAGCGCTTCGAGCATGGCGTCTCGACGGATCCGGTAGGCCTCCTGGTAGGTCTTGATCTGGCTCTTCCAGTCGTGCGCAGTCAGGTAGCGGGCCACCACGAACTGGGTGAACGCCGGGGGGCACAGGGTGGCCGACTCCGCGGCCAACACCAGTTTCTCCCGCACCGCGTGGGGGGCCAGCGCCCAGCCGACCCGCAGTCCGGGTGCGAAAGTCTTCGAGAACGAGCCCAGGTAGACCACATTGTCCGGGTCAGCGGAGCGCAACGCCGGATAGATCTGCCCGTCGAAGCCCAACAGACCGTAGGCGTTGTCCTCGACGATCAGCACCTGATGTTCTGCGCATAACCGCAGTACCTCGGCACGGCGCGGCACGGCCAGCGTGACGCCGGCCGGATTGTGAAAGTTCGGGATCGTGTACAGAAATTTCGGGGTGCGGCCCGCAGCGCGCAGCGAGCACAGCGCCGCGCTCAGCTCGTCGGGTATCAATCCGTCGTCGTCCATCGGCACCTGTACCACCTGCGCCTGGTAAGAGGCGAAGGTGGTCAGCGCCCCGACGTAGGACGGTGCCTCGGCGAGCACCACGTCTCCCGGGTCGCAGAAGATCCGGGTCACCATGTCCAACGCCATCTGGGAACCGACGGTCACCGTGACGTCGTCGGCGTGCGCCCGGATCCCTTCCAGGGCCATCAGCTCGCAGATTCGCTCGCGAAGCTCCGCAGTGCCTTGCGCCGAGCCGTACTGCAGCGCCGTCATCCCGTCAGTGGCGACCATCTGGGCCAGCTCGTCAGCTAACGAGTCCAACGGCAAGGCCGGCAGGTACGGCATCCCCCCGGCCAAGGACACCACCTCGGGGCGGCTAGCCACTGCGAACAGCGCTCGGATCTCGGAAGCGGTCATGCCCGCGGTGCGCTGAGCGTAGCGATGCAAGTGCGGATCGAGGTCTCGTTGGGTGGGCTGTTTGCGGCAGGGTTGGCCAGAGGTGGGGCTGGGGGTCATGTGGGCGCCTTCGCTGCGGTTGCGGGTCCCCTAGCAGTGTAGAGGTCCGTCCTACGGTGGCCGCCGTCTTCACTCCGGGCCGCCATCGGCATATGCTGCGCCAGGCGCTGTGCCCGCCGCTGGCAAGCGCTCGTGGACTTCAGGGAGGACCAGTGTCACGTCGAGTGCTCGGCGTCACCCTGGACAACCTCAATCTGCTGCCGAAGCAGTGCCGACGCTGTGTGTTCTGGGAGCTTGCCCCGCATATCCGAGAGCAGGCGGAGGACTTCGGTCAGACCGAGTTGGAGAAGGAGTCCTGGGTCTCCAGCGTGCTGCTGGAGTGGGGTTCCTGCGGGCGGATCGTGATGTCCGGCGATGTGCCGGCTGGCTACGTGCTCTACGCGCCGCCCGGCGCGGTGCCGCGGGCGTCGGCGTTTCCCACCTCGCCGGTAAGCCCTGATGCTGTGTTGCTCACTGCGCTGAAGGTGCTCCCCGAGTTCGAAGGTGGCGGCTTGGGCCGGGTGCTGGTGCAGGCGGTCGCCAAGGACCTCACCCGACGCGGTGTCAAGGCCATCGAGGCCTTCGGTGACGCCCATCCCACTGTAGACTCCACTTGCGTGGTTCCCGCCGAATTCCTGCAGCAGGTCGGCTTTAAGACGGTGCACGCACACGCGCGCTGGCCCCGGCTACGCCTGGAGCTGCGTACCGCTTTGACCTGGAAGGAAGATGTCGAAGCGGCCTTGGAGCGGCTGTTGACGTCGGTAACCATGCACAACGTTGAGCCGAGCCTACGCCCAGCCTGACGTCACGATGCGCAGCCGTTCAGCTCGCCGCGGAGGAGATCGGCGAAGGTGAACGTCCCGGTGGGTTGATCGTTTTCGCCCAGCAGGTACAGGCGCTTGACGGCGACCACTATCCCTTCGGCGACCACATCACGGAAGGCAGGTTCAAGGAGTTTGCGGCGGTCTTCGGGGTTGGTCAGGTAGCCCAGTTCGACCCGCACCGCGGGCATCCGCGTGAGTCGCAGCAGCTCCCAGGTCTTGGGGTGGGTTCCGCAGTCGAGCATCCCGGTGCGGGCGGTCAGCTCGCGCTGAATGAACTCGGCCAGCGCCTCACCTAACGTGGAGCTGGTGCCGTTGCTGGTGCCGAAGTGAAACGTCGCCAAGCCATGTGCCAGCGCGGTGGAATGGCCGTCGGTGTGCAGCGACAGCACCACGTCGCCACCTGCGGTGTTGGCGAAAGCGGCTCGTTCAGCCTCAGTGGGG
>JAVXWL010000264.1:0-3144 GCA_032230565.1 Pseudonocardiales bacterium | reverse complement strand
CCGGGGTGACCAGCGAGGAGCATGCCGAGATCAAGCGCCTGAAGCGTGATGTGGCCGAGCTGCGGCGGGCGAATAAGATCCTTAAGGCTGCCTCGGTTTATGCGGGTGATTGGTGTCAAGTCCCGGTTTGGTCGAGTCGCTGAAGTAGCCCGTCGAAGATCTTTTGGCGGCCGAACTGGCCCTTGTTCGTGGCGTCGTCGCGTTGGGCTTGCAGGGTGGGTCGGAACTCGATGGTGGTGACGAAGAAGGTGCAGGACTCGCAGATCGACTCGAAGTGGCAGTCGAGTTCGACGGGTCGGGCGCAGTAGCCGTTGCCGAGCATGCGGCGGTGCATCTCGGCGCGAAGCTTGCGCATCTCCTTGCCCTCGTCTTCGGCCGGGAGTGCGACGACGTCGCCGTTGTAGAGGGCTTCGACTTTCTCGGTGACCCGGAAGTACTCCTGGGCGACGGTTCGGTCGGCGATGCGGGCGTAGACCATCGTCATCTCGAGGGACTTGTGCCCAAGGAGAGCGGCGATCGCTTCCAGGCTCATCCCGCGGTTGACCGCCTGAGTGGCCAGGGTGTGGCGGAGCTGGTGGGGATGGACGTGTCCGATGCCGGCGGCGGTGGTAGCGCGCTGGACGGCCCGGTCGACGCGTGATTGTGGGATCGGTCGGCCGCGGTCGGTGAACAGCAGGTCGCTGATTTGCCAGTCCGCTCGGTTGGCGAGCCACTCATCGAGCAGGGTCTTAAGGTGGGGGTGCAGTGGGACGTAACGGTCGGTGTGCATCTTCCCCACGGGGGTGCGGAGCCAGAACGCGGACCCGATTTGCACGACCGCGTCGATGGTGAGGCCGAGAAACTCGCCCTTGCGCATTCCGGTGCGGGCCAGCACCTCGACGGCGACACGGTCGAACTGCTCGGGCAGAGCGCGTGCCGCGGTGAGCAGCTTGGCGGCGCAGGGATCGTCGAGGAACTTGGGCATGGGACGGTCTTTGATGGGGCGGTCGCCGGCGAAGACGGGGTTGCGTCGTGGGGCGTCGTCGTAGTCCCACTCGATGATTCGCTCGAAGAAGATCCGGAGGTGGCCCATCCGCATCCCGATGGTGGTCTTGCTCAGCGTTCCTCGACGGCGGTAGCCGGGGCGGTCGGCGAGCCAGGTCTGTAGCTCTCGATGTGTTCCCGACCGATGTCGGCGACGCAGGTGACGTCGGGGTGCTGGGCAAGTAGGAGCCCGGCAAGCTGGCGCAGGGTGGTGTCGAAGCATGACACGCTGGAGGCTCGCAGGCTGATGCCGAGCTGGCTGAGGTAGCGGCGCGCGGTGGCGGCGAGTTGCGGAGCTTGACCGGCGACGTTGTCCCAGTCGATTTCGTGCGCGGAGCGGGACAGCGATTTCCGGCGCGGGTGAGGTTCGTCGGCTTGGCCGCGGTGGAACAGCACCGCGTCGAGCCCGAACAACGGGGTGGCCGCGGATTTGGGCAGCCGGCCCCACCGGGCCTGGATCGCCATGACCCACGCTTGCCGGGCGACTGCGTACTGGTCGGGCCGGATCAGTGACGGTGTTGTCCCTGCTATCACCGCGATTGGGCGGCCTTGGCCCACATTTTGTCGCTCTCCCGCTCGATGAAGCCCAGGCTGATGGCCTCGGCGCGGAAGGTTGCGGCGGTGACGGGATCGAAGCCGGCGTGGTGGCCGCCCCACTGCGAAACTGACCCGACGACGTACTCGGCAGCGACCGCCAGGCCGGCGTCGACCAGGGCGAACGCGACGACGCTGCGAACGTTGACGGGTGCGGCCAGCCGCTGCCCAACAGGTCGGGCGAGCCAGCCGTCGAGGTCTCCGAACAGCCGGCGGAAGTGCTCGACCGCATGGCCACGGCAGCGCCGTGCACCCTGGCTGGTCGCGGCCTTCAGATAGCGGTTGGCGATCCGTGGCAGCTCAACTCGGTCCGAGACCCGCCGTGGAGTGGTCACCGCCGCGGCTCCGCGACCGGAAGCGCATCCAGCACGTCCATCGCGCGGCGGTACTCCTCGACGAGCCAGCCGTTAGACAGGTGCAAGTAAATCCGGGTCGACTCGATCGACCGGTGCCCGGCCTGGGCCTGCACTGCTTCTAACGCCATCCCGGCCTCGCGCAACCGGGTCAGGCAGGTATGTCTGAGCTCGTGACAGCTGGCGTGCTCTAAACATCCACGAGATCGGGCACCGGAGAGGATCTCGTCCAACCCAGCCGCGGACAGCGGCAGTCCACGTCGCTTTCCCTTCAGCACGACGAACAGCCGGTCGGTCGCCGACGTCCTCGGTCGCTCCGCAGCGAGGTAGTCGGCGACGGTGGTGAAGAACCGTGGCGCGACCGGAACCAGCCGCTGGTGGCCACCCTTGCCCTCGGTAACGAAGACCCGATGCTCACCAAGACGCAGGTCCTGCAGACGCAGCCCGAGGACTTCGCAGCGGCGGAGCGCTCCGAACAGCATCGCCTCGACCATGGCCCGGTCACGGTGGGTCCGCAGGGCCGCGAGCAGCGCGGTCGCCTCCGGTGGCTCCAAGACGCGCGGCAGGGTCTGAGGTGCCCGGATCAGCGGCACCCCACGACGCCCGACACGGCGGGTCGACAGTCCCCGCGGGACCGGGTTGCTGTCCACGTCCCCTCGCGCGACCAGGAACGCGAACAGTCCGCTGACGCTGGACAAGCGGCGCTTCACGGTTCGAGCGGACAGGCCCTGCTCGCCATCATCGATCCGGACGACATTGCTACCCCGCCGCGGCTGGCGTTGCGCCTCGATGAACGCCAACACGTCCCGCGTGGTGATCTTCACCGGCTCACGACCGACGACCTCGAAGAGGACCTTGAGGTCGAACGCGACCGCGAGCAGCGAGTTCAGTCGGACCCTGGCCTTCACGATCCGCAGGTAGTCTTCCACCACCGGATGCCCCAACGACAGAGCGGCTTCAGCAGAGCGGACAAGACATGGCATCCAACTCGTCACGGGCACCCCCATCGAGCCCGCCAGCCGGGCTCAGATCACCCGCATATCAGAGCTCAAATGTCAAAGAGTCGGAGACCTAGTTGATCTAGCGTGAGTCTTCCGGATCATTTGACCGAGATCGAGCAGACGCTGCGCGCGTTCGGGTTGGGGCTGTGCCCATGTATGGGCTGACCGATACG
>JAVXWL010000239.1:0-6008 GCA_032230565.1 Pseudonocardiales bacterium | reverse complement strand
GGCGATCAGGGGACTACTCCATTGCTCATAAGACATTTCGAAGGAGCTGCATTATGCATTCCCGCTACATTCGTCGATATGTGGGGCCAATCCTAGCCGCCGGTGTGGCCCTCACGTTTCTCGTCGGCTGCGGTAACGATCAAACGAACAAGAGCGGTACTTTTTTTGGTCCGCCCCAGAGCATCGGAGACGGTACGGCCAAAACCTACGTAACGGTTGACAATGCCGGTAAGCCGAGCGAGCTTGGCATTCGAATGTCGGCGGCATCACTGAACGGACTTCCAGCGGAGGATGCCGTCCCTCCCCGGATGTTGGTACTCGCGTTGCCGGCTCAGGCCTCGGCGACGGCCTTCGATCATGTTATGCTCAATTGGAATAGTCACGGGCATGAGCCGGCGGAACTATTCGGCAAACCGCACTTTGACGTGCACTTTTATATGATCGACCCGGCATCGGTGGAAAAAATCAATCCTAGCAGCCCACAAGCCGCGAATCTGCCTGGTCCCGAATACATTCCGTTGGATTACGTCATGCCTCCCGGTACACCCGCCGAGAATACGGTGCCCGCCATGGGACTGCACTGGCTTGACCGGACAGACGGGTTCGAGCCGGGCAAGTACGACTTCAAGCAGACCGTTATCAACGGGTCATGGGACGGCAGGTACATTTTTATTGAACCGATGATGACGCGCGCCTGGATGCTGACGAAGCAGACCGTTCACGAGAACATCAAGCAGCCCCAGGCCTACCAGCGTAACGGCTACTTCCCGACAACATACAACGTCCGTTACGACGACCAGACGAAGGAGTACTCGATCTCGCTGGGCGAAATGGTAATGCGCCAGGCATCATGAGCATATGTCAACGCGGGTAGGGTACGCTTCCCCGGTAGTAGCCGAATCGGACGGCGCGAATCGTGCACAAGGCGGTGCGTGGTGGTGTCGACAACGCAGGTTGTCGGAGCCTACGGTGAAGGATCACGGAAGACGCTCCTGGCTTCCTAGCTGAGATGACGGGAACGACGGCGCGGTTGTCCTCAGATTTCCGGGCTATGATGTCCAGCTTCGGTCCGAACGCTCTAGCAAGGGGTATGGGTCGTCTCTTTTCATTCGACTCAGATCATCCAGGAGCTCCAGGGATTCCTCGCCCCTGATGCCGACGCCTCGCCGTACCCCCCGTCGGATCAGGCACGTTTTCGTCTGTTTGATTCTGTAACTACGCTGATCAGGACGGCTTCATCGAGTGGCCCTGTCGGCCTTATCTTGGGGATCTGCATGAGGGAATCACGGCGGCTTGGAGGCGCCTGGAGCCTAAAAGTTCCCGTTCGCAGCCGCCTCGCTCCCCTATCACCTGAGGCTCAAGCGGTAATGGCTCTCGCGTCGATTATCAGCCGGATCGGACCCACTCGGAGGCGAGCGTTACGACAGCTTCGGGACAAACTCGACGCGGCTCCCCGCTAGCACCTAGCTACAGGACAGCGCTCACAATCCCGTTGCCTACGCGCGGAAGCTTACGGGCCGGCCCCTGAAGTTCGTGCTTGTAGCCTTGCTGGGTTGCGCCCTTGCCATCATCGTGACGAGCATGAGTACGTCGATGCTGCCAGCGGAGGGCGAGCACCTCACAACGGGATGGGAGCCGGACCTCGCGGCCAGCGACACCCTCGTTCGGCAGGCCGTGCTGGTACATGCTTCCTGGCCGGTGCGGGTCGCCCGCGGCGCGGGACGGCCGTGGCGATCCGGGCCGCGATGGGCCGGAGGCTGGATCGGTGATCGTGGAGCACTCACCAACCCGGTTGTCCTGGTCCAGCCTCTGACCCACCCCGAAGAAACGCTACGCGACATTGGTGCCCTATTTTCACCACAGGCTCCGTATCTGCTGATCAGTACGTGGCCCACACCGGATCTGCGACCTCACGGACTCGCCTTGATCGGGCACCCGCCGCTGATGGTGCGCTTTCCCAGCCCGCGGCCGGACTCGCTCCGTTCGGAGGCTGACGTGCGGGAAGTGAAGGACTTCGACGAGCTGATGGTCACCGAACGGGTGCTCGTCGAGGGTTATCCCATGCAGGAGTTGGAGCCTCTCCAGCCGGGTAACCTACTGGGCCCGACGCTGCTGCGGCCGGATACTCGAGTTTGGCTCGCGTGGTTGGACGGGCAACCGGTGGCGGTGGCGGCGGCGCACCAGCACGCCGGAGTCACGCTCGTCGAGTACGTTGCAACATTGCCGGCGGCGCGGGGCCGCGGTGCGGGTGCCGCGGTGACTTGGGCCGCTACCCTCTCCGACCCAGCCGCGCCGGCGGTGCTGATCGCCAGCGACGACGGGCGACCCGTATACGAACGACTGGGCTATGTCGCCGTAGAACGGTGGACCGTCTGGCTGCGCCCGGAACGGTAGGCGTCAGACGTCTCCAGCCAGCACAGCGGTATCCCCTTCTTTCTCCTGGTCAACTCAATAGGAGTATCCCCCGAGTCCGCACATCACGGGCGGATCGATGTATCAAAGCTGTGCATACCGAGATGGAGACGATCTCGCGCAAGAACTGGAGCCCCCGGCTGCGCCACCGTCGCGGACCTGATCACCACCACGGGGCTCAGGCCGCCGGCCGTGTCGGGCCGGTCGAGGCTAGCCGCAGGATGGTCGTGTCGGGCCGATGGTGTTGAAGGCGTATATACCGGCTGCGTGACTGAGGCATCGCGTGGTATCGGCGGCGAGGGCCTCAGCCGCCTGTAGGTGTGGTGTGACAGTGCCCCAGTCCGCCCAGCGGTCCCGGGCAGCCGCGGTGAGCTCGCCGAGGGAGCGGGCGATCCGCGCCAGGTCCTCGACCAGTGTCAGGATGTCCTCATCGGTAGCGGTCATCGGCAAAGCAGTCGCGGTGGCCAGCGCCACCGCTGCAGCTTCAACTGGCGTATTGCTCGTCGGCTCCATGACATCTCGCCATCCGTAGTCCAGCTCAGGCCGTGCACCACAATAGAGTGGGCCCCCGGGCTCCCTGATACACCCCTTCACCCGTGATCTAAGATCATTTGTACCTCCGGGTGTGGTGTGTCAACGGCAGCGAATGGCGTGCCAGCGAACGTGCTCTCCAGCGCACCAAGGAACCATGTGGCACCGGTGCGTCCCTCGATGAGCACGTCGGGTCTTCCTTTATGACCGTTGTCAGCACCTGTTGTCGTGCGCGGTGCAGCTGGACTAACCGCTGGCCGGAGTCTGCCAAGGGTGCCTCCGGGAGCCGTGGAGGTCTGAAAGGGCTAATCGGCAGAGGTGATGTATCTGGTGAAATGGCTTGCCCCTCTGGTGACAACGCATGCACCGAGCAAAGCCCAGAGCGCTGGAACGGGACATCGATGACGACCAGACGAACGGAGGAACGACGACATGAGCGAGTCAGCTGATGTGGTTGTGGTCGGTGGCGGAATCGCTGGGTCGGCGCTGGCCACTGTGATGGCCAGGGACGGTTACCAGGTCGTCATGCTGGAACGCCATACCTCCTATCGGGACAAGGTCCGCGGCGAAGCTCTGCTCTGTTGGGGTGTGGCTGAGGTGCTCCGGCTGGACTTGGAAAGGCCACTGCTGGATGCCGGCGGCTGCTACATGACACGCGCGGTGCGCTACGACGAGGTGACCGATCCAGCACAGGCCGAAGCGCTCGCCGCGCCGCTGGATCGGATGTTGCCCGGCGTCCCGGGCGTGCTGGACATCGGTCACCCCGAGGCCTGCGAGGCGCTAGCCCAGGCCGCCGGAGCCGCCGGAGCCACCGTGGTCCGCGGCGTCGGCGACGTTGACATCACACCAGGCGAGGCGCCGGTGGTGCGCTACAAGCACGACGACATTGCCCACGAGCTGCACTGCCGGCTGATCGTCGGCGCGGACGGGCGCATGTCCACCATCCGCCGCCAGCTCGGCGTCGAGCTGCACCAAACGACGCCACGCATCTGGGGTGGGGGCATGCTCGTCGACGGGCTGGACGCCTGGCCAGCTCAGCAGTACTCGGTCGGTACGGAGGGTGACCTGCTCTACTTCGTGTTCCCGCGGGCGAGCGGACGAGCGCGGCTGTACTTAATGCACGACATCGCGCAGAAGGGCCGCTTCGCTGGCCCGGACCGACAAGCGACATTTTTGGCCGCCTTCGGGTTCCGCTGCGTCCCGGACAGCGAGATGTTCAGCGGAGCTCTCCCCGTCGGGCCGTGCGCCTTTCATCCGATGAACGACAGCTGGACCGACCAGCCCTACGCTGCTGGAGTCGTTCTGATCGGTGACGCCGCCGGGTGGAACGACCCGATCATCGGTCAAGGACTGGCCATCGCAATGCGGGATGTCCGCATCGTCACCGACATCCTGCGCAACGGATCCGACTGGTCCGCGGCGGCCTTCGCCAGCTACGGCGAAGAGCGCCGAGAGCGAATGCGACGGCTGCGGGTGGCCGCCCAGGTCAGAACTGATCTCGCGACCACTTTTGGCCCGGTCGGCGCGGCCCGTCGTCGGGCTTACAACGCTGTCTGGCAGACCGACCCGGTGCTCGGTGGTGTCCAGTTGATCCCGCTCGTCGGCCCAGACAACGTACCTGCCGAGTCCGTCTCCCCATCCACCATCGACCGGATTCTCGCGCTCACATAGTTGAGCGACGGCCGGCTGCCGAGTCACCATAAACGTTTCACAGGGCCATGCGCTGCTACCGAGCAGCAATCGACAGCGCCGGTAGGAAATGATCATCACCTGCTTGCTCTTACGATCAACAATCGCGCGCTACGCACCTGGGCCACCCAACGTCGCGCGGGCAACGGCTCGACCGCCGACTTCCTCGCCCTCGTCCAGCGCGTCTGCGGCAGGAATATTGAAAACCTCCCCCCGGCCTGGCTCTTCAACCCGACCCGCCCACCCTCATCACCTGCGTGAGTAGCGTTAGAAAGACATATCCCGTCACTGCATACAGTGCTTGCGCGTTATGCCAATGTGACGACGCCGCTGCTGGGTTTGGACTACGCCGGTGGCCGGCCTGGTGGTGCTGCGATCGCCGCTGCCGGGTACGGGTTTGTGTGCCGGTACTTAACCGACGGCGGTCCAGGGCTGCCCGGCAAGCTGCTGACCACCGCTGAGTATGCCGACCTGCAGGCACACGGCATCGCGATTGTGCTCAACTGGGAAACGACCGCGGGCCGAATGCTGGAAGGCTACAGCGCGGGAAACACCGACGCCGGTATCGCCGATCAGGTCGCCCGCGCGTTGGGACACCCTGCCGACCGACCTGTCTACTTCTCGTGCGACTTCGACGCCGCCCCTAGCGACCAGGCCGCGATCGACTCCTACCTCATGGGGGTCGCTGCGGTCCTCGGCGGTGACCGGACCGGTGTCTATGGCTCCTACTACGTCGTCCAGCGCTGTCTGGACAACGGGGCCGCTCGATGGACGTGGCAGACCACAGCGTGGTCCGGTGGCCAGCGTGAGCCACGCGCCCACCTCTACCAGCGCACCGGGACCGTCACCGTCGGCGGTGTCGCATGCGACGTCAACGAGGCCCTCGAGGCCGACTTCGGTCAATACCTCCTCACGCAGTTACCGCCGATCATCCGCCGAGGTCATCACAGGGAGCGTCACGAGATGGACCAGCTACCCCCCACCAATCCCCCCGCCGACCCCAACAGCGACCCCAAGACGTGGCCACAACGCAACGACGACGTCGGTTTCGACCTCGCCGGCGGCTGGGCAGGAGACTTCGCCGGCGAATTCGGGGTACAAGAGTGGGGCGGGCGCACCAACGACGGCGCCCGGGGCTATCTGGCCCTCGCCTCGTGGATCACACCGCACGGTCTGGTCCCCGTCGCGCCGGTGTTCACCGCCGCAGTCGGCGGGGCAGTGATCTGGGATCACCAGCCCACGGTGTCATTCGTAGCGCCAGGCGGCGCCACCGGTTTGACCCTCAACTACGCCGCCCCGGACGGCGCATACGTGGCGGAAGGCCGCTCCGCCTAATCCTCGGGAAGGCATCTGCTCCACGGCCGGGAAACAAGATG
>JAVXWL010000206.1:0-6209 GCA_032230565.1 Pseudonocardiales bacterium | reverse complement strand
GCCGGTGGTGCCGGGACTGCGCCTCGCCGCACCCCGGGACTGCGCACAGCTGCGGGAACTACTCCGCGAGGCCGTCGACGTCGCCGATGGACCCACGGTGATCCGCTACCCGAAGGCCACCGTGGGTCCGGACATCCCCGCGGTCGGCAGGTTCGGGCACTGCGACATTCTTCGAGACGACCCCGCTGCCGTGGGCTTATTGATCGCCGTCGGGCCGATGGCGCAGCCCTGCCTGGCCGCCGCCGAAGAGCTCGCCGTCCACGGCGTGCCGGTCACCGTGATCGACCCGCGCTGGATCGCCCCTCTTGACCCGGCGCTGGTCAAGCTGGCAGGGATGCACCGCCTGGCGCTCACCGTCGAGGACGCCACCACTACCGGAGCGCTCGGCGCCCGGATCGCCCAGGCCCTGGCCGCTGCCGGGGCGGACACCTGCGCGGCCACCTTCGCCCTGCCACCTCAATTCCTGCCGCACGCCTCCCGCGATCAGATCCTGCAAGCCCACGGCCTGGATGGGGCCGGTATCGCCACCGCCGTCCTCAAACGACTCGCCAGCACCCACCGAGGCAGAGTCGTCTCCGAGGAGACCTGATGACGCTCTACCTCGTCAACCACTTCTCCACCATCGGTTTGGTCCTGCTCATCGTCGGTGGTACGACCGCTCTTGCCGTCATCACGTCTGCTGCCATCCACAAGCTGCTCCCCAACCTGGCTGATTCCGGTTTCGAGGAGCTGACCGGGATCCTGCGGGCGGACGTATTCGCCTTGCTCTACACGATAATTTTGGCCCTCGTGATCACTGACATTTCGGGGAACTTTTCGGCAGCCTCGTCGCTCGTCTCATCCGAGGCGAGCGCCCTCGCTGGACTGACCCGCGCCGCCGATGCGTTTCCCTATAACGCACGGAAGCCGATAAAGAAAGCGGCCGGAGAGTATGTCCACGCGGTAGTCGAAGACGAGTGGCCCTTGTTGAGGCAGGGCGAGTCGAGCCCCCGGGCTTCCGCGGCACTCGAGGGCCTCTACGCCACAGTGCGGAGCTTCCAGCCGCAGACCACAGTCGAACAGGCTTTTTACGCGTCGACACTGGACGACCTGCACACCATCACGTTGAATCGGCGCCAGCGCGTGCAACAGAGCCAGGACGGCCTCTCGCCGTTGTTGCGTATCCTCCTGGTGATCGGCGGGGTGGTGTTCATTATCTTGGCGTATCCCGCCAGCGTCAGGAGGCTACGCACGCGGATTATCATCGTTGGCGGTGCGGCCGCCTTCGTGTCTTTCGCCTACCTACTGACCATCGTGCTGGACTATCCCTTCTCCGGTGACATATCGGTCGATACCGCTCCCTACAAGACGGGCGCACTGGCGCTCTACTGGGTCGACGAGTCAGCGCCCCGCCCGCTGTCCCCTGGGATGTTCGAAAGGCTCTCGGCCCAGGACGTTGTCGGTGTATGGAACTCGGACTCCTCATTCGGAGTAGCCGTGTTCCGTAAGGTGGGCGATGAGGTCCGTGGCATTTACCGTATTGACAAGGGCACGGTCGTCGGCACTTTTTCACCTGATGGCGTATTCCGTGGGTGGTGGTGTCAGGAAGGGTCCCGAAAACCGCTCGAAAATGCAGGTGAGGTCGAGTGGCGTCTGCTGAAGAAACCTCAGGGCGATCCGGCCGTAATGGACGGAAGATGGCGATATGGCACAGCAGAGCCCTTCCGGGGAGGTTGGGACCTCACCAAGCTTGTGGGCAGGGCCGAGCCGTCCGACCTGGCCACCCGGTTCGATGACGCCTCGTCCTTCTGCCACCACCCGTGATCCGTCGACCGGCACCAAAGGAGCTGAGATGGCATCGGTAGAACTGGGCATGCCCGCTCTGCACGCTTTCGCGGCCCCGCGGCGGCGGGTATCTCGCCAGGTCATGGTCGGCGACGTTGCCGTCGGAGGTGACGCACCCGTCTCGGTCCAATCCATGACCACCACCCGCACCTCCGACATCGACGCCACCTTGCAGCAGATCGCCGAGCTCACCGCCGCTGGTTGCCAGATCGTGCGGGTCGCGGTCCCCAGCCAGGACGACGCCGAGGCGCTACCCGCCATCGCCGCCAAGTCGCAGATCCCGGTCATCGCCGACATCCACTACCAACCCCGGTACGTCTTCGCCGCCATCGACGCCGGCTGCGCCGCGGTCCGCGTCAACCCCGGCAACATCAAGAAGTTTGACGACAAGGTCGCGCAGATCGCTGCTGCCGCCGCCGGCACCGGCGTGCCGATCCGCATCGGCGTCAACGCTGGCTCCCTGGACCCCCGGCTACTGGCCAAACACGGCCAGGCCACTCCTGAAGCCCTGGTCGAATCCGCTTTATGGGAATGCTCGCTGTTCGAAGAACACGGTTTCCGCGACATCAAGATCTCGGTCAAACACCACGACCCGCTCGTCGTGATTGCCGCCTACCGCCAGCTGGCTCAACGATGCGACTATCCCTTACATTTGGGCGTCACCGAGGCCGGGCCGCGCTTTCAGGGCACCATCAAGTCCGCCATCGCCTTCGGGGTGCTGCTCGCCGAGGGGATCGGTGACACCATCCGGGTCTCGCTGTCGGCCCCGCCCGTCGAGGAAGTCAAGGTCGGCAACCAGATCCTGGAATCCCTCGGTCTGCGACCCCGCCAACTCGAAATCGTGTCCTGCCCCTCCTGCGGGCGCGCCCAGGTCGACGTCTACACCCTTGCCGAGCAGGTCACCGCCGCATTCGAGGGCTTTCCCGTTCCGCTACGCGTCGCCGTCATGGGTTGCGTGGTCAACGGCCCCGGCGAAGCCCGCGAGGCCGACCTCGGTGTCTCCTCCGGCAACGGCAAAGGTCAGATCTTCGTCCGCGGCGAAGTCATCAAGACCGTTCCCGAACACGAGATCGTCCAGACACTGCTCGACGAGGCCCGACAGCGAGACTGGTCAACTCCGCCTGAGAGCGGATGATTCCGGTGGATCGACGGAGCTTCGGCGAACGGGCTCCGCAAGCTCGGCGAGAGTTTCCACTCGTCCGGCCTCGCGAGCGACATCGACGCCGCCAAGAACCAGTACCTCGTCAACCTGGACGCCTCGAACGCGACGTCCGCCGAGCCGACGGCGACGAGCCGCGCCATCAGAGACGTGATCAATTTGGTGATGCTGCTCGTCCAGGCCAAACCGCGGACGGGGCGGACCTTCAGCGATACATGGAGCTCGACCGCCCGGAGCTCGACGGCTTCGTCAGGGCGCTCGCCGGCAAGGACGAGCGGAAGGCCGCGCTTTTGACTGCGCTGCTCATCCTGTCGACCACGGATGACTGTGCCCGAGCGACCCGGGTCGGGCACCGTCGAGGACTGGTATCAGCACGAGCACCCGAGCAACAACATTCTCAGCCAGTTCTGTTAGGACAAGCTGCTCACGCTTCGGTACGACCCCCCTGGTGTCAACGTCCGGGTTTTCGACTACGCAAAGACGCAAAGCACACCGGCCACCGAGGCGCTGTAGAAGAAGCTTCAGTCCGCCGGTTTCCTGCGGAACAAGGACATCCGCGTGACTGGATTCGACGCGCGACTCACCCCCGACATGGGCGCGCCCCTTCTCGCTGCCCCGGCTGGGCACCGCCTGTCGTTGCTCCGAAATATGGACCACGACCTGTGGGGCTGTCCGAAGCGCGAGAAGCAGCTCAGGTGTCGAACTCGACGCGCTCAGGCGACCGGGCGAAAGAATTGCGGCTGGCAGCGCCCGAGGCCGTCAGCTGCCTGCGGAGGGCACTGCGCGGCGGGTATCGAGTACCGCGAGGTCGGCGGCGGCACGGCCGGCGTACCACCCGGCGGCGTTGCCGACGCTGTAGGAGCGCGACACCGACTGCGGGAACATTGACTCGAACAGCTCCTCCACCACCCGTTCCCGAGCCGCCAGTACCGGTAGCAGTCGAGCTGAATCAGCCACCGCGGCAGTACTGACGTCCCGCGCCGTGCTCAGCCGCTCGCCGATGCGGGTCGCGTAGGCGATCAGGAACGACTGGCGGTACGACCGGGTCCGGGACCGCCCGGTGCGTGAGGTCTGGCTGCCCGCAGACACCATCGCTCGGGTTGCCTGAACCAGCAACGACGTGCTGAGCAACTCGACGATCTCCAAGTCGACCTCGTCGCCGAGTACGGTAGTGAACCCCAGCGCTTCCGACAGCACCGTCCGGCACCGGTTCGCCTCGGCCACCGCGCCCACCAGCAGCGCCTTGGCTGCCACGTAGGGGCTGTCCAGCCACAGTCTGCGGGCCGCCGCCGGATGCGGGTGCGACCCCGGGCTACCGGCGCTGTCTATCACGATCCGTTCCAGGGAGTACCGGCTCATCAGTTCCTGCGCCTTGGCCGACAGGGCCTCGGCTTCGTCGGGGAAGGTAGTCGACTCCGCTTTAGCCAGCAGCGCCCGAACCCGCGCGAGCATCTTCTGGTCGACGCCGCGTCGCGGTGCCGCGCTGGCCGCCGCAGAACCGGGCGGCGCCATGATCCTGGGCAGCACCGGCAGCGCCAGCAGCATCGCCAGTACTCGGATCACGGTGGTGAGCGCATCCGCCAGGCTGCAGGCGTGTCGCCGGACCCATTGCAGCAGGTGGCCCCCGGTCTGGGTGGGCTCCCACCACACCACCGCCCCGATCTGTCCCAGGTCCTCGCTCCACCGCTGCGCCACGGTGGCCTTGGCGTAGAGCTGGGACTCCTCGGCGATCGCATCGACGAGATAATCGACAGTTACGGCGTCGAGCCGCCGCCGGCCCATCTGGTGTAGGTCCTCCGGTGTCCAGCCGCGCTCCCACGCCGCCGTGACCAGCGGGGCCACCGCGCACTGAACTGCCGCTGCGACCAGGCTCGGCTGGTCGGCGAATCGCTCGGCCACCAAGGTCGCGATGCGCGCCCCAGCCTTCGAATCACCGGCCGCGTGCTCTCGCGCCGCGCTGAGCAACACCGTCGAGATCGTCTCCGCCGATGGCTTCGCCCGCGACGTCCCGGCACCCGCGGTCCCCGCTCCGACCCTCCCGAACCCAGAGCTGCCGAACCCGAAACTGCCGGGCCCGCAGCCGTCGGACCCGAAGCCGTCGGGCCCCGGGCCGCCGTGTCCAGCATGGGCCCGACGATGCGCCCGGCGATGCGCCGCCGCGGCAGCCCGTTGCTCCCGATTGCGCTGTGCCACCGCGTCCTCCCGCTTCCAGGTCTACCGCTCGGCGAGCAGTATGGAACGCCATCCAGACAATTCGGCTCAGCCCGGGTTTCGACATGCCGGGGAAGGGCTATCCGTCGGCATGGGTCGGGTCACAGTGCGGCGGCCGGTACTGACGCTGTCCGCACACGGCGAACGAAATCGGCTCGACGCGCTCGCCGGTGAAGAGCCACTAGAGCTACGAGTAAACGGCCGGCCCCTAGCGGTCACCATGCGCACCCCCGGCCACGACGTCGAACTAGCCCACGGCTTCCTCCTAACCGAAGCCGTGATCTGCACCCCCTCCCACATCCGCACCGCCCGCTTCTGCGACTCCTCCAACGTGGAGACATATCGGGGCAATTCCGTACCCGATAGCCCCGATATGTCCCCATGTCGGGCGGCGGAGCCGCGGCAGCACAGCTTCAACGTGCTTGATGTGCAGCTAGCGGAGGGCGTACCGGCGCCGGGAGTCACGGCGCAGCGGAACTTTTATACGACTTCGTCGTGCGGTGTGTGCGGGAAGGCCTCGCTGGACGCGGTGCGGTTGCGGACACGGTTCCCCCCGGCGGGTGACCCGGTGACTGTCACGCCCGCCACGCTGGCCGCCCTACCCGACATGCTGCGCGCGGCGCAGCGGGTCTTCCAGGCGACCGGCGGATTGCACGCCGCTGGACTGTTCACCGCGACCGGCGAGCTGCTGGTGGCCCGCGAGGACGTCGGGCGGCACAACGCGGTGGACAAGGTCCTCGGCTGGGCCCTGCTGAACGAGCGCATCCCGGCGACCGGTTGTGTCCTCATGGTGTCCGGGCGGGCGTCCTTTGAGCTGGCGCAAAAGGCGGTGATGGCCGGAATCCCGATACTGGCAGCGGTGTCCGCGCCGTCCTCGTTGGCCGTCGACCTGGCCATGGACGCCGGTCTCACGCTGATCGGCTTCCTGCGCGGCCAGACCATGAACGTCTACGCCGGCCAGCACCGGATCGAGCGGGCGTCCGCACACCACCACCCACTCTCCGAACCCGCCTGA
>JAVXWL010000196.1:0-2576 GCA_032230565.1 Pseudonocardiales bacterium | reverse complement strand
TGCTCATCACGGCGGTCGATGCCCATACCGGTGAACCGGTCGTGTTCGACCGCCACAGCGGAATCGACCTGGCGGACGCCGTCGCCGCCAGCTGTGCCAGTGGCCTTCCATACAGGATCGGGGACAACCGATACATCGACGGCGGCTACCGACGCAACGAGAATGCCGATCTCGCAGCCGGATACGGGCGGGTCCTGGTGCTGTCACCCTTCGGCGGCAGAACACTGCAATCGCTGGACTGGGGCATGCGGCTCGCGACGCAGGTCGACGACCTACGCGCACGCGGCAGCAGAGTTGAGACGATCTTCCCGGACAGCAACTCCGAGCACATGTTCGGCGCCAATGCGATGGATCTGTCGCTGCGTCCGCCCGCCGCTCGAGCCGGTTACGAGCAAGCCAGAGCCCTTGCCGAGCAGCTCGCCGAATTCTGGCGCTGACGCCCACGAACCCGCTCGACTCTGTAGGCGTGACGACACCTGCTCCTGCCTCGGGGGCCGATGAGCGCGACATGCCTCCTACCTTCGTGCGCCCTGACCTGGGCTCGTTCTGCCGTCTTGACGAACTCGGCCTGCAGGTTGTGGGTCAACGGATCGAGCCCGGTCGTGCGGTGTTGGCCTGCCGGGTCATCGAGACCGACGAGTTCGCCCGGTGGTGTCGCCGCTGCGGATGCGAGGCTGCGCCGCGCGACAGCGTGACCCGGCGGCTGGCGCACGAGCCGCTGGGGTGGCGTCCGACGACCCTGCTGATCACGATCCGCCGCATCGCTGCACCGGCTGCGGGCATGTGTGGCGCCAGGACACCAGCCGGGCCGCCGAGCCGCGGGCGAAGCTGTCGCGTCGCGCGCTGCGATGGGCGCTAGTAGGCATCGTGTGTCAGCACTTGACCGTCGCACGGGTCGCCGAGGGCCTCGGCGTGTCGTGGAACACCGCGAACGACGCGGTGCTGGCCGAGGGCAGGCGTGCGTTGATCGAGGACCCACGCCGGCACGACGGCGTGCGCGTGATCGGCGTCGACGAGCACTGCTGGCGCCGCACCCGCCGAGGCGATAGGTACGTCACCGTGATCATCGACCTGGCCCCGATCCGGGACGGCACCGGTCCAGCACGGCTGCTGGATATGGTCGAGGGCCGATCGAAGCAGGTGTTCAAGACCTGGCTCGGGGAGCGAGACACGCCCTGGCGCGACGGCGTCGAGGTGGTTGCGATGGACGGGTTCACCGGTTTCAAGACCGCCACCAGCGAGGAACTGCCCGACGCGGTCGCGGTGATGGACCCTTTCCACGTCGTGAGCCTGGCCGGCGATGCTCTGGACCAGTGCCGCCGCCGCGTCCAGCAGGCCACCTGTGGGCACCGCGGCCGCAAGGGCGACCCGCTCTATGCCGCGCGGCGCACCCTGCACACCGGATCAGACCTGCTTACCGACAAGCAACGCCAACGGCTGACCGCGCTGTTCGCCGACGACGAGCATGTAGAGGTCGAAGCGACCTGGGGCATCTACCAGCACATGATCGCCGCCTACCGCGAACCTGACCGGAAACGAGGCCGCGAACTGATGCAGCAGCTCATCGGCTCGATCAGCCACAGCGTACCCACCGCCCTACGCGAAGTGATCACCCTCGGCCCGGACCCTCAAACGGCGAGCCGTCGACGTGCTGGCCTACTTCGACCGGCCCGGCACCTGCAACGGGCCGACCGAGGCGATCAACGGCCGCCTCGAACACCTCCGCGGCTCAGCCCTCGGCTTCCGCAACCTCACCAACTACATCGCCAGATCGCTTCTGGAGACCGGCGGGTTCAGGCCCCGACTACACCCTCGATCATGAAGAGCCGGTTTCAGCCAGGCGGTCCAGGGCGGCCTTCCAGAGGCGGGGGAAGGCAATGGGGCCGAGGAGGCGCTGCATCAGCAGGATGGCGCGTCCGCTCAAGCCACGTGGGTCCTGATGGTCGAAGATGACGTTCACCGTGCTGCCGCCCCCGGGGCGCGGGACGATGGTGATGTCGCCGGTGCCAGCGTCGCAGTGGTCGCTGTCGAGCACGGACCAGTGGATGGTGCCGGGCTCCTGCCACTCATAGCGCAGGAGGACCCAGATCTTCGTGCCGGCGCTGCCTTCCTTGACGACAGCCCAAGTGTCGCCGTGCTCGCAAAGCTCATATTTCTTCGGGTCGAGGGTCTTCCTCCAGATGTCCAGCCGGCGGTCGCTGAAATCGGTAAAGGCGCGAAAGACCTGCTCGGGGGTCGCGGTTGTCTCGAGGCTGCAGCGGAAGTACACCCCTTCATGGTTGCGCTGATGCTCGGCCGTGGAAAGACGCAGTGCCTGCTCCTTCAAGAGCGGCACCACGCTGGGTGCGACTTGGGCATCTGTAAAGCATCAGGTGGGACCGGCGTGTCGACCGTCAGATGGGACAGAACACCGTTTTGGCTTCGGTTAATGGTGACAGTGCCTAGCCGGTTTTTGGTTGGTGGTGTGACCGTAGGCCTTGTGGCGGGTGACCTCCTTGCGGCTGGTTCGGGGAACTTGCTTGATCAAGTGATCGTGTTGGTCGTAGACGCGCAGGGTGGTCTCGTCGATTTCGATG
>JAVXWL010000090.1:0-5251 GCA_032230565.1 Pseudonocardiales bacterium | reverse complement strand
GTGCTCTACGGATTCTCCATGGCGCTGTTGATTCGTTCCCGCCTTGGCAACATGCCATGGGACGTGCTGCACCAGGGATTGGCCGGCCACCTGCATCACTCGATCGGCACTGT
This sequence comes from Pseudonocardiales bacterium, assembly GCA_032230565.1. Classification (GTDB taxonomy): domain Bacteria; phylum Actinomycetota; class Actinomycetes; order Mycobacteriales; family Pseudonocardiaceae. The sequence goes on along the minus strand of JAVXWL010000090.1, from coordinate 5,138 downwards.
CTCGATCGTCGTGGGAGCGATCGTGCTGCTGTTGTGGATCCCGCTGCGCGAAAAACCCGGGTTCGGCACGGTCAGCAACGTTGTCGTCATCGGGATCTCGGTGGACACCGCACTGGCGTTGCTGCCGGTCACGGATTTACTGCCGGCGCGTGCGGTATTGGCGGCCGCGGGGATCGTGTTCAACGCGGTAGCGACCGCCGCGTACATCGGTGCCCGCCTGGGGCCTGGCCCCCGCGACGGCCTGATGACCGGTCTGGTCCGCCGCACCGGTGGGTCGGTCCGGCGGGTTCGCACCGTCATCGAGATCGCGGTCGTCGCGAGCGGCTGGGCGCTCGGTGGCACCCTCGGGGTCGCCACCGTGCTCTATGCGCTGGCGATCGGCCCTTTGGTCCAGATGCTGCTTCCCCGCCTCACAGTGGGGCCTTACCGAGTGCGGACCGCGTCGGCGAGGACGACGAGGTAGCCGTCGAGATCACGGATCCAGATCTCCCGATGACCAGCGTTGGGATTGAGGTGGACGTCAGTGACCACCTCGGCATCGATGTCATGGATCCGGCGAACCGTGGTGTCGAAGTCGTCGACCTCGAACCAGACCGCGACGCCGTTCCCGAGCGGCTGCTCGGGGTCTGCAATCGCACCGTGGTGATGGCCGACGTGGAGCCGGTGCAGCTGCAAGATCATCACCCCGTTGGCCAGTAATTGTTCGTACTCGGCACCACCATGACCGCTAGCGGCGCCCAGCACGTGCTGATACCGCTGGCTGGCCTTCTCCACGTCGGCAACGGCAATCATCGGCTGAGGCCGCACGGAGGGAACAGGGCGTTCGGACATAACCGCACAGTAGGCCAGGAGCTCACGAGCCGTCCTGGACCATCAGAAATGCCGCAGCCACCTCAACCGGCAACGTTCCGGTACCGGTGGCTCCTCGAGGGCGACTATTCGGGAGTGCCGGTCACGACGACCGCCACCTGCTCGTTGTTGCAGGTATATGCCACATACTCGAACCTGATCCCACTTCTTGCCACAAACTCCTGCCAGGCTCGGTGCTCGTGTTGCTCCCACCCGGGGTAATTGAAGTACTCATCGAACACGATGACGCTTCCCGTTTCGAGTTTGGGGCCGACCTGTTCCAGGACGGTGGCCGTGGACGAGTACAGATCTGCGTCAAGGTGCAGGAACGCCACCGGGCCAGGGTGATCGGCAAGAAAATCAGCCACAGTGTCGTCAAACCACCCAACGACCAGCTCCGCACCCACCACATCGGGCAGCTGCCGGGTCGCGAATGTGCCCGCTGGGATGTTCGACCGCCAGTCCTCGGGCAAGCCCTGAAAGGAGTCGAATCCGAAAACCTGCTGCTGCCTCCGAGCTTCGGCGATCACTTTCAGGGTGCGGCCCTGGTAGACACCGAACTCAAGCGCCATCCCACCGGGTGGAGCGAGCGACAATGCATGCTGCAGTGTTGCGATCGAATGGTCGAACGCGCGCGCAGTGGGCATCACCTCACGCACAAAACGTTCGCTAGACACGGCGGCCTCCCGTTCGCCCGCTGCCCACAGGTCGCGCCGAGATCGAAACTCCACCTCATGAAGTGCCCTGATCATCCGTTCAGTGCCGGCAGTGAGCTCAGCCTCGTACTCGCGATGGTGCGCGGCGAGCGCGGTCTCGTACTCTCGATGATGCCTGGCGACGACCTCGTCCACCACTCGCAGCAGCTGGTCCCTCATCGACCTACGGAGACGGGTTAACAATGTGATCATTCCTCAATTCCTGCCTGTCGGCGCTTTAGTAGCGGCTCGATAACCTATGAATCACCGTCCGGTCCCCGGAGTACCAGCGAGTGCGGCCCGCGCACCGGCGAGCTGACTGGCCAACGAGCGAGGCCGGAGCCTGAGCCGGCCGGCTCAAAGCTGGCTATCCCGATGCTGTCGAGTATTGCGTGATGGGCGAGCGTGAACATGACGCCGCCAGCAAGAGCGGCCGCTGCTACCATTACCGGTCGCCGTAGCCTGGTCCCGAAAATAGGGAAATAGTGACGATCGGCGTCGCGCTCATCTGTCTCCTGCAGACATTCTGCACATTCGCCTCAGCGGGTGCCGAAGAGGCGCTGCCAGTTCTGTTTGCTCGTCAGCTCGGGCATGGCACTCTGATATTTGTGCCGAAGCACAGCGTCCTCACGTACCAAGCGGACGATCAGCCGCATGCCCTGAGTGCCTAGCTTCAACATCGCGCTGGGGTCAACCCGACGGACCCGTACACCCTCCTGCGAGGGTTCGGTCACCACTGCTATCTCGAATAAGGACACGTGCCACCAGTGCGCATCGCGGACACTGACCGCGGCGATACCGCGGGGTTTGCGAAACAACTGCCAGAGCAACCGTTTGATCAGCACCAGCCGAGGCTTCGAGGGCTCCGGTCGGGCCGCGGTAAGCGGCATCTCCGTCGAGGGAATACCGGGTACCCCATGCGCGGGATGGCGCATCGTCTCGGGATATTCCCCGCGTAGCTTGCGAACGCCCGCGGCCGCTTCGATGCCACCGTCGAGCAATACCTTCGGGCCGGTCAGAAAATCCTCTATGGCCATGATGAGGGTGGCTGCCAGCCCGTACCGCATCGAGGCGATGTAGAGCAGTAGTTGGTTCAATAAGAATCGCGCGGTGTCCGTGCGGTTGTTTCGCCCGTATAGCGCGTTGACAATCAGTGAGTTGCGTAAGCTGAAGTACCGAGGCCAATCATCCCAATCCTTCCAGTGGAAGTCTGCGTGCCACACCCCGGCACCGGCCAACGTCACTGTAGGAAACCCGTGGGCACGGGCCCGCAATCCGTACTCAATGTCATCCCACTGAAAGAAAAGCGGAAGAGGGTAACCGATTGCGGTGACGACTTCGGAGGGAACGAGGCAAGCCCACCAGGCGTTATATTCCGCATCCACCCGGATGTCCTGGCGCTGCTTGGTGAGATCTGCGTGAACGAGCGCGTCCTTGACCGGCAACCCGGGTCGTAGGACCTTCAGATCGGTGGCTTCCGCGCCTACGTGCAACTGGTCCGGATGCAACAGGTAAAGCATCTGGCCCCCGACGATGGTCGGGGCGGTCGCGCAGTTTGCGAAGCTAGCAAGCCGCACCACGGTATCGGACTCAAGCATGATGTCGTCGTCCATGAACAGAACATTGACAGGGCAAGCCTGGCCGACCTCGGTGACCTCATATAGCCCACGGGTGAAGCCACCAGCGCCCCCTAGGTTCGGCTGCCTGAGGTAATGCAGTTTCGGTCCGAGGAAGCGCTTTAAACCGACGAATTCTGGTCGGGACTCCACCGTATCGTCGCCCTGATCGACGACGTAGATGGCGTCTACCATGGATAAGACAGTGTTGTCACCAGACAGCGTCGTCAGGGTGTGCAGGCAGTCGGCTGCGCGGTTGTAGGTGCAGATCACCACCGCGATCGGATGAACCTGCTGGGGCTTGGTCACCGACCAGCGAACCGCGGCGAGCACGAGCGGAGCCTCGCCGGTGGAAGCGTCCAGCCACATGGCTCCGCCGTCGACGAACCTGTCAATTCGCACCTGCAGCTGCACCTGCTCGTGCTGGGCGTCTGCGACCATCACCGTCGCGAGGGTCCGGACGTCACCGACGCTGTCGGACGCCCGGACCGAGATCCGACCCGTGCCCTCAACAACCGCGCTGACCTCGACCTGGGTTGCGTCAGTCCACCGTTGCCAGTAGCTGGCCGGGAAACGCCCGAAAAACGTATTGGTACTCAACTGGGCGTGTGGCCGAATTACCACTCGATCCCGGGCACGTTCGACGACTCCCTCAACGCTGTATGAGTAAAGATCGTCGGGTGCCGCGGGGAAGGGTGCCGCGAAGAAAGCTCGCTGGGCAAGCAGCTGTTCCTGGTCAGACATACCACGCCGGTGATCGACCACGTCCCGGTCCAGCATGCAGCCAACCTCTCCGTTCGGCCCCGTCTTCGTCCCCACCCGAAGACGGAATCAAGCGAACGATAGGCCACGCAGGGTGCATACTTCACTCGTTAGTGGCTTGTTCATCCAATCTTTGACTACTGCATGTGCGACATGGGCCCCCAGGCCGGGGCTCGAGGGTGGCAGGCGCCCGCGGCGCGGAGCGTCTCACGGGACGAGCACCGTCCTGCTGCGGCACCAGGCTGTGTCTGGTCACAGTAGGTAAGCGAAGGCAGAATGAAAAGCGAATGGTAGACAAATGGCCTAGACGGCGACATGGAGGTTGACGTTAAGAAGCACGAGGGGCCAAAGGAACATGGCCAAGACAAACGACAGGAGTTCACTGGCGTTATGGATGGTGTATCCATTGCTGAGCGCCACCACGACACCGATGATGATGTACACGAGACCAAAAAGTGAGACGCCATATTCATGCATGATTTCTCCTTAGGTTGCGCACATTGCTAGACACACCTGGTCGATCACGCCGAGAGCCACCGGCTGATAACGGCTCCGAGGATCCCGCGGGGTCCGCACAGTGAGCAGCAGTCAATTCCCTTCCGGCACGCACGGTCCCTACCTCTCGTCGTGTACGGAGTGTATCCACGCCGGCCTGATCATGGAACGCTTTGAATCAAGAAACTCCGAGCTTCTGCGCGGCCACGAGGCAGCGTGCTAGCTGTATAGACGTGCGTACTCACACGTCGAAGCGAGCGTATTCACGGACGTTGAGGCCAGCCTCCACGGCGCCGACAGCGCCTGTGACCTGCAACACCACCGTTTAGCAGCGTTGGCCAGTGGTGGCTGTGTGTGGACTTTTCGCCGACCAGCCGCGGACCACCTACTGCGCTGGGGGCCGCCCGGAGTCCGGCCGGTCTCACCTGTGCACACAGCACGATAAGTAGCCGGCGCTAACGATCCGTCACCCTCACCCGATACATCCCGCGTTCGGCCGCCGCGCCGCGGTCGGACGTGCAGGTGGGGCGGGCGGCACGATCCCAAAAGGGGAGTCCCCGGCGTGCCGCCCGCTTCCAGCCGCGGGCGGGAATCCTAGGGGTTGAGTTCCCGCTTCAGAACCATTCCGTCCCGGTGCATATGCCAGCAAAGGGCAAGCGCTGCAGTCCGTGCCCCGGTTCAGTCCACTGTGGGTGCAGCAGCTGGGGACGAACCGCCGGTC
>JAVXWL010000087.1:0-27956 GCA_032230565.1 Pseudonocardiales bacterium | reverse complement strand
CGCATCCCGCGAAGGGCGTCGGGTGGCCAAGGCGCCTGAGGATATGCTGGAAAAGTTGGTCGAGGATGGGGAATTCGGGCGCAGCGAGCCTGGTCCGGCGTCGCTGGGTGACCTGTCGAATGACGAGGGCTCGTTAGCTAGTGAGGGCGCCGAGGATTCTGCGGAGCCGTCGAACGAAGTCGGGCAGTCCGGGGATTTCGTCTGGGACGAGCAGGAGTCCGGGGCGTTGCGCCAGGCCCGCAAGGACGCTGAGTTGACCACCTCGGTCGACTCGGTGCGGGCGTATCTCAAGCAGATCGGCAAGGTGGCGCTGCTCAACGCTGAGCAGGAGGTGGGGCTGGCCACGCAGATCGAGGCCGGGCTTTACGCCGGCGAGCGGGTCCGCCGGGCCGCGGACTCGACGGAAAAGCTTGCCCCGCAGCTGCGCCGGGATTTGCGCTGGATCATGCGTGACGGGCAGCGCGCGAAGGACCACCTGCTGCAGGCCAACCTGCGGTTGGTCGTGTCGGTGGCCAAGCGTTACACCGGTCGTGGCATGCCATTTCTGGATCTGATTCAGGAGGGCAACTTGGGCTTGATCCGGGCGGTGGTGAAGTTTGACTACACCAAGGGTTATAAGTTCTCCACCTACGCCACCTGGTGGATCCGCCAGGCGATCAGCCGGGCGATGGCTGATCAGGCCCGCACCATCCGGATCCCGGTGCACATGGTCGAGGTGATCAACACACTGGGCCGGTTGAGGCGTGAGCTGCTTCAGGGACTGGGTCGCGAGCCCACTGTTGAGGAGTTGGCCAAGGAGATGGACATCGCCCCGGAGAAGGTGTTGGAGTTTCAGCACTACGCCCGGGAGCCCCTGTCGCTGGACCAGACCATCGGCGAGGAGGGTGATTCTCGGCTCGGTGAGTTCATCGAGGACTCCCAAGCCGTAGTCGCGGTGGACGCGGTGTCATTCACGCTGCTCCAAGACGACCTGCGATTAGTGCTCGCCACGCTGTCCGAGCGAGAAGCTGGCATTGTTCGGCTGCGTTTTGGTCTCGACGGCCAGCCGCGCACCCTAGACCAGATCGGCCACATCTACGGGGTCAGCCGAGAGCGGATCCGGCAGATCGAGGCCAAGGCGATGGCCAAGCTGCGCCACCCCTCGCGTTCCCAAGCGCTTCGCGACTACCTCACCTAACAGCGGACGCCGGCCCAGGACTAGCCGCATCTACCGACCTCGTCGCCGATCTCTCATCCTGTGTGCAGCAAAGCGACGACTGGAATCGAACCGACATGATCAGCTGGAAAGATCGGGCGGCGATAAGGTACTGACCAGCCCTCACGCCGACCTGCGGGTACCCGGCGCCAGATGACGTGAGTGACCGTTGTTGACCCCTCCTGACCCTGGGAAGGGGCACGCCGGGGGCACGCGCCGGCAAGGCAGGGCATGGAGATCCGCGTCCTTAGCGCGGGAGAGCGAAGCCCTGCGATTAACAGGTGTGGGCGGCGCCCTCGTCGGATAGGGCAACATGGGCACCCGGGGTGCGCTGGGTGTGGTCGAAGGTGCTCCGGCGCTGCTGGTTGTGGTCAGAACTGCAGTCATCGAGCCAACAATCCAGCTGATCGGAACACCACGACTGGACGGTTCCGATCGGGGTATGTTCGGAGAGTCGGCGGCGTCCCGGGCACGGGTTTCGGGTCACCCTCGGCCCGAGTGTAGGAGGCTGTGTGAGCTTCGCGGACAAGTTCAGGGACAAGGTTCAGGTGCTGCGTGGCCGTGTCAAGCGGAATACTGGTGAGGTCACCGGAAACAGGCGTCTTCAGGCCGAGGGCAGCGCCGTTGAGCTGATGGGCAACCTGAAGCAGGCTGGCGAGAAGGTCAAGGACGCATTTCGCGGACGGGGTACCCGCCGCCGCCGGTACTAGTTAGCTGCTCTGTCCAGGCAGCAGAGACGGTGAGCCGTCGAGGCTGGGCTGATCCAAGCGGCCTCGACGGCGAGTTCAGTCCGGCCTGTCCTGTCACCCACGACTTGTTGGTCGCTTGTATCAACTCGACCTCGGCATGCGGCTGAAGGCGTTCAGCGCGCCAGAACCAAGCATTCTCGCACCGATAGTGGTTATTGCGGATAGGGCCGGCGGTTATCTGCGGATTTTGCGGCTGCAAACGCTCATCGTCTGTGGTTGTATCTGGCGATCTGAAGTTGTTTAGTGACCGAAGTGGTCGAAACGATCATGATGGTTCACGTGCATCCTGCCGATGCTGCGCACTCATTGTGAGCATGGGAACCCTATAGGGGTGCCCTCGTCCAGGCTTTGGCCTGCGGCCGGCCGTGGTCAGAAGCGACCCCCCGGGGACCCTTGTTGACCCCCTTATGGCACACAAGTGGCTCGGCACACGGTGCCCGACCCCGCCGGGTCGAGGGTGCGGTTGAGCAGATTCCTGGTCGACGGGTCAGCGTTGCCTGACGGGATGCGTCATTTAGGGTGCTGGGTTCCGTATCGTCGATGGGGTAGCGTGTTTCCGGCCCCAATCGGCCGCGAAATGAAGGACCGTCGACCGGGTATCGGGGGGATTGGGGGATACCCGGTCGACGGTCAGTACACCAGCTTCCGGGGGCAGTCGCTGGCGCACTCGGCGAGCTAAGAAGCCCGACCGCTATCTTGCCGTGGTCTCGGTGTGAACTAGCGCCCCGCTACTGACAACCGGTTCTGATCGACTGCATGTCTGCTCGCCGAGCACCTAATTCTGGGTTAAGGAGCTCCGGAATCGGTTACCTCACTGAGGCTCTTGACCGTGACGACGGGATCGCTGAGAGATCTTGCACGCTGGGGCTGGTGTGGCGTCCCGTCGATCTGGTGCAGCCCGACCACACGCCAGCTCGGGGGCAGCCCTCGATGGAACCGCACATAGGTGCTCCCCTCTGCCCCCGGGCTGTCGTGTGGTAGCCCTCCGGGAGGTCGATGGGATGGCATACGTCGCCCCACCGGACCCGACCCGCAGCGGTTTTCGTAGCTGGCCATCCCGGAGATCTGCGGGCCCGGCGAGGGCAGATTGTGGTTGCGCTGGTCGTCGCTGTGCGCTTGTTGATGTAACGCGATTGGGAGAACGCCGGCCGGAGCCGTCCGGCTGCATACGGGCAGATCTTCCGCCGGTCGGGTTAGTCCCTCGGTGAGCGGTCGACGATGGCTGTCGGAGTTGGCGTGACGAGGGACACGGTGTGTGTCGAGGCTCGCGCCTTTGTTCGGTCTACGCGCGAGTAACAATGAGAAGATGTGATCGAGGCAGATCTCGACGCCCTGGATAGGGGCCGCGTGCACGTTTTGGGCAACTCTTTGGGCGCGCGTATCGCGTTGGAGCTCGCGCGACGTGACCGGGCCCTGTCGGTCGTGGCGATCGCGCCGTCGGGCCTGAACATGCTGCCCGAGCGGATCTACCAGGGTGCGGCATGAGCACGTTGCGGCTGCTGATGTCCGTACTCTCCCGGCTATAGGCCCTTTGGCGTGCTTGCCCGGCCGTGCGGCGTTGCTCACGGGACTGCGGTCGCAGCCGTGGTTGGCCTCGGAGGTCGAAGCGCGCGCGTTGCGGGAGGGGTTCGGCGCGGGTGAAGACTTCTGGCGCCTGCTGTTCTGAGCAATCCTGGCCGATGTCCCCACTGGACTCGACGACGTGCGCTGTCCGGTGATTCTGGCTCAGGGCACCGCCGACATCGTCGGTAGCGGGCAGACCCCCCGCTACCTGCTGGCTGTGCCGAGCGCGACCTTTGAGCCCTTGCTCGGCGCGGGCCACGCACCGCAGTCCGACGCCCCCGACAGCATCCTGCGGTTAGTGCGCAGGCCACCCAGCGCACCGCTGCGTTCCACACCGGCTTCTGAAAATCGCGGAGATCTCCGCGTATAATGATCATTTGCCGGTCTGTGCTTCTACTATTCGGAGCACCAGACTTGGCCCTCTGCTGGATCAGTGCCGTTGCGGTGCTCCTGAGTCGAGGAGCAGAAGACTTGGTGCCGGTGACCCAGTGGGACTCGTTGTCCTGCTCGGGGTTGCAACCATCGGCGGAGCGATTGGGATCGTGGGCCTTGGGATTGGTACCTGCGCGAGACCGATAACTTCACACCCCGCCGCGACTTGGCTGGCTTCCCTGACCGCAGACCAGTGGCGAGTGACGCCTCCCCCTGCCTGGCCCCGAGAATCCGCCACCTCGGATACGGCCCATCGCACAGGCCCGGCCCAGTCACTGAGCGTGATAGTGGACACGGAGTGTCATCATGCCGGGGGTCGGCTAGAGGTAAACTCCATGCCAAGTGCTGAACCGCGCCTATTGCCCGGCTAGGTACTTTCCGCGCCCCGGCGTTGCCGGGGCCCCTCGGGCGTGGCCTGGAAGTCTCCGCGATCGGGCTCGGTTGCAAGGGCATGAGCCACGGCTACGGTCCCAACCCCGGCGACAGACATGCGATGATCTCGCTGCGGACGGTCGTCGACCGTGGGGTCACGTTCTTCGACACGCTGAGGTGTACGGCCCCTTCGTCAACGAGGAACTCGTCGGCGAAGCCCTCGCCCCCTTCCGGACCAGGTCGTGATCGCCACCAAGTTCGGGTTCCAGTTCGACGACCAGGGCCGCCAGATCGGCCTATCCAGCCAACCCAAGCGCATCAAACAGGCCGTTGACGGCTCGCTGCAGCGGCTCGGCGTCGACGCGATCGACCTGTACTACCAGCACCGCATCGATCCCCAAGTGCCCATCGAGGACGTTGCCGGGGCGGTCAAACAACTCATCGAGGCGCGCAAGGTCCAGCACTTCGGCCTGTCCGAGGCGGCGGCAGGCACGATCCGCCGCGCTCACGCCGTGCAGCCGATCACCGCGGTGCAAAGCGAGTACTCGCTCTGGTGGAAAAGGCCGGAAGCCGAGGTACTGCCGCCCTCGAAGAGCTCGACATCGGGTTCGTCCCGTACAGCCCGCTAGGCAGGGGCTTCCTCACCGGCAAGGTCAATCGTCTTCGATCGCCGAGGTTGCGCCGCGCCCGGCGGCTGGGGATAGGGGGTGGGCGGCGTCGCCGATCAACACCATGTGATTGCGGTGCCAGATGCCGCTTGGATCAAGCTCGTAGAGCGCGATCGGGCCGCTGACCCATGAGGACGTGTCCAGCACCTCGTGCACCGGCGTGTCCCGCAGCGGCGCGGTCATGGTGTGTAGATCGACCGTCGGGGTCAGGGTGTCGTTGTTGTAGCGGCTGAACCAGACAAAATGGCACGATGGGGAACCCCACTACCGAGACTTGATTCCCGACGCTGAGCCGATCGAGCCCCGTCATCGCCGAGGGCCCGAGGGTGACCCAACCGTGGTGATCCCTAGCCCGGGGTGTGGTTTCGTAGACCTCGACATCAAAGCCGATGTCGGCAAGCGCGAGTGCGACACTCGCGCCGCCGATTCCACATCCGATCACTAACGCGTGCATAGCTCGCATTCTTGTCGGCTCGCCAGCACACGCTATCGGCCCGTCCGGTCCTCGCTCCGCTGCGGGGCGGCCGGCCCGGCGGCGGCGCATACCAAAGGGTCCGATGACCGAGGATGAAAGTTCCTCAGGTCGCGACCGTCGTGCGCCGCCAGGTCCCAGGGACATCCCCAATTACGACACCGGAGGGCCGGCCCAGCGTGCCGATCCAGGCGGTCGGACTTCACCTTCGCGCCGCTGACGAGCTAACTGACACGAGCAGTACCCGCAGTCCAGCCTGGTAAGGGCTTAGATTAGTCCATTCGGGCGAATCTTATGACTAGGAGGTACAGGTGTAGTAGCACAAGGTTACGGTCAGCTGAGAAGTACGCAGCGCTCGATGGCCGGCCGCAGCCTTCCGGGGCTGTCCATACGCATGAGCTCGGCGGGAGGGGCCGGGTCTCTACCGGTGAAGCCGGGCAAGGTCCGAGTCATCGAGGATTAGGGGGTCACAACATTTTTCGGAAATCGGCCGACTCGGCGTTCCGGACTGTGTTATCTACTTATCGAGCTGCTTACTTCTGCATGGTGGAGCACATATTTACCGTATCCTGGGAGGAGTTCCTAGGAAAGAGGGGGTAAAATGAGAGTCTCGAGCATCTTTGAACTCGGCCGCTTTGGTCATGGTAACGACCATGAGCACGAGCACGAGCACCACCACGAGGATCACCACGAGGATCACCACGAGGATCACCACAAGGATCACCGCGACTCCTGCCGCGACCACTAAAGGGAGCTGAGCGCGTGGGCGGTGGCCTCCACTCTCGTTAGGGAGGCCACCTTCCAACTCGTGTCCTTCAACTACGAACGCGCCCCGCTCAATCGGCCACCTGTAACAAGGCCTTCGGCCGCTGGGGCTAGGTGTTCGGCGACGACGCCGCACCGTCGTCAAGCGCGGCCTTCGGTTGCCGCCGCTGGTCGCCGGCCGGTCCGGTCCTCGCTTCGCTGCGGGCGGTCGTCGGCGCCGTCGGCGTCCACGATCGTGCTGCTGCCGAGGAATTGTGGGCACAACAACTCGGCCACGCTGACCACCATGGCACCCGCTGGCACCCGAACGGGAAACGCTCGCACAGCTCCGGCTTCGCCGCCCCTTTCCAAGCTGCGCGGTCCGTGGTGGTGCGGTGCCCGCGACGAGAGCTAGATGGCGAAGTCGTCCATTCCACCGAAATCGCCGATACCCGGATCGACCATCGTTTCGCCGCCCGGGGCAACGCCAGGATCGTCGACGGCCAGGTTGTCGTCGCTGGCGATCGCGTCGGCTCCCAGCTCATCGCCAAGGAATGCGTCGGCGATCGCTGTGCCGACAAACGCTCCTGCCACGCTGGCGAGCAGGCTGCCGGCGATAAGCCCGCCCATGCCCATCCCGCCGCGGCCGCCACCCAGGACGCGTTCCACCGTGCCGGGCTCGCGCATCTCGGCGCGGGTAGCCATTCTGGCCAGCGATCGCGGATCGTCCGAAGCGACGCGCTCAGAAGCGGGCACGGCGTTGCCGAGGCCCTCAAGCACCTTGCGACGCTGCTCCGGGGACAGTTTCGCGAAGGCTTCAGCGTGAGCCTGCTCCAGGGTCTCGGGCGGCGCGGTGCGTAGCATGTAGCGGTAACGCTCCACGGCCACCTCATCGGGATCTCGCCCCGAGGTGCCTGCCTGGTGCTGTGCCGTTGGCTGGTTCGGCGGTGCGGTAGGACGTTCGGCGGCGCCGCCACCGAACCCACCCAGACCACTGCCGCCGGTGCCCTCGCCGATCCGAGACCCGAAGGTTTCGCGAATCTTGTCAAGCAGACCCATCGAGGTGTTCCTCCTTTTCTGGTGCCGGCTGGGACGCCGGAGATGGTTGGTCACGTCCGCCGACGCGTTGGTGTCAACGTCGCCCAGTCCCGCCCATGGCGTGTAGTCGGGCGATCCGCTCGGCAGTGTCAGGGTGCGTAGAAAACATCTGCATCGCCGACCGCCCGGAGAACGGATTGGCGATCATCAGTGAGCCAACCGGCCCGGTGGCCGCGGCCGCGGGCAGGGGTCGCCGCTGCGCGACCTGCTCAATCTTGTAGAGGGCGCTGGCCAGCGCCAACGGATCTCCGGTGACTTCAGCGCCGGATGCATCAGCGGCGAACTCACGCGAGCGGCTGATCGCAGCCTGGATCAACCCTGCGGCTAGTGGGGCCAGCAGGGCCATGAGGACAATTTCGAGGAAATTCGGGCCGGAATCCTCCTCACCGCTGCCGAAGCCGAACAACGCGCCGAGCTGGGCGAGGTTGACCAAAATCATCACCATGCTGGCCAGTCCGGCCGCTACCGAGGCGATGAGAATGTCACGGTTGCCGACGTGGCTGATCTCATGCCCCAACACTCCACGCAGTTCACGCTCGTTGAGCAGGTCAAGGATCCCGCTGGTGACGCAAACCGCAGCGTGGCGGGGGTTGCGTCCGGTGGCGAACGCGTTCGGCGTTGCGGCGGGGCTGACATATACCCGAGGCATCGGCATGCCGCGCTGTGCGGCCAGTTCAGCGACGAGGGCGTGCAGCCGTGGTGCCTGGGCCGGGGTGACCTGCTGGGCTTGCATTGCGCGCAGGGCGAGCTGGTCAGAGTAGAAGTAGGCCACCCCATTGATCCCGAGTGCCACCACGCCCGCGATGACTAACCCCGCCACGCCGCCCAGGGCCTGTCCGATCAGCAGGATCAGGGCGGACAATACGCCCAGCAGCAAAGCGGTTTTCAGGCCGTTACCCAGCCTGTACACAGTGTCCTCCTCGATTCCGAGTGATCAACGCTTTTTCATCAAGCGGACCCGTAGGTCTTCGATCTTGCGGCGGGTATTGGGATCCCGGGCAAGCTGCTGGGCACGGTCAGCAAGCCGTTGCCCCTGCGGACTACGCACCAGTCGGGTAATGCGGTCGACCAACGACGCCATGGCACGGCCTCTCTCAAGTGAAGTCTTACGACTGACAACAACCAGTGTGACTGCCGTAGGAGCGCATCGCCCGTGCCTTCTCGGCCAAGACCTGGGGGGCTTCATTGCCGAGACTCGGCAATAATATCGGTGTTGTTGGGCCAGTTGAGTGCCCGGGCGCCGAGAACCGCGGTCTGCAGCGTGTAGCGGTGGGCAGGGTTGCCGACGTGCAGGCCGGTGAGAGTGGCGATGCGGTGCAGGCGATAGGTGATGGCGCGCACCGACAGGTGCAGCAGCTGCGCGGTGCGAGTGGTGTTCCCGCCGCTTTCGAGATAGGCATCGAGAGTCGCCAGCAGCGGTTCGGCGCCGCCGCGAGCCCGACGCAACGGGGTAAGCACGGTCTCGATGAGCTCGCACAGCGCGGCACGGTCACGGAGCAGGACCTGATAGACGAGCAGGTCTGCCGCCCGCACGACCGGCTCGGACAACCGCAGTCGCTGCGCCAAGGCCAGCGCGTCACGTGCTTCGGTGAACGAGCGGGCGACCCCTGACGGTCCGGGATGCGGCCGCCCCAGCACCATCCACACCTTCTGGGTCCGCCGGTCGCCGGTAGTCAACGCGCCGTGGGCCGCCGCCAGCACGGCGTCCAGGACCTGCGCAGACAGCGCTGGTAATACAATGACCAGCTCACCGTCACGAGTCGTGATCAACGCTTCGAACGCACCGAGGGGACCCGCCAGCGCGGCGGATACCTGCCCCAACAGGGGACTGGCCTCCTGGAACGGGGCCCCGCTCCAGGCAAGCAGCACCGCGTGCGGACCAGCCAGCTGCAGCCCGTAGGACGGTGCCCGCACCAGCAGGCCGGCCGGGTCGGCGGTGCCGGCCAGCAGATCGTCGACGAATTCGCGGCGCATCGCCTCCTCGCGGCGCACCATGGCACGCCGGGCTGAGGTATATCCCTCGGCCAGTGCTGCCACGGCGTCGTCGCACGCGCGCAGCACCCGCTGCCCGGCGGCTCGAACGGCGCTGGTGTCCTCACCGGTGACCGCGGGCAGCTGGGGCCACGCCCGCCACGCGGCGGACAGATAGAGATCCACCAGGGCGCGCAGCGCCACGCCCTGCTCCGCCGCACGTGCCCCCAAGGCTGCAAACGCGGCGTTGGTGTGGCGGTCCCAGTCGTGTTCTGGACCATCAGCGGCAAGCCGATCCAGAAAATCGCCGAGCAACTCCAAATTCACACCGCCGGCGTCCACGGCCGCGGACCGCGCTACCTCCAGAGTCCAGTCTTGCCCGCCCACGGCAACAGAACACTCGTGCCGCCGTGGATTTCGCCCCCGTCGTTGCGCACCCATTGCACCATTCTGAAGGAGGTGCCCTGCCTCCGCTGAGCCTCTTGACAATCGACGTGGTCTGCCACCAGCTGCTGTTTCAGCGCACGATTCCTAGGTTCGAGCCGTCGGCGGCGTCCTACGCCCTGGCGCTGGAGTTCTACGAGATCGGCCGTGCGCTGATGATGGTTGCCGACGTCCACGATCAGGGCGACGTCGACGTGTTCACCGCCCTGGTGGCTGGGCTTTCGCACCAACAGATCGCCAACGACCCCGGCGGCACGCGATGGGTCCGCCACGCGGGCCGGGTCGTCGAGATGTTCATGGCCGACGTCGACCGACGCCTGCAGACCAAACACACCAAGGGTGGATCACCATGACCATGAGCACTGCGGTAGCTGTCACAACGATCCCGCGGATCAAGCACGTCGAAGCGATGCAGATCACCGCAGTCGAAAACCGTAAATTCTGCTGCTTTGGGCAATCTGCAGCCGAGCGACTGGACCAAGCCCATTGATTGCGCCCGCTGGGACGTGCGCGCGCTCGCCGCCCAGGTGGTCGGGTCGGCCGCCGCACAGGCACCACTACTCGAGTTCATCCGCCAGGTCCGGACGGGACGGCCCGTGGCTGCCGAGATCGGCGCCAAAACTGGTGGGACGGCATGAATGAGATCCAGGTCCGCGAACGCGAGGCCCTCTCGGTTGATGAGCTGATCGCCGAATGGGACAGGTCATCGCAACGGGCCCTGCGCGGGCACACCTGTTCGACATGGGCTTCACACGCGACACCTGGATGCACCGCATCGACCTCACCCACGCTGGCGGCACACCCTTTGACGCCGACGCTGCCCACGACGGGCGCATTGTGGCCGATCTCCTCGCCGAATGGGCCGGTAGTCACGGCGAACCTTTTACGCTCGCAGTGTCCGGCCCCGCGGGTGGTCTATTCACCGCCGGGACAGGCGGCGCGCAGGTGGACCTGGACGCGATCGAGTTCTGCCGCATCCTGGCCGAACGGGTGCACGGCGAGGGTGTCCTTCGCCATCCCTATCACTCTGAGACCGCCTAACCTGAGCGCGCCATCGGAGAGCGCAACCGTCCCACCGACACCATCGCGGCGACCAGCCGCGTTGAGGACGACTCGCTGGTGTCGCCTACGTGCGGTAACGTCACGGGCGCGGCCGCGATTACAGAGCATGCCCAGCAGCTTGCAGCGAGTAGCGTGGCAGCCACACCAGGTCTGCAAGCGATCGAAGTTCCGCTCCACCGCCGGAGGCGGAGCGTGGCGTCTTGGCGGTGTCCGGCGCTTCCCCTGACGGCTCTGCCAGAAATCTTTCCTTCTCCGGCTAGCTGGACCCGCTAGATCGATGCATCAAGAGAGACTGGTCCACATCACGATGCTGCAAGCCTACCGCGTGTCTATCGAAGCAGCGGGTGTCGATGCCCGTCCCGCATGGGCGGACCTAGTCAAGCAAGACCAGAGCATCTCGCTTTCCAAGACACCGCAATGGGCCGACTGCATATGCAGTTGTGACCACTTCTCGGACGCGACTTTGCTGTTTCGAGGAGAAGATGGACGCCGGCTGATCGTGCCTCGGCTGCGCAATCCTTTGCTCCCGGGAATATTCGCGTCACCTCCGCGCCATTGGAATCTCGGTGCTGATGCGAGCGGTTTCCTCGCGGAAGGAGGGCCACCGTCACCCAGAGAGACCAGTGCGCTGATCCAGGAAATCAGACGTCATCCTGGTCTGCGCACCCGCGTCGTGGTGGGTAAGGAGGATGCCCAGATGTGGGCATCAGCGGTTCCGAGCACGGTCTATTGCATCGCGCGGACCGCGCAGGTACTCGATCTCTGCGGCAGCTTTTCTTCAGTCTGGTCCAAGCAGTTCACCGGCAAGGTACGATCCAATTGCCGGAAAGCGGAACGACGGGGTGTTGTCGTGGAGTCGGACAGTACTGGGCGGTTGATTCCGGTCTTCGACGTATTATACCGGAGCTCCGTCGACAGATGGGCTAAAGAGAGAGGTTATCCGTTAACGTTGATGCGCTGGCTTGCGCAGCGCCAGCACCCGCAGGGAAAGTTCGCAACAGTGGCCCGCAGGTTGGGGAAGTGTTGCACTGTATGGATAGCGTGGCGGCAGGGCGAGCCTATCGCCGGGGTAATCAATTTGACGAGGGGTCCGCGAGTCACCTACTGGCGGGGCGCGATGGACAAAGAACGTTCGCGTGGCACCGGTGCGAACGAGCTTCTCCATCGTTGCGCGATCGAGACCGCCTGCGCCAGTGAACGACAGAGTTACGATTTCGGTCTATCCCAAACTGCCAATTTAAAGCGATTCAAGGGTACATTCGGGGCAGTGGAGGTTCCCGTGCATATCTACTATTTCGAAAGATTTCCTACGGCGGCTACCGAGGCCAAGTGCTACGACGCCGCCAAGCAGAGTGTTCGAGCTGCAATGCGGCTAGCGCAGACGGGTAGGTTATCCTAAGCGGTCGATAATATTGACCTGGTGACCCCGGTCTGGAACTTCGGTAAAGGATCGGTTGTGCCTGATGACGCGGCGGTGCCGATGGTGGCGGTGTCCTGCGTGGGATGGCGTCGCATGCCAGCACCTCGACGACCGGAGGCAACATGTGCGGGGCCACCATCTCGGGTCGGTGTATCTGGTGACGGCGCTTGAGGGGGACACACCCACCACCACGGCGCGGAACTCGGCCACGGTTGCCTGCTGGACGCTGATCAGCAGGGCGACCGGGTTGCTGCGGGTGGTCGTGATCGGCGCGGTGCTGGGGCCCACCTATTTCGCCAACTGTTTCCAGGCCGGCTACGTCGTGCCGAGCATCGTATTCACGTTGATCGCCGGGCCAGTACTAGCGATGGTGCTGGTGCCTGGCGTCGTCCGCGCCATCGGCGCCGGAGGTCTGCCGCGGGCCCGGGAGATGCTCGGCCGGGTGGCCGGGTGGTTACTCGCGGTTTCGTTCGCGGTCGTCGCGTTGTTGGCGATCGCCGCCCCAGTGGTTGCCTGGACGCTGAGCCTCGGCATTCCTGATCCCGCGCAACGTGGCCGGGCCCTGTGGCTGACCACGTTGCTGGTCCTGCTTGTCGCCCCGCAGGTAGTGCTGAACTGCCTGGCTTACCTGGGCATGGCCGCCCAACGGGCGCGCGGCCGCTTCGCGCTCGCGTCGGCCGCACCGGCCGTGGAGAACCTCGTCCTGATCATGACGGTGGTGCTGGCAGGCTGGTATTACGGGACGGGCCTTGACATCGATCACGTACCGGTCGGCATGGTGATCGCACTCGGGGTCGGCAGCACGTCGGGTGTTGCGCTGCATGCGGCATTGCAGCTATTCGGCGCGGCGCGGGTGGGTCTGCTGACCCGCCCGTCAATGCGTTGGCGCCACGACCCCGAAGCAGTCGCAGTGACCCGCAGGCTGGCGCGCTCGGTCGGCGTGGCGGCTTGCCCGGCAGCAGCGATGTACGTGCTGCTCGCGCTGGCCAGCTCAGTGCCCGGTGGCGTGTTCGTCGTGCAACTGTCCTACGCCACGTTATTCTCACTGTCCTACGTCAGCGCTCGTGCGGTCTCGATGGCGGCGCTTCCCGAGCTGGCACACGCCGCCCATCACGAGGACGGTGTTACTTTCGGCTCGGCCTGGCGCCAAGGGCTGTCATACGCCGTGATCGCTAGCTTGCCGCTGCTGGTGTTGCTCGCGGTGCTCTCCGGACCGACTGCGAACATTCTCACCAATGGCGAGTTGCGCCATGCGGCCCTGATTGGTCCACTCGCTACCTGCCTGGCGGTGGTGGCGGTAGCCCAGCTGGTCGGCGGGCTGTGCGACCTCGGTAGCCAGGCGCTATACGCGCGGCTGGACGACCGCATTCCGCGACGGGCCAGCGAGGTGGTGTTCGGCGTGACGGTGGCGGTCGCCGCAGGGGCCCTGCTCGTGCCAGCTGATGGGTCCCGTCTCGTCTGGCTGGTGGTGGCGATCCTGGCCGGTGAGTGCGCCGGCGCGGGAATGGTGCTGACGCGGCTTCGTCGGGTGATCCAGCCCGAACGGTTCATCGAACTTCGAACCCTTGCCGGGGCATTGCTGGCCACGGTCGCGATGGTGCCGGTGGTTGCCGCGGTGTGGTGGATCCAGCACGCCCACAGCGGTGGTCAGCTCAGCAACCTTGCAGTTCTTACTGCGGGTGGGATCGCAGCGCTTGCGGTCTATGCACTAGTGCTACGAGCGACCATGGCGCGACGGACCAGCGCGGCGTCATGATCGGTATCAAGAGAGGTCGGCCACATGGTGCCTTCTCACAGTTATCGCCTGTCCATTGAAGCGGAGGGTGTGGGGGCCCGGCACGCGTGGGCAGACTTAGTCGCCCGTAACGAGAACATCGCGCTTTCGATGACCCCCGACTGGACTGACTGCATATGCGGTTCCAGCCGCTTCTCGGACGCAACTCTACTGTTCCGGGGCGAAGATGGGCGACAGCTGATCCTGCCTCGTCTGCGGAAAACCGGAATCCCCACCATGCTAGGACTGTTCGAATCACCGCCGCCGGGATGGGGTCTTGGTGCTGATGCGTGTAGTTTCCTCGACGAAGGAGGTCCAGCGTCGCCCGCACAGACCCGGGCCCTGATCCAGGAGATCCAACGCCTTCCTGGTCTGCGCACTCGCGTCATGGTGGGTGGTGATGACGCCGCGATATGGGCATCAGTAGTTCCAAGCACGACATATTCCACCGCGCTGACTGCGCAGGTGCTCGATCTTCGCGGTGGTTTTTCCAGAGTCTGGTCGGAACGCTTCACGAGCAAAGTGCGCTCCAATGCGCGAAAAGCAGAGCGACGGGACGTTACTGTCGAGTCGGACAATACTGGAAGGCTCATTCCGGTCTTCGACATGCTGTATCGGAGCTCCGTCGATAGATGGGCTCAGCAGCGGGGTCATCCGTTATCACTGATGCGCTGGCGTGCGCAGCGCCGCGAGCCGCGGAGCAAATTCGCGATAGTGGCACGGAGGATGGGCGAGCGATGCACCGTGTGGATCGCGTGGCGGGGTGGTGCACCTCTCGCAGGCATCATCGTGCTGACGAGGGGTTCGCGGGCTACTTACTGGCGAGGGGCAATGAACAAAGAGCGGGCACGTGGCACTGGTGCGAACGAACTCCTTCACCGGCACGCGATCGAGGCCGTCTGCGCCGATGAACGACAGAGCTACGACTTTGGCCTATCTCAAACTGAAGAGCTGAGGAAATTCAAAAGTACTTTCGGAGCGCGGGAAGTCGCGGTGCGCGCCTACTACTTGGAGAGATTGCCCACGGCGGCTGCCGAAGCGAGGTGTTACAACGCCGCCAAGCACGCTGTGCAGGCTGTAGCGAGGCTTGCGCGCACCGGTAGGTGAGCCGGCACGCCGAGCGTGGCTCCGGCGACGGTCACTCGCCGCCATAGGCCTGAAAGTGATCACAGCCCGTCAACGCAGAATCTTATGCCAGTTGGGTCATACAACCGCGTCGGATGCGTGTCGCGGGTCTAGTCCTCGGCGTGTTGATTGGGCCGCGGCGCTGGGATTGGTGCTGCTTGCGGACGCCTGTCGGTGGTACTTCGGGCTTGCGCCGGGCGAGCTGTCCTGGGCGCAGGAGAGCTTGCTGGCTGGGGTAGTGCAGGCGCCGACGACCTACGGTCCGCTGACTCGCCTCGACCTCGCCAAACAGCGCCAGCGTGACGTCTTCAACCGGCTCGTCGAGACTGATGTGTTCAGCCGGGCGCAGGCCGACGCCGCGTACGCCGCTCCGCCGCGCCCACTGGTACCGCAGGCGTAACGGCTCGAACGTGCACCGCGGCGCGCAAACACCACTGGCCGACGCATACCCGCCGTTGGGCGCTGTTACCTGAATTTCATGCATCTCTCGGGCCTGCCACGTGAGGTGATACGCGGCGAAAGTGACCCCGAGCAAACCGGCTCCGCTGTGAACGAGCCGGGACAGGTAGGCTTTTGATGTCCGGCAAGCATCGTCGCTTCATCCCGCACCGCCGGCGCCGCGCCGTCACCGTCACCGGTGCAACGCTGGCGGCTGGCGGCCTTCTCGCGGGCACCGCCTCCGCCGCCCCGGACGTCAACTGGGACGCGGTTGCGGCGTGTGAGTCTGGCGGGAACTGGGCCATCAACACCGGGAACGGCTTCTACGGCGGGCTTCAATACACGTTGAGTACCTGGCACGCCAACGGTGGTGCGGGTAACCCCGCCACTGCGACACGGGAGCAGCAGATCGCCGTGGCACAGCGCGTTTTAGCGACCCAGGGCATCGGCGCGTGGCCGGTTTGCGGCCGTCACGCCAGCGATGATGCCCCTTCGGCTTCAGCCAAACACGCTGCTCCCGCAGAACCGAAGCACGCCGCACCAGCGCCGCCCGCCGCCCCTGCACCCACGCCCGCGTTGCCCGCGAAGACAGGGCCCACCGTTGATTATGTGGTAGCCGCCGGCGACACCTTGGCGCAGATCGCCACCGCGCAATCCGTACCCGGTGGGTGGCAGCAGATTTACGACGCCAACCGGGACACGGTCGGCGACCCGGATGTCATCGTCATCGGCCAGCACCTGAAGGTCCCCGGTGGTGCGGCGACAGGAGTATCCGCGGCCACCCCACCGGCGCTCGCTTCAATGATGAAGCTCGCTGACACGGCGGCTCGGGCAATTATCCCGGCACCAGCTCCTGCCGCCACACTGCCGGCTGCCGAAGCACCCGCCACGGCCAAGGCACCCGCCGAGGCACCCGCCGAGGCACCCGCGGCTGCTAAAGCACCCGAGTCGTTCACGATGAAGCTGGCGGCCCGCGCGGTCACCGCGGCATTGGCTCAGCGGGGCACGCCCTACGTGTGGGGCGGCGCCGCTCCGGGTGGCTTCGATTGCAGCGGTCTCGTGCAGTGGATCTATAAGCAGGTGGGTATCACCCTGCCGCGCACCGCCGCGGCGCAGTCCACCGCCGGGCACCCAGTCAGCCTCAGCGAGCTGCAACCGGGCGACCTGCTCTTCTTCTACAAACCAGTGGACCATGTCGTCATCTACGTCGGAGACGGCAAGATCGCCGAAGCTTCCCAACCCGGCCAGCCGGTCCATGTACGGGCCATGTATACCAACGGCTTCGTCGGAGCACGCCGGATCGTCTGACTCCCTCTCCCTGTCGCCTCGGTGCGGGTTAACGTGGTCTAAGGTCGCTCTCAGGCGGAGGGTCCACTATAGAGGGATGCGCATCCTCGTAGTCGATGACGACCGGGCGGTCCGGGAGTCGCTGCGCCGGTCGTTGCAGTTCAACGGCTACACCGTGCAGCTTGCCGGGGACGGTCT
Organism: Pseudonocardiales bacterium; assembly: GCA_032230565.1. GTDB lineage: Bacteria > Actinomycetota > Actinomycetes > Mycobacteriales > Pseudonocardiaceae. The sequence goes on along the minus strand of JAVXWL010000087.1, from coordinate 10,944 downwards.
GCAAGCAATCGAGGTCGTGGCGACGCAGCGACCGGACGCTATGGTGCTCGACCTCATGATGCCCCGGGTAGACGGCCTGGAAGTATGCCGGCGGCTTCGCGGTACCGGTGATGATCTTCCGATACTGGTCCTCACCGCCCGAGATGCGGTCTCCGACCGGGTCGCCGGATTGGACGCCGGCGCGGACGATTACCTGCCCAAGCCATTCGCGCTGGAGGAGTTGCTCGCTCGGTTGCGTGCCTTGCTCCGGCGCTCCCCGGACAGCGTCGGGACGGTCGGCATCACCGGGACTACGCTGGAGTTCGCCGATCTCGTCTTAGATCAGGGCACCCGCGAGGTGACCCGGGGCGCCCGCCGGATCAGCCTGACCCGCACCGAGTTCAGCCTGCTGGAGCTGTTCATGCGTCACCCCCGGCAGGTGCTCACCCGCGGCCGGATCCTGGAGGACGTGTGGGGTTACGACTTCCCCACCTCGGGCAACGCGCTGGAGGTCTACGTCGGGTACTTGCGGCGCAAGACCGAAGCGGGTGGTGAGCCGAGGCTGATCCACACCATGCGGGGGGTGGGCTACGCATTGCGGGTGACGCCCCCGTGACACAACCGGCCGACCCGGCCTTCGGGAATCGGCGGATGTCGCTGCGCACCAGAGTTACCGGGTTGGCCGCAGTGTGCGTCGGAACCGCCGTCGCACTGGTGTCGCTCGCGGGCTACTTCACGGTTCGCAGCAGCCTCTACGATCAGCTCGACACCACGCTGCTTCAGCGCGCCGATTCGCTGCGCAGCACACTGGCCAACGCCGAGCAACTCGGTGGCATACCCGCTAGTTTCTTCAGCGCGGCCGACATCAGAGTCGGCCTGCTCGACGGCCGCACCGGCCAAAGCGTCGTCGGCGGTGACCTGGAGCTGGGCCCGGAGGAGCTCGCCGTGGCGCGCGGTGAGCAGCCCCAGTCGTTGCGCACCGATAAGGCGCGGGACCTGCGCGTTGCCGCCGTGTCCGCCGGGCCGGACGCGGCGCTGGTGGTGGCCAGCGGACTGGATACCACCCGGATCACCCTATCCCGCCTCGGTTTGGTGTTCATCCTGGTGGGAGGAGCTGGCGTGCTGCTGGCCGCGGCTGCGGGCACCGCGGTCGCCCAGGGCGGTTTGCGCCCGGTGCAACGGCTCACCGAAGCGACCGAGCGGATCGCTCGCACCGGTGATCTGCAACCGATTGCCATCTCCGGCGATGACGAACTCGCCCGACTCACCGGCAGCTTCAACAGCATGCTCGCCGCGCTGGCCGAATCGCAGGAACGCCAACGCCGGCTGGTCGCTGATGCCGGCCATGAGTTGCGCACCCCGCTGACCTCGTTGCGCACCAACCTGGAGCTGCTCGCCGCCTCCGACCGCCCGGACGCTCCTTCACTGTCGGAACAGGACCGCAAGGAGATCTCCGACGACGTGCGGGCGCAGGTGGAGGAGTTGTCCACGCTCGTCGGAGACATCGTCGAGTTGGCTCGCGAGGACGCCCCTCAGGTGGTGCACGAACCGGTCGAGCTGGCCGACGTCGTCGAGCGGGCGTTGGCCCGGGCGGCGCGCCGAGCGCCGGGAGTCCACTTCGAGGTCGACCTTGTTCCGTGGAGCCTGCTCGGTGACGCCAACGCCCTGGAACGCGCCGTGCTCAACCTGCTCGACAATGCCGTGAAGTGGAGCCCCCCGGGCGCGACCGTCACCGTCCGGTTGGCGCCGACGGGCCGGGGTACTGCCGCGGTCGATATTGCCGACGCCGGGCCTGGCGTCGCCGACGCCGACCTGCCCTACATCTTCGAGCGGTTCTATCGCTCGTCCGACGCGCGTACCCTTCCCGGGTCGGGACTCGGACTGGCCATCGTGGCGCAGGTCGCCGCCCGTCATGAAGGTACGGTGCGGGCCAGGAAAAGCTTCGCGGGCGGGATGCTGTTGACCCTCGAGCTGCCCGGTCGACCATCCACCCCACACCCTTAAGGTGCCTCACATGCCCCTCTCAGGAACCCAGGACACCCTAGAGATATGACCGACGAGACGCCGCGCCCAGCACAACCCGGCGATCCCGGCGGGTATCCCTCGCCTTGGGCGCCCACCGGTCAACCGGAGTCGTCGTCGTGGCGGCCTTCACCACCGACCGCCCCGATCGGTAGCCCGTCGTCAAGTGTCGGCGGCCCGCGTCGCGGCGGGCCTGTTGTCGGAGCTGTAGTGCTGTCGCTGATTGTGGGCCTGGTCGCCGGAGGTGTCGGCGGCGCCGTCGGCTATGAGCTGGCCAGCAGCGGGTCGCAGGTCACCAGCGCGCTGGACCTGCCGGCGTCGGGTGCCGTGGCGGTCGCGAACCTGCCGAGTGGGTCGGTTGAGCAGGTAGCGCAGAAGGTGACATCCAGCGTGGTCCAGCTCCGGGTGCATGGGTCCCAGGTGGCCGCCGAGGGCAGTGGGATCGTGCTGAGCGGCGACGGACTGATCCTGACCAACAACCATGTGGTCGAACCGGCCGCGAACGGCGGCCAGCTCGCTGCGGTGTTGCAGGACGGCCGCTCGGTCCCGGTGCAGATCATCGGTAGGGCGCCGACCTTCGACCTCGCGGTAGTACGTGCCCAAGGCGTCAATGGTTTGGCTCCGGCTCAACTGGGGACCTCGAGCAATGTCCGGGTTGGTCAGGAAGTGGTGGCGGTGGGCTCGCCATTGGGACTGTCGGGCACCGTGACCAGCGGCATCATCAGTGCGCTGGAGCGTCCGGTGCGCGCCGGCGGTGAGGGCAGCGGTCAGGATACCGTGCTAGACGCGATCCAGACCGACGCCGCGATCAACCCGGGGAACTCCGGTGGCCCGCTGACCGACATGCAGGGCCGGGTGATCGGCATCAACACCGCCATTGCCTCGCTCGGCGCCGGTGGCGGGCAGGTGGGCTCGATCGGTTTAGGCTTCTCGATCCCCATCGACCAGGCCAGGCGGATCGCTAGCGAGCTCGTCCACACCGGTCAGGCCACCTCGGCGATCCTGGGGGTGACCGTCCCAGCCGGGCAGCCGGAGGACGGCGCAGCGACAGTCCAGCAGGTCACGCCCGGTGGTGCCGCTGCCGCTGCCGGCATCCAGTCCGGCGATAAGATCATGAAGGTGAGTGATCGGGTGATCGACAGTGGCGATGCGCTCGTGGCGGCAATCCGCTCACACTCACCGGGTTCCCAGGTCACCGTCACGATCAAGGGAGCGGGCGGCGCCACTCGGCAGGTCCAGGCCACCCTGGGTAGCCAGCAGGTCGGCACCCGCTGAAGAGTTTGCCAGCGGCTGCGCGAGGCCGGAGATCGAGACCTGTTTCTCGGCTCGAAAAGCCTCCGGCTACGGTGCTCGGCATGGAACGCAGCGTGCGCAGCCTCGGTCGGGCTCTCGTCGTAATCGTCGACGACCGGGTGGTGCATGGTGAGCGCGGGGACGCAACTGGTGCGCTGGTCACCGAGCTCCTCGAGGAGGCCGGGTTTGTCGTCGACGGCTCGGTGGTGGTGGCGGGCGAGTCGGTGGACATCCGGAACGCGCTGAACACGGCGGTCATCGGGGGCGTGGACCTGGTGGTCACCGTCGGTGGCACCGGGGTGTCACCGAGAGACGTCACCCCGGACGCCACGGCCGGCGTGCTGGACCGCCCGATACCGGGTATTGCGGAGGCCATCCGCGCTTCCGGGCTCGCAGCCGGCGCCGTGGACGCGGGTCTGTCCCGTGGGCTGGCCGGGGTCTCGGGCAGCACCTTGGTCGTGAACCTTGCGGGGTCTCGGGCGGCGGTCCGGGACGGGATGGCGACGCTGACCCCGCTCGTCGGACGGGTGATCGAAGAGTTGTCTTGGCCGGAGCAGGACTGAGCGCCGCGCAGAATCGCCGGCCACCACGACGGGCCCGAACGGTCGGCGTTGCGGGCCCGCGGGGCGGGGCGGTTCAGTGGCTCCCGCCTGCCTTGCCGTTACGGCTCAGAACATTGGTCACGGTCTCCAACTGATCATGGTAGCGGCCACCGGTGGCCTTGTCCGCCGTAAAGACCGCGGCCCCGACGAGCTCGACGGCCATGCCGCTGACCTTCTCGACCAGTGGGCCGGCCTTCTCTTTGGCCTGATCGAGGATCGGACCAGCCGTCACCGATACCTTTTCGGCGTACGGGCCAGCTTTGTTGATCGCTTGCTCGACCATCGGACCGGCCAGTTCCCTTGCGACGTGGACGAACGGGTCGGCTTTCTCCCTGGCTTGCTCGACGTATGGGGCGGCCTTCTCCATGGCCCTCTCGACGAGCGGGGTGGCCTTTTCGATGGCTTGCGCAACAACAGGGGTGGCCATGGTGATGACGGGACCGGCCGCGTCCTTGATTTTGTCCACTAGACTCATGGTGGGAGCCTTCCGTTTGCGAGATGGGGACTGTGTTACGCAGTCATGAACTACATCCTGGCACTGGGATCCGGTAGCGGGAAGTGATCGGCACTGGCTGGCCCGGGCCATCACGCGGTAGGGGAGGGTGTCATGACACGCGCGGGTGCGGCGGACCGCAATATAAGGCTGGATCTCATGTTCGGGAACGTGCTGCCTGACAGTACCGTAGACGACCAGCCATGGTTGTCGGACTTGGATTTTGAGGAGCGCGACCAGTGGCTGCAGGACAACCGCCCCCCGCACCATGACACCAGCTAACTAGACTGCTCAGCGGAAGGTCACAGTGAGGGTTTGGGATATCGAGGCCGCCGCGACCCGCGTCGCAGCAACGGGATCGAGTGCGACCAGCACTAGCTTTCCGGCACGCTCGCCGGTGTGAGCGGCGGTCTCCAGAACCGCGAGAACCCGCGCGCCGCGGGCCAGCACCACCGGTTCGTCCTGACGTTCGCCGACGGTCACTACATCGACTGTGGTGCCGGGACGCAGTAGCGCGGCGACGCCCGGATCCGCCAGCCGCAGCGAAACGCTCACCGCGTCGGGATTCGTCGAACTCGCCCGGGTGAGATCGGGACCCGTCAGCCGCACATCGGTCAACGGCTCACCGCGCCGGACCGGTGCGGCCAGGGTACGGCCCAGTACCGCGGAGGGGACCCGAGCAGCGCCGTCGGGCACCGCTTGCCTGGGTATGCCGCGCAGCGTCACCTGGGCTGGCTCGAGCACGGTCCCCGCAGCCAGGTTCTGAGCAGCGACCACCACAGCATCATCGGCGGAGCTTGCCCGACCAGGAGCCAGCGCCAGCACCGCAGCGAGGCCGACGAGCACTGCGGCGACGGCCCGGCGCAGCAACCGCATCCAGCCGAAACCGGAGCGACACCGCAGCGCTTCCCACTGCTGCCGCAGCGGCACGGTGATGGCGTCAAGCTGGCCTCCCGATCGTGTCGTCACCATCGCGACGTTAGACAGATCGGGCGCGGCAGCAGCCGACACCGCCGCAGGTTGTGGACAACCGAGCGGCTGTGGATAACTTTGCTAGATCAGGCGGATGCGGTCACCGAACTCGAAGCCGGCGATGCCGAACCCGACCCAGATTTCGACTCAGCGGATCCGGACTTCGACGGCGTGGCTTCCGACGTGGATTTGCCGTTGGTACGCGACTCAGAAGTACCGGACTCGGCCTTCTTGTCAGCACCGGACTCGGACTTGCCGTTGGATTCTGACTTGCCATGAGCACCGGACTCGGACTTGCCGTTCGAGCTGGACTGCCCTTCGTGCGGTTGCCCGCCGGAGCGGCTGTCGGTGCGGTAGAATCCACTGCCCTTGAACACGATGCCAACCGGCGAGAACAGCTTGCGCAGCCGGCCGGAGCACTCGGGACAGTCGGTCAGCGACGAGTCGGTGAACTTCTGCACGGTGTCGAAGCGGTGCTCACACGCGGTGCACGCGTAGGAGTAGGTCGGCACGTCTCGCCTCCACTATTTGGCACTCTGCCCACGAGAGTGCCAACCACCATGGTAGCAAGACCATCGCCATAGACCCCCCCACGCCTGCACCCGCCCCCGTCATGTCACGCCGGCGCGCGCCATTGTGCTTATCCGCCGAGAACTAGACAGAAGCGACGTTCTGCGCGGCGAAACGTCGGCCTGGTCGAGTTCACGACGCCAAGCCACGTTTCAGCGGGTGCGACGGCTTTCTCCTGGCAGGGGGATCAGACCTTGGCTAGGGGTCAGGGCTGCAGTGACGGGGACGTCGTGCGGTTGCGCGGGGAGTGCGGCGAGCAGTTCGTCATCCCGGACGATCGCCACCAACGGGGTACCCGGTGCCGCCAACGGCAGCGTCCGGTCGTAGTGCCCGCCCCCGCGACCGAGTCGTACCCCGGTCCTGTCCACGGCCAGTGCTGGCACCAGTACCAGCACAGCAGTGCCGACTGCTGCGCGGCCCAATAGGGGACCGATCGGTTGGAGCAACCCCAGTGGGCCGCGCTGCAGCGAGCCCGCGCCGGTGTACTCGGCCCATTCCAGCGGCCCCGAGGAGTTGACCACGGGCAGCAGCACCCGGCAGCCGCAGCGCACCAGACCGTCTAGCAGTTGCGGTGAGCCCGGTTCGAAGCCGACCGGCCAGTACGCGCACACCGTGCCCGGCAGCCCCGGCAACGGCACCGCCGCCAATGCCGCTGCCTCCCTCTCCCGCACCGCCGCCGGCAGCCGGCGCCGGGCCGCCATCAACCGCCGCCGCAAGTCCCACTTGCCGCTCTCGTCCACGGAACCGGGATTGGTGGAGGTCGCGGCAGGTGTGTCGGGTGGGCCGATAGGGTCGGGCGTCATGAGTTCCTCAGCGATGGGCCCGGTGGGGCACGGTGCGGTCCGCACTGCAATCGTGCCAGCGGCCGGGCTTGGTACCAGGTTCTTGCCAACGACCAAGACCGTGCCCAAGGAACTCCTACCGGTGGTCGACACCCCGGCGATCGAGTACGTCGCGGCGGAGGCGGCCCAGGCTGGAGCGCAACGGCTGGTGCTCGTCGTCTCACCGGGCAAGGAGTCGGTGGCCGCGCATTTCGACCCGAACCCGGACCTGGAAGCAGGGCTGCGCGGGCACGGCAAGGAAGCGCTGCTCGCCAAGGTGCGCCGGGCCCCGGAGCTGATCCGAGCCGAAGTCGTGGTACAGGACAAACCGCTCGGGCTTGGGCATGCGGTGGGCTGTGCTGAGCCGCTGCTGGACGACTCCGATGACGCGGTGGCCGTCCTGCTGCCCGACGACCTGGTGCTGCCCACCGGGGTGCTGATCGCGATGGCCGCGATCCGGCAGCGGTACGGCGGCAGCGTGCTGTGTGCCTTCGACGTGCCGCGCGAGCAGATCTCCGCCTACGGCGTCTTCACGATCGAGGACACTGACGACCCGGACATCAAGCGGGTGCGCGGAATGGTGGAGAAGCCGGCGCCCGAAGCGGCGCCGTCGACTTTCGCGGCGGCCGGCCGGTACCTGCTAGACCGTGCGGTGTTCGATGCGCTGCACCGGATCAGTCCCGGCGCCGGCGGCGAGCTTCAGCTCACCGATGCGATCGCGCTGCTGATTGACGAGGACCACCCGGTCCACATCGTGGTCCACCGCGGCGGGCGTCACGACCTGGGAAACCCCAGCGGACTGCTTCGAGCCTCGGTGGACTTCGCGCTTGAGGATCCTGAAATCGGTCCTGGGTTGCGCAGCTGGTTATGCAACAGGTTGGAGCAGGAGAAGACGTGAGGTCGCTGGACGAGCAGCTCGGACGGGTGCTGGACGCTGCGGTGCGTCCCGAACCCGTACGAGTGGCGATCTCCGAGGCGCAGGGGATGCTCTGCGCAGAGGAGGTCGTGGCGCAACGTGCGCTGCCAGGCTTCGATCAGGCAGCGGTCGACGGCTATGCGGTGCGCAGCGTGGACGTCACGGAAGTCCCTGTGACGTTGCCGGTCGTCGGCGAGATCGCGGCCGGCTCGCGGCAGCCGCTGCGGTTGCAGCCCGGCCAGGCTGTCCGGGTGGCCACCGGCTCGGCGTTGCCCACCCTGGCTGACGCGGTGGTCCCGCTGGGGCATACCGAGGACGGGGAAATTCATGCGGCGCGAGTCACCGTGGCGCGGTCAGTGCCGTCTAAGGCGTACGTGCGCCGCATCGGGGAGGACGTGCAGACCGGCGACGTCGCGGTACGTCCCGGTGCGGTGATCGGCCCAGCGCAGGTGGGGCTGCTCGCCGCCGTGGGACGGGCCAAGGTGCGGGTGCACCCGCGACCGCGGCTGTCGGTGCTGTCGGTCGGTGAAGAGCTTGTCGACGTCGAACGTACCCCAGGCGCTGGGCAGGTCTACGACATCAACTCCTACGCGCTGGCCGCGGCCGCCCGCGACGCCGGTGCCGAAGTGCATCGGGTCGGAATCGTGCCCAGTGATCCGTCCCGGCTGCGCGAGGCAGTGGAGGGCCGGCTGCTGGTGTCGGAGATCGTGGTGGTGACCGGCGCGGTCGGCGGGGCGGTGGGCGATGAGCTGTGCGCCGCGTTGGCCGAGCTCGGTCCGCTGGATGCGGGACGCGTCGCGATGCACCCGGGGTCGGTCCAGGGTTTCGGCCGGCTGGGCCCGGACTCGGTGCCCACCTTTCTGTTACCGAGCAATCCGATCAGCGCGCTCGTGGTGTTTGAGGTGTTGGTCCGGCCGCTGATCCGGCTCGCGCTGGGCAAGCGCAATCCCCATCGCCGCACCATCACTGCGCGACTGCTGTCCCCGGTGACGTCCACGGCGGGCCGATCCGGGTTCATCCGCGGCCAACTGCTGCGTGATCCCGATACCGGGGAGTACTTAGTACAACCTCTTGGTACCTCCGGCGCCCATCTGCTGGCCTCGCTGGCTGAGGCCAACTGCCTGATCCTCGTTGATCCTGACACCACAGAGGTGTCGGTCGGCGAGCTGGTGGCAGTCAGCTTCCTCGCCCAGCGCGGATGAGGCGTCGTGTTCGGGCCTGGACCTGATGGTCGTCACCCCGGTTGGCCGGCGAGGCTGGGCCCGGTGCGGGTTGCGGCGGGAGAGGTCGCGTTGCGCCCGGTACGGCTGCGTGACGGTCCGACGTGGAGCCGGCTGAGGCTGCGCGACGAGGCCTACCTTCGCGTCTGGGAGCCGGATGGGGAAGGGGCTTGGGCTGAGCGGTTCGCCACCATGGTCTGGCCGGTGATGTGCAGCGGGCTGCGCGCGACGGCCCGGCGGGGTCAAGCCCTGCCCTTCGCCGTCACGGTGGGCGGGGAGTTGGCCGGTCAGCTCACGCTGGGCAACGTGGTGCGTGGCGCGCTGTGCTCCGCGTGGGTCGGATACTGGGTGGAGTCCAACGCGGCCGGGGGTGGCGTGGCGACGGCGGCGGTGGCACTGGCGGTGGACCACGCGTTCGGACCGGTGGGGCTGCACCGGGTCGAGGCCACTGTGCGGCCGGAGAACGCGGCCAGCCTCCGGGTGCTGGCCAAGCTCGGGTTCCGCGATGAGGGGCTGCTGCGTCGTTACCTGGAGGTCGACGGCGCATGGCGGGACCATCGGCTGCTGGCACTGACGCAGGAAGAGGTCGGCGCCGGGTTGGTGACGAGCCTGGTCCGTTCCGGCCACGCTCGCCTGTCGTGAGTGCGTGTGAGAACACTGTTACGCACTCATGACCTCCGGCGCGCCTCCGGGATCGGCGAGTTCCGTGTAGCTACCGTGATCTAGGCGGGAATTGCAGGCAGCTCAGGAACGGCGGACCGGGCAGGGGGCGAGGAGTGCCCAGCTCGCTGATCTTCGCGGCGCTGGCGGCGGCATGGCTTGTCGTCCTTGTCCCGATGATTGCGAAGCGACGGCAGGTGGTGGTCCGCACCGCGGAGTCTGCGCTGGCTTCCCGGGTATTGCACAGGCCGGTCCCTTCTCGGGTGGTGCACGAGCACGGTCAACAGGTGCGCATGATCGGTGAACGAATCGCGCAGCGGGAGTCAATTTTGGACGAGCATCGGTACAGATCGGGTCGCGGTGGCTATGACCCGGAGGTCGCCGCACAGTTAGCCCGGGAGAAGTACGCGTTCCGGCAGCGGGTGGTGCTTGGTCTGGCGGTCGCCGCGGTGGCCAGTCTGGTTCTGGCCTACACCGCGTCCAGCCTGCTGTGGTGGGTGCACGTGGCACTGGATCTGGCGCTGGTCGGTTATCTCGGTTATCTACGCCGGCAGGTGCGTATCGAGGACGAGGTGCGACGGCGTCGAGCCGCGCGCGCGGCCGGGTCTAGAGCCTCCGCTACCGTTCCCCATGACGTCGCTGCGGAGGGACACCGCGCCGGAGAGCCGGTGCAGGAGCCGTCTGCTGCGCCGGCGTCGGTGCCCCAGCACACTGCTGTCGCTCTGGACCTAGACGATGAAGACCCGACGTTCGACGAGCTACAGCCGGCGTTTAAGCCGCCGTACCGTCGGGCGGTGGGCGAGTAGACGACCGCCGCTGCTAAACTCAGCGCGCACCGCGGGGGGCTGTAGCGCAGTTGGTAGCGCGTCTCGTTCGCATCGAGAAGGTCAGGGGTTCGATTCCCCTCAGCTCCACACCAGGTCAGAGGCCCTATACCGTGATCTTCACAAGGGGTGTTGGGCCCTGTACAGCAGTGGGTCATCCACTGAGGCTGTCTCCCAACCGCTTCAACGCGGAACGCGTTGCCTTCGAGGACGCTTGAGCGTAGATCTCCATGGTCACCGCGATTTGCGCGTGGCGCAAAATCTGCATGACCTCTCGGGGATGCACGTCGAGATCGACCAGCAGTGTGGCGCAGGTGCGACGCCCGTCGTGCACCGTGATCTTCCGGACCCCGGCTTTGGCGCAGCGAGCATCCCAGGAACGATTGAAGTTGCGCGGTTCGATCGGCGTGCCCCATCTGGTCGGTGAAGATCAGCTTGCCGCCTTGCCACGCCGCCCCCGCGAGCTCCCTCGCGTGGGCTTCCTCGACCTTCCGGAGCCGCAGCGCGGCGGCGCAGATGTCCGGCAGCGGCAGCGTGGCATCGGAGGTGGCTGTCTTGGTCTCCCGGTGCAG
>JAVXWL010000076.1:0-3511 GCA_032230565.1 Pseudonocardiales bacterium | reverse complement strand
ACACCGTCGGTTTCGTCCGCCACTTACCGCACCAGTTGGTGGAGGCGTTTCGCTCCACTCTCGAGGAGACAGCCGAAGCGGATCTGCTGCTACACGTGGTCGACGGTGCCGATCCAATGCCAGAGCTCCAGGTAGAGGCGGTGCGCGAGGTCCTTGCTGAGATCAATCAAGGCCGTGATGCGCCGATGCCACCCGAGTTGTTGGTGGTGAACAAGATCGACGACGCAGACCAGCTTGTGCTGTCTCGACTACGCCACGTGTTGCCCAATGCGTCCTTCGTCTCCGCGCACACCGGGGCGGGCATCACCGGATTGGTCCAGCGGATCGCCGACGGGTTGCCCCAACCGCACGTTGAAGTCGACGCGTTGTTGCCGTGGACCGAAGGCGCGTTGGTCGCCCGAGTGCATGCCGAGGGCGAGATGCTGGACACTGACCACACCGAAAGCGGTACCCGGCTGCGCGCACGGGTGCGCCCGGACCTCGCCTGCGCGCTGGCCGCGTATCTGGTCTAGCGAGACAGCTCCAGGCTTACAGCCGTCGCAACACCGTCACCACCCGGCCGAGAACGGTCGCTTCGTCGCCCGGAATAGGCTGGTAGGCGGGGTTGTGCGGCAGCAGCCAGACGTGCCCGTCACGGCGCTTGAACGTTTTCACAGTCGCCTCACCGTCGATCATGGCGGCGAAGATGTCTCCGTTCTCGGCGCTGGGCTGTTGGCGGACGACCACCCAGTCTCCATCGGTGATCGCCGCTTCCACCATCGAGTCACCGGCGACCCGTAACAGAAACAGTGATCCCTCACCCACGAGTTCTTTCGGCAACGGGAAGACGTCTTCGACAGCCTGCTCGGCGAGCACCGGACCACCTGCGGCGATCCGGCCGACCACGGGGACGAAAACAGGCTTGGGGTGATGGGGCTCCTCGCTGGGAATTTCCGCTGCCTGAGGTGGGCCGTCGGCGGGTCGGACACCGACCGCTCGAGGCCGGTTGGGATCCCGGCGCAAGTAGCCCTTGTGTTCCAGGGCGCGCAGCTGATGCGCAACCGACGATGTCGACGTGAGCCCGACTGCCTCGCCGATCTCGCGCACACTCGGCGGGTAGCCGAACCGCTGCACCCACTCCCGGATCACCTCGAGGACCCGGCGCTGGCGCGGTGTGAGACTGTCCTTGCCAGTGCTGTCATCGAGGTCAGGGAAAGTATGGACCGGCGCGGTGCGGCTTGGGCCGTGCGTCTGCGCTGCGGAAGCGGCTACCTCCGGCTCGTCGCTCGGCTGCTGTCCCAACGCTCCTCCTCGGGTTTCGATGTCATGAGACCACCGTCGGACCGACACGGTGCGTAACGAGGCTGACGTTAACCGCCGTCGGGCCAAAGATCAAACGCTTGTTCGAACAACACGCCGCAGGGTCACCGACTCTGTCGGGGGGCCGTGATAGACACCGCAGCAGTTCGATCGAACTCGCGTTCGATGATACCCGCGATGAGGAGTCACGATGGCGGCACCAGCACGGTTGAGTGGTTCGCCCGCGGCACACAGTGTCAAGGTCGTGCCCAGCGGCGCCCGGCCGGTCCGGCGGCTGGCAGCGCTTATGGCACCTCCAGCGCCCGTGCCACCGTTGGCTCCTCTGGTGCGGAACCGTCAGGTGCAATGCGTGGCGCATCGGCGGGTGCAGGTTCCGGCGCAACGTGGGATGGCGATGACGCGCCGATCTCGGCTGGCGGACGTAGTTGCTGCCGCAACCGCGACGGTGGCCATAGTCGCTGGCCTTGGCTGGATCGGGCAGGACGCGAATCCTGGGATTCCGGTGAAGACGGCGGTGATCCGCGTCGGCGGAGGCGAGACCCTCTGGGACGTGGCGCGGCGGGTCGCGCCACAGGCTGACCAGGGTGCGGTGGTGCACCGGATTCGAGACCTGAATGGGATCGTGGGCTCCGCCATAGAGGCCGGTCAGCGGTTGCAGGTGCCTGACGGACGCTGACCGGGATGCGCGCCTGCGGGGCCGCGCGTGGCAGTTCGACATTGCGACCACCACAACATATGGTAGTTACACGGACGTTGTTTGCGTAGTGGTTGTGGTCGTCACTGCCGTGACGCGGAGGGGGTGAGGGGTATGCACTGTCCGTTCTGCCGGCACGGCGACTCGCGTGTCATCGACTCGCGCGAAGTAGAGGATGGCCAGGCGATTCGCCGGCGGCGATCGTGCCCGGCGTGCGGCCGACGGTTCACCACGGTGGAGGAGTTGGTGCTGGCCGTGGTGAAACGCTCGGGTGTCACCGAGCCGTTCAGCCGCGACAAGATCGTCCGTGGGGTACGCCGAGCCTGCCAGGGCCGCCCGGTGGATCAGGGTGCGCTACAGCAGTTGGCGCACCGGGTCGAAGAGGCGATCCGGTCCTCGGGCAGCGCCGAAGTACCCAGCCAGGAGGTCGGGTTGGCCATCCTCGGCCCGCTACGGGACCTCGACGAGGTTGCCTACCTACGTTTCGCGAGCGTCTACCGATCGTTCTCGTCGATCGAGGACTTCGAAAAGGAGATCCGAAGCCTTCGTAACGTCCCACGCCACGACCGCACGACGAAGGATCCGACCGCTCCGGACCGGGAGACACCCGACGCCGGGAGTATGCACATCGCGACTGAGAGGGATGAGGGATGACCGAGACCGTCGGGACTCCGGCTGGCAACGGGGCGGCAACCGCTGGAGCTTCGCCCGCCGTGCGACCCAAGCGCGGGCTGCGGATAGAGCGGGTCTACACCACCGAGGCGCGCCATCCCTACGACGAGGTGACATGGCAGCGTCGGGATGTCGTGATGACGAACTGGCGGGACGGCACGGTCAACTTCGAACAACGCGGCGTGGAGTTCCCCGACTCGTGGTCTGTTAACGCCGTCAACATCGTGACCAGTAAATACTTTCGCGGCGCGGTGGGTAGCGAGCAGCGCGAGTCGAGCTTGCGCCAGCTGATCGACCGGGTTGTGACGACCTACACCGCAGCCGGTGTCGAGCACGGATACTTCGCCACCGACATCGACAAGGAGATCTTCTCCCAGGAATTGACCTGGATGCTGCTGCATCAGGTGTTCAGCTTCAATTCCCCAGTCTGGTTCAACGTCGGCACCGCATCACCTCAACAAGTATCTGCGTGTTTTATCCTTTCGGTCGACGACGAGATGGAATCAATTCTCAACTGGTATCGGGAAGAGGGGCTAATTTTCAAGGGCGGTTCTGGTGCGGGGCTGAATCTTTCCCGTATCCGCTCGTCGAAAGAGCTGTTGTCCTCTGGTGGCACGGCCTCCGGCCCAGTGAGCTTCATGCGCGGGGCGGACGCCTCGGCGGGTACCATCAAATCAGGAGGTGCGACCCGTCGCGCCGCCAAAATGGTGGTGCTCGATGTCGATCATCCAGATATCGCCGAATTCGTCCAGACCAAGGCTTCTGAGGAGCGCAAGATCAGGGTGCTCCGGGACGCCGGGTTCGATATGGACCTGGGCGGCAAGGACATCACGTCGGTCCAATACC
>JAVXWL010000059.1:0-4088 GCA_032230565.1 Pseudonocardiales bacterium | reverse complement strand
GCACCACGACGTGTTCAACACGCTGCTGCAGGTGCTCGACGACGGTCGGCTCACTGACGCCCAAGGCCGCACGGTCAACTTCCGAAACACCGTGCTGATCATGACGTCGAACATCGGCTCGCAGTACCTGCTGGAAGGGGTCACGGCGCAGGCAGAGATCACGCCGGAGGCCCGCGATCTGGTCATGGGCGAGCTGCGCCACCACTTCCGCCCGGAATTCCTCAACCGCATCGACGACATCGTGCTGTTCACCCCGCTGACCCAGACCCAGATCGAGCAGATCGTCGAGCTGATGTTCAACGAGCTGCGCACCCGGCTCGCGGAGCGCCGGATGAGCCTGGAGATCTCCGACGAGGCACGCCGGTTCATCGCCCGGCAGGGCTTCGACCCTGTCTACGGTGCCCGTCCGCTGCGCCGGTTCATCGCCCGCGAGGTCGAGACCCGCATCGGCCGAGCCCTACTCACCGATGCCATCCCCGACGGCGCCACCATCGAAGTCGAGCTCAAGGGTGACGAGCTCCTCGTCACCCACGACAACCCCCAGCCTCCCAGCAACACAGGGGCGTGACCGCGATGGCGACCACGATGGCAACGCGGATGGTCAAGTGCGAGAACTGCGGGCGGATGAATCGGGTACCGGCATCCGCGCAGGGCAGGCCGCGGTGCGGGATCTGCAAGGCATTCCTGCCCTGGATCGCCGACGCCGGTGACGAGGACTTCGCCGAGATCGCCGAGAACGCCACGGTCCCGGTGCTGGTGGACCTGTGGGCGAGCTGGTGCGGGCCGTGCCGGATGGTCAGCCCCGCGCTGGAACAGCTGGCCCGAGAGAAGGCCGGGCAGGTCAAGCTGGTCAAGGTCGACATCGAGCGCGCACCGAAGCTGGCGCAGCGCTTCTCCGTGCAGGCCGTCCCCACCCTGATGGTGCTCAACCGGGGCGAGGTGATCGCGCGCCAGCCTGGCGCCGCCCCGCTGGACGTGCTGCGGAGCTGGCTGGACGGCGCGATCGCCGGTATCCCCTCGCAATCCCGATCCGGAGGTAACTGATGAACCTGCGCAAGATGGTCCGGCAGTTGCCGCTGCGGCTGGCCGCCGGGAGTTTCGTCATCAACTCGGGGCTGTCGAAGTGGGGCGCTGACGAGGCCACCGCCCGGCACCTGGAGGGGTTCGCGGCGGGCGCCTATCCGTTCCTGGCCAAACTCGACCCGCAGTTGTTCGTCAAGGCGTTATCCATCAGTGAGGTTGTCGTCGGTGCCGCGGTGCTGTTGCCGTTCGTGCCTGCCGGCGTCGCCGGGGCAGCGCTGACCGCCTTCTCGGCGGGTCTGATCGGTCTTTACCTACGCACGCCGGGCATGCGTGAGGAAGGGAGTCTGCGACCCACCCAGCAGGGCCTCCCGCTGGCCAAGGACGTCTGGTTGGCCGCCATCGGAGCGTCCCTGATCATCGACGACCTGGTCGGATGGGGTCGCCGGTCATGACCCGGGCACAGCTTGACCCGCACCTGCGGATGGTGCAGGACGTCGTCCCGCGTACTCCGCAGGGCTGCGAGGAGTGCCTGCAGACCGGGTCACCGTGGGTGCACCTGCGGCTGTGCCTGACCTGCGGGCATGTCGGGTGTTGTGACTCCTCACCCAACCGGCACGCCCGGTGGCACGCTGGAGTCCGCGCGCACCCGATCGTCCAGTCATTCCAACCGGGTGAGAACTGGCGGTGGTGTTATGTCCACGAAAGCTTCGTCTGAGCCGATGAACACACTCGATTTGGCCGATGCGGCCGCGCTGCCTGAGACACCGGATCTGGATAGGGCCTACCCCCGGCTGAGCCAGGTCCAGCTGGACACGCTGGAGGCGCATGGCGAACGGCGACCCATCCACCCAGGCGACGTGTTGTTCGTCGAGGGCGAACCGAGTGAATCGCTCTACGTCGTGCTGGCCGGTCGGGTGGCGGTCGTCGAAGGATACGGCACCGACGAGCAGCGGGTGGTCCGGGTGCACGGCCCGGGGCGGTTCCTGGGCGAGCTGAGCCTGCTCACCGGGGAGAGCGAGTTCTTCACGGCAGTCGCGTTGGAGGACGGCGAAGTGCTCGTCGTGCCCATCGAGGGGCTGAAAGCGATCGCCTCACAGGATCCGGCGCTCGGTGATGACATCCTGCGCGCCTGCTTCATCCGCCGCACGCTGGCGATCGGGCTCGGGGTTGGCTTTCGCATCGTCGGCTCGCGGTACTCGCAGGACACTCGACGGCTGCGCGATTTCGCGATGCGCAACCGGCTGCCGCACCGTTTCATCGACTTGGAGGACGACCCGACCGCGGAGAGCCTGCTGCGTCAGTTGGGCGTCACGCCCCAGGACACCCCCGTGGTCGTCTGGCGGGACCGGGTGCTGCGTAACCCGAGCAATGCCGAGCTAGCCCAGCTCGTCGGGCTGGCATCCGTAGCAGACGGCGAGTCGACCTGCGACCTGCTCGTCATCGGTGCGGGCCCATCCGGACTGGCCGCAGCCGTCTACGGCGCCTCGGAGGGCTTGACGACGATCGCGGTGGATGCTGTGGCCATCGGAGGGCAGGCCGCGACGTCCTCGCGGATCGAGAACTACCTTGGCTTTCCGGCCGGGATATCCGGCGGAGAGCTGGCCGACCGCGCGGCGATCCAAGCCAGGAAGTTCGGGGCCCGGACCAGTGTGCCGGCCACCGCCCAGAAGTTGACCCGGGACGACGGCCATTACCGGATCCAGTTTGACGATGGGACCGAACTGTCCGCCCGCACGGTCGTGCTGGCCACCGGTGCCCGCTACCGCAAGCTGCCGGTGCCGCGCCTGGAGGAATTCGAGAAGACCAGCGTCTACTACGCGGCCACCCTGATGGAGGCCCAGCTGTGTGTCAACGATCCCGTTGTCGTGGTGGGAGGGGGCAATTCAGCTGGTCAGGCGACGATCTTCCTCGCTGATCACGTCGGGAAGATCCGGCTGGTGGTCCGTGAGCATCGGTTGGACGAGTACATGTCGCGCTATCTGGCCGACCGGATCGAGCGAGATCCGCGGATCGAGGTGCTGGTGCACACCGAGGTACGCGAACTGCTCGGCGACAAGTCGCTCGAAGCGGTGGTCGTGCAGGACAACGAGTCCGGTGAACGCCGCACCCTGAAGGCCAGGGAACTGTTCGTCTTCATCGGCGCCGACCCCTGCACCGACTGGCTGATCGGCACGCTGGCCCTCGATTCCGGCGGTTACGTGGTGACCGGGACCGACGCCGCCACAGTGGCCAACGGGCAGTTCGATGAACTCGGGCGGGCGCCACTGATGCTGGAGACCACCGCACCCGGGGTATTCGCGGTCGGCGACGTGCGCAGCGGGTCGATCAAACGGGTCGCCTCGGCCGTAGGCGAAGGATCCATGGCCGTCCGGCTGGTCCATGAACACCTCGCCAGCCAGAGATGAAGCACGGTTCACCGGTAGCTGGCCACGCGATAGGCCCAGACCGGTGACGTGGGAGTCCGCCGGGAAGCTCGAATCAGTGCAGCCACCCACATCACTCCTACCACCGAGATCACCGCAAGCCCAAGCCGGTTGACTGTCGTGAACAACTGCACTTGGGTTTCGGTAGGCTGGGAGATGAATCCCCGTTGCATCAACTGGTCCTGCAATGGATTTCCGGTCAGCACAAAAGTGATCAGCACCGCGATGTTAGGCATCGAGTCCCACAGCGCGTGCAGCAGCGAAACGCCGATATAGGAACCCAACAACCTACCGGTGATGAGGAAATGTTCTCGGGTGCACGCAGCCACCAGTGCGTAACCAGAAGACTCGAAGGCTGCGAAACCGAAACCGACGACGGCGCCCAGGATGATCTCGTCCCGGGTTGACTTGCACCACTTCCGGCAGCGATGGACGGGTGGCCCGGGGCTGTTCGACTGAATCGGTACTGCCGCCTGGGCCGTCGCCGGCTGCGGCAGCATGATCGACCGTGCTGGTGCGACTGGCCTACCTCGGCGTGACAAACGTATTTGCCATGCTGCGCCTGCTGCCGATGAACAACCGAGACAAGGACATGGAAATCCTCGCCTTGCGCCATCAGATCACAGTGCTGGAGCGGCAACT
>JAVXWL010000004.1:0-12897 GCA_032230565.1 Pseudonocardiales bacterium | reverse complement strand
TGCCGCCTCTCTGGTCAACTCCCTGTCTCCCCGTCAACTGCACCGCCGGGGCCTTCGTCACGTCAAGTGAGCGCGGTGGCGATGTCCTCAGCGCGGATCACCATCAGCCCGTCGGATTTGACCGGCTCGATCCCGTGCTCGCTTAGGGAGGCTTTGAGGTCGGTGAAGGTCCAGCCCTCGTACTCGCTGGGGTTCAGTTCGGCGAGGCGGGTAAGCACGACCCGCGTGGGCACCCGGCGCTGCTATCCGAGCACGACGGCGATGTCGGTCAGCGGATCCACCGGCGCCGGCTCGGTCTCGGTCCCCTCGGGGTGCAGCCGGTGTGGCGGAGATCGGTAATCTCGGCCATGGCCCGGTTGATGACCGGGGTGACCATGTCGATGCCGTCCTCTAGCGGCACGTAGAAGGTGTTGACCAGTTCAAAGGTGACATCGGTGACCCCGACCGCCACGCAGGTGCCCCGGTCGGCTTTCATCCGCAGATCCGTCGCCCGCATCCCACCCCGGTACTTGCCCCTGCCGAGGAGGCCGTCGTTGGCGACGTGATCACCGACGGAGAACGCCAACCCACACGACACATTGCGGGTGACTTCCTTGGGGATGGAGTCTTTGGTCGGTGGCTGGGTGGCCAGCAGCAGCGTGATCCCGTACCTGCGACGCGTTTGATCAACCGCACAGTCACTCCGCGGCCTGCTTGCCATATCTGGGATGCTGGAACAGCTCTTGGCACTCATCAATCGCACACACCGGCAGATGTAGCTCCAGGCCGGGTTTGTCATGCGCGGGTGTCTACCGCGTCCGCCGATGGCGACCGCAGCCGGCGCGCTCAACAGGCCGGACGCGCAACTGGTCCCACCCTTCCCGACCGCGATCGACGAGCCCGGAGAAATCGCCTGACATCACTCGAATCGTCCACTGCAGGTGAATCAGGCAGAGGGAGCACGAGAAACCGGATTAGATCCGCCAATTGGCCGGGACTTGTTGCCAATACTGACTGCAAGGGGAAGGCTCTGATGCAGAGTGGGTTCCATGGGGAAGTACAGCACGGTGGGACGAGTGCGGTCGATGTCGACGGTGAAAAGAATCGCAGGCAAGCCGGTCGGCAGTGTGGGGCCCGCAGCCCTCGGCCCACACGCAGACCTCGGCGTCGCTGTCTGGGAAGCATTCGCCGGGACGGCATGGCCGAACACGGCGTGCTGGCCGTTGGTGACGGTTTCGTCGGGTTCGACGCAATGCAGCGGTCGGCGCGCCGGCTGTCGGCCGACGCTGCGGACGTGGTGCTGGTTAACCCGACCGACTGCCTGCTCTACAGCTCGCCGCTGCCGGACATGCGACCAGACCCGCCGCGTCAAACGTGGGAGATCGACCACGAACAGGAGCGTTCGATGGCCAAGGTAGTCGGGATCGATCTCAGAACGCCTAACTCGGTGATCGCGGCCTGGCAGAGTGGAAAGGCTGCGGCGCTTCCCAACGCCGAGTGCGCCTGGACCATGCCGTCGGTGGTCGGGTTCACCGAGAATGGTGAGCGGCTGGTCGGCCGGCTCGCCCGGCGCCAGCTGATCTTTGTTCCGAAGAAGGCGATCTACTCGGCTAAGCGGTTCATCGGCCGTCGGTTCGACGAGGTGCGGGGGTGGCCAAGTAATCTGCGCACCGATCCGCAGGCGCTGCAGCGGGTCAGCGGTGTTGATCGCGTCCGATGTCGACCACCTGACGAGCCCCAGCGGCGGCGGGGGCCGCGGCGGATCGTCGAATCGCGCGACGCCCCCGGCGCAGAGCCGGCCGGGCGCGCACTGCGGGGGGCGGGTGTTGGGCCCACTCCGCGATCGCGATGAACACCCGGGCTCCGGCGAGCACCGCGCAGACCCGACCGCGAGGACCGCCACGAACCCGTGACGGACACCGCCGAGCGCCCGCGGATCGACGACCACGGCCAACTCACCTAACAGGTTGGCCTGTGTCCCGTCTGGATCGGTCGGGCACCCCCGAACTGAGCAGCAAGAACCGGGATCGGCAAGGATGCACAGGCGGGCACGGCAGTCACTGCTGTGATCGTGCTGTTATAGCAACTGTCATGATTATCAGCGGCGCCGCGCCCGCGCTGGCTCTACACCATACCGACGTGTTCCCAGCCACGCCGAAACCCACGACTTGCCGAGCCCCTGCTGCTGCAGTACTTGAGACACCCATGGCGGCCAGCAGCAGCGCGACCGCGCGGCATCGGCGCGGCAAGAGCAGCTGGGCCCATCACTGGGTCGTGCCAGCACGTGGTGGCTGTGCCGATGTCCGGTGTCGCCAGCGACGTCGTTCGTTCTGCTCGATCCACCGGTTGTGGACAGCTCTCGCGCCGTTTCCAGTCCGCGCGGTTGGGGTACCGCCTTATCATGGAAGCTCGCAGTGATACCCCTCGAGTGTGGATGGAAGCGCCCGATCTTGCCGAGCTCGTCCAGCGGCCGGGGCCCTTTCTTACCGTTCAGTTGGCCACCGAGGCGAGCGTTGAGAATGCCGCCCAGCGCAATCAGCTGCGCTGGCGGGCCAGGCGTGAGGAGCTGGCTTCATCGAAAACGCCAGAGGATGTCCTCGGTGCGGTGGACCCGTTGGTCGCCGACGCCCATCTGCATGGCGAGACCTCTTCGTGGTGGCGAGTGGTGAGGGGCTGCACCATGCCAGCCACTGGCCGGGCCTACCGTTCCGCGAGTTCGGATGTTGGCAAACCCTGCCCGTACTTGCTCCCTTGCTGGACCTGCGTCAGTCGTTGCCACCGCATGTCCTGGTGGTAGCCGATCGCAGTGGGGCGGACATCACCGCGGTCGGCACCGAGGTGTCCCACCACAGCGTGGACGGTGACCTGGAGCACGGCCGAAAGGTGCAGGCCGGCGGTTGGTCACATCGGCGCTACCAGGAGCGCGCGGAGAATGTGTGGAAGCGCAACGCCAAGGACGTTGCCGATGCGGTTAGTCGGCTGGTGCTGCAGGTGGACGCGAAACTGGTGGCTTTGACCGGCGACGTGCGGGCCGTGCAGCTGCTCCAAGCGGTCGTGCCCAAGGAGGTGTCGGCCTTGGTGCAGGTGTTGGACGGCAGCAGGAGTGTTGACGGCTCTGCGGGCGTGGACTCCCAACAGCTCAACGCCGCCCTGGCCGAGGTCTCGGCCCGCGACACCACGGCCCTGCTCGAGAAGCTGGCTGAGGAGCAAGGCCAGGACGACCGCGGTGCCGAGGGAGCGAGGGCCACCGCTGCCGCGTTGGCCATGGCTCAGGTGCAGGTGCTACTGATACATGACGACCCAACGGATTCGCGAACCGCGTGGTTTGGCTCGGATCCGCCCTTGGTAGCCCTCGCCGCCGATGAGCTGCGCGAGCTGGGCGTTGATGAGCCGCAGTCGGGACGCCTTGTTGACGTGTTCCTCCGCAGCGCGTTGGGCACGGGGGCCGGTGTGCGCATCGTGCCCGAGGCCGGACACGTCCGAGAGGACGTCGCCGCCATCCTGCGCTGGGCTTGAATAGCGCATCGACACTTCCGAGGAGGACACCATCATGCCCAAGCCCCAACAGCCGGAGCTGCGTCGCAGCGACTACGGCGCCACGAGTGACGACAGCGCCAAGATCAAAGCCTCCGTTCAGGAGCAAACCAGTGCCGAAGGCCGAGGTGGCCCGATCCCCGAGGACAACCTGCCCGGTCACCACCCTGAGCACGAGCAGGACAAGCCAGACCTCGACGCCTTTGTCGAACGGGCAAGCCAAGGCGGCACAACCGAGACCTGAGGTGTTGTGATCGGATCTCGTCGCGTTGCCCCGGTGCAGTCGGTTCGGCCTTGTCCGGTTCCCGTTTCACGATCCAGCGTGACCGACCTGACCCCGGGCATCGGCTCTTCGGACAAGCCACAACCCGGACCCACCACAACGGCTGGCTTCCGGTCGGTCTGGTCGATTAGGCGACGAAGGTGCAGAACGGATGGCCGGCTGGTTCGGCGTACACGCGCAGCGGTTCCTCAGGCTCATGACTGCGGTCGTACAGCAACCGCCACCGTGGGGTCATGTCGAGGTGCAGCTGTTGTGGCCCCGGAACATTGTCCGGCCAGGTCGCTTCCGGCAATTCACTGACTTGCTGCAAGGCCAGCTGCGGAACACTCTCCGGGCTTCTCACACCAACCAGTCGCCGCCACGCTCATCGACTTCTCCCGCCTCCGTGGCTCGTCACCCGGCCGGTAGACCAACCCCAGAAGGCGTCGGTAGAACTCCGCCGAAGATCTGGCGTCGGCACAGTCCAGCACCACCTGCCGCAGCCTGGGCACGCTCTCCGGATCAACCACGTAGATCACCTCCGGCAGCCACTCTGCACCCGGTCATCTTCTTCTACGCGCGCCAGCACCACCGTCCGGCCATCGGCATGACGGCGCGACGCGCGGTGGGTGTCTGCGGTGGGAGGACGACCGCCCGTTGTGGCGTTGACAGTAGGCAGCGATGGTGACGGTCCTGTTGCATGGACTTGGCGGAGGGCGGATTGGTGGCTCAGCCTGGGGTGGGCACGGGTGTGGCGGTACGTTGACAGCCCACCGGAAGTAGCCCGCCCCCAGCGGTACAAGTTGTCGCGAAGAGCTGGCCGACCGGCGCATGGCGATGCGCGCGACGCCGTTGAGCCTCCAACGGCTCCGGCGCCAGACGCCGACCACCATATATATCGTCGCGGACATGCGGAGGTCAGGACATCGGACTGT
Source organism: Pseudonocardiales bacterium (assembly GCA_032230565.1). GTDB lineage: Bacteria > Actinomycetota > Actinomycetes > Mycobacteriales > Pseudonocardiaceae. The sequence goes on along the minus strand of JAVXWL010000004.1, from coordinate 8,187 downwards.
CGGTGCAGCGACTGCGGCCGGTTGATACCCCGGCATATCCGAGAACTGCCACGAACTCACTCCCCAAGTCTGAGTGATCCAATGGGTGCACACTCCTCACAGAGCAGCACCATGCCGGCCACCTTGTGCAGGGACATGTACCTGTCGGCCGTCATGAAGCTGCCGTCCTCGCGGGGTAGCTGCACCTCCCGTTCGCATCCGCACTTCTCACACGCCAATGACATCCATTGCGGAGGTTCAGAACTCGTCATCATTCCCACATCGTTTCAGACTGCCGCGGCGACGTGACCCGCTGGCCACGAACTGCCCGTCTCCCGGGCACGCCTCCAGCGAGCCGATCCCTTGCATGCCCGACGTAGCGAACTGCGACCGCGGAGGCCACCATGCGCGGAATCATCGGTTCGGGGTGCCCCGCCCAGATCCGTTCCTGCCCGCACCCATCTGCAGCAGATCGCGGCGAAAGGGCCTCATCACGCGGCGAACGGAAACCGATGGCTATCTGGACCGCACCCGGCGGCATCCGCGTCAGGGGTGTTCCAACGCTCGACGCATTACAGCCACCGACCAGCGACGTCGCGCGGATCACGGTATCTGGGCAGCTTGGATGAGGTGTTGAGTGACGTTGGGAAGGGTCACAGCGAAGGAGCCGAGATGGACTGGACAATCGTCTGGCCAAGCGCTACTTCGCATAGCCGTGTATGAGGCATATGGTCAAAAGCCTTATCTCGTCTCTTTTTTTAAGCCGCGTTCGACCCCGTAAGTCCACACCGTGGTGTTCATCATCGAGCGCCAGCCCGCGGCGGGCACGGTTGGGGTGATGCTCAACCGGCCCAGCGATGTGGTGGTGCGCGACGTGCTGCCGTTGTGGAGCCGGCACGTCACGGTGCCGCGGGCGTTGTACGTTGGGGGGCCGATGCGGCCGCGGGCCGTGCTGTGCGGGGCCGCGCTGCCCGCTGGAGTGGATGCCGAGCATACCGAGGGCATGATCCAGGTATGCGGTTTGCTGGCTTGCTTTGACTTGGATGCCGACCGGAGCTGATGGCCCCGCGTGCGGGGACTGCGGGTATTCGCCAGGCACGCGGCGTGGGAGCCCGGTCAGCTGGCCGCTCAGATCAACCGCGGGGATTGGTTAGTGGTCCCCGCGTTGCCCGAGAACGTGCGGACACCGCCGGGCACCGATTTATGGAGCCGGATTCTGCCCCGTCAAGGCCTGCCGTTAACCCTGCTGGTCACCTACCCCGCTGATCCGTTCTGAACTGAAGTCAGTCAGCGGTGGGCTCGGGGGCGAGCTGCTGGCGGGTTCCCGGCAGGTGGGCCAGTCCCCAGGACGCCAACGCATGCACCACGGGGCGCAACGCCCGACCGGCCGGGGTCAATCGGTAGTCCACCCGGATCGGGTGCTGGCTGTAAGGCACGGAGGTGATCAGGCCCGCTTGCTCCAGGCGTTGCAACCGATCGGCCAGCAGGTTGGTGGAGATTCCTTCCGGCGAGGCGAGAAATTGCCCGTAGCGGCTCTTGCCGAGCAGCAGGTCCCGAAGGATCAGCAGGGTCCACCGATCACCCACCAGGTCGAGGGCACCCGCAACCGGGCACGGTGACCGCGGTCCCGCCTTCGATCCGGATCCGCGGACGGTCGATGCAACGGCAGGTAAGCGAGGCACTCACATGCTCCTAGGTAGTGACTTGCTTTTTGCAACGCTACCTGTCTACCGTGAACTCCAGTAACTTGCAAAATTCAATTCACTGGTGTGAGGAGAGACCATGTCATCCGATACCCCTCTGTCTGGCACCCGGCTTGTTGTGCTCGCCTGCGTGGCGGGGTGGTTTGTGGCCGCGCTTGGCGTGTCGCTGTTCGGTCTGCTCCGGGCCGGGCCGTCCGATTTGCCCACACCGATCGGGATAACCCTGCTGGTGCCGATGGTCCTGGGCGGGCTGGCCTATGCGGCATCCGGCCGGTTTCGGCGACTGCTGTTCGCAGCCGACCTGCGCTGGCTAATCGGTGTCCAGCTCTGGCGGGTCGCCGGCGCGGTGTTCCTTGTCCATTACGCCCGCAACGAACTGCCGGCCAGCTTCGCGATCCCAGCCGGGGTTGGTGACCTGCTCATCGGGCTGGCGGCGCCGTTCGTCGCTGTTGTCACGGCCTCAGGCACCACTACCGCCAGACGGATCGTGATCGGGTGGTGTGTCGCCGGTATCGCCGACCTCGTCGTCGCCGTGACCATGGGCGTGCTCAACGCACCAGGACGCTTCGGCCTGCTCGCCGGTGCGGTCACCACCGCACCCATGCTGGAACTACCGCTGAGCCTCATCCCGGCGTTCTTCCTGCCGCTGTCGATCCTGCTTCACCTCATCGTGCTTCGCCGCTCCACCGAGATCGGTAGAGTCCGCGGCGTCCCAGCGCGGACGGGTTTGGACAGCACGGTATCGACGATGCCGCAAGGCTCCTAGCACTACCGGTCGCGAGGCTGATGACCCGGCGTATCCTCCGCCCTCCTCGATTATCCTCCCGACCGATGGAGAAGCGCCCGACCCGACGGCGCGTACGCGGAGGTCTGCGCCCGTCGGGTTGGGTATCGATCGCGTCACGCCTCGCGCGACGCGGCTGCCACATCCCCTCGCTGACAATCCAGACGAGCAGGTGGTTTGGCACTGTTGCATTAAGCGATCGGCTCACCTGACCTGGTCCACCTGGTCGCCCAGAAGCCTCGGAGCAGTTCGAATGCCCGGTTTGTTGCGATTCTCCAAGGTTCCTGCGGGGCCTGCCTCTCCACCTTGGTGGGTTGCGGGCCGTTTCGGGCGTGGCGTGCGCCAACACCCGCGCACGGTCAGCGGCTCCTGGAGCGACTTAGGCCCGCTGCATGCCGAGTTCGCCGCCAACCATCCCGCGGATGTCGCGTGACACCCATCCACGACACCGCTGACCCGGTTTTCCAGGCCGTCCGTGACGCCTTCGCGCCAACTTCCGCGACACCGGCCTAAACAAAGCGGCGAACTTAGCGGGATGCGGCCGGCTGCCACGACGGGTCGCGGCCGGTCAGCGCGAGCAACTGGTCGAGCGGTGACGCATCCCCCGGCACAGCGACGGCCGGGCCGAACAAGCCCTCGACCCCGTCCGGGTTCTGATCGACGGTTGACTGCACGAACTGACGGGCCGCCTCGACGTACGCCCGCTCGACGTCGTACCGCTGGCCGGTCGACACCGAGATGTCCCACGCGTGCACGACGACCTCGTTGACCGCGATCAGGCCACAGACCTCGCCCGGCACCGGCACGCCACCGATCTCTGTCATGCCGCTCCACGCCACCGGGTCGCGCCACACCGCGGCAAGGCGGGCGAGCCCCCCAGTGATCCGCCGACGCCAGTCGTCACCGAGCCGTGAGCCGTCGGCTCGCGGAGGTGACGAGCCGCCCTCGGGGATTTGCTTGTGCGCAGCCATCGTAAATCCCGTCGATAGCCCGTCGACATGATCGAGCAAGTCGGCGACGGTGGCCTTCTCACACGGCGTCGGCAGCGTCAGCTGGTCGTCGGTGACGGCGGCGGCGATCGCCGCAAGAGCATCAGTGGCTGGCTTCAGGTCGAGCATCAGTGATCTCCTTCGATATGGTGATCGCCGTCATGAAGTCCGGAATGGCGCACCCATCGGGCCGGTCACGACGGCGATCGGGCCGTAGGGCGCGTTCTGCGCCGGCTCGACGACCGCGCCGCCGAGCGAGTAGAACTCGAGTGCTCGCGGACGTTGCTGTTCATCAGCTCCATCCAGCATGGAGTTCCGCCGACAGACGCGTCACATGCAGGCACACGCCCTCCTCGGTCGTTCGCTGGGCGACAGTCAACAGGTACGACGACGGCGGGTCCCTGAAATCATCGGCCCGCGGCGACCCGCCGCGGTAGCGCGACTGTCGAGCGGCGCCACTTCAGAGTGGTCCGACCCATATATGTGGGATCATCCGGGTTGATGCCCCGACCCACTGTGAACGGCCACCGGCTCGGACCCGCAAGTCCACCCCGAAGTTCCAGCCCAACGGTTGTTGGGCGCTAACCAAGGTAGCGAACTGGCGGCGCGCCAGTCCGGCAGTGCCGGCGTTGATGCCTTGGATACACGACGGGTTAGGAGGGAGATGTCGTCGATATGTTGGTCGGCGCGATCATCTCCTGCCGTGTTGCGCCCTTCAGCTCATCCCGACACTAGGCGCGGCAGTTTACTCTGCCTCCATGGCTGGTCGCCCAAGCCCCTCTCGCCGCCACACTGAGACACTTCCGTCCGGCAGCTTCCGGGCCCGGGTGTACGCGGGGGGATCGATTCCCTGGTGACGGATTATCAGAACGTTTGCCGTGCGGTTATGCGCAAGCCTTCTACTAGCGTAAACACCCTTTCCGCAATGGAGTTTCCGCAGCTCGGAGGCCGTTTTCGGAGCCCCACGGAGGCGTACCACGTCACACTCGGTTTAATGCCGTAATACGGCGCCACGGGGTACGTGAGGGGGTGTTAACCGCTCTACCCTTGAACGGCGCCCGGCCGCCTCGGGGCTGGCATCACGATCGTGGGCCGTTAATTGTGGCGCGATTACGGCCGGACGTACTTGTCACCTTCGAGGCGTAACGTCCCGGTTGTAAACGAGCGGGCCGAGGCACGATAAGGATCGTTCTCGCGATACGACCGGTCCGGGCGCAAGCCCCGCGACCTGGTTCGATTGGCCTTATCGGGGGCCAATGGAACCAAGTCGCGTACGTTTCTACGGTTGCCGGCTGTCCCGTATCAGGCGACCGGTTGGCGGATATAACTGCGAGCCACGTCGATTCCGATGAGTTCGGACGCGCCGTTGGGCTCGGGGCCGAGTGCTCTGGCCACCGCAGGCCCGAGCTTCTCGGCGAGGAAGCGGTCGGCGTGCGCCCTGGACTCCCACAGCGAGACGACCCGGAGCCGACCGTCGCCCGTGGCGCCGATGTAGCGTGCCTCCATGCCCTCGGGCGGCCTGTCCAGCTGGGCGATTACGGCGTCGACCTGCTCAAGGGTCGCGAAGGACGGGGTGGCGACCGTGATCCATTGCATGACTAGCCTCCTTATCTTGGCGGCCCGGTTGGCCGCAGGAGGAACGCTAAGAATTTAAGTCCATCGCGACATCCGCTGGATGACTCATCAATCTACTTATCCGCTCATCCCCGCGCTCCATGCGGCGATCTGGCTTCGCCTGGTGAAGCTGAGCTTGGTGAGAATGTGCTGGACGTGGTTCTGCGCGGTGCGTGCGGAGATGACGAGCCGTTCGGCAATCTGCCGGTTGGTGAGGCCCTCTGCGACCAGCTTGGCGACCTCAGCCTCGCGCGGGCTCAGCGCCGCGAGGTGCTCGCCGCCACCGAGGTAGGAGACGAGTGCGCCGGTGCGCTCGACATAGGCCGACATGCCGAGCGCGCGGGCCAGCCGGTCGGCCTCACGGGCGGCGGTGGAAGCACGGTTGACGTCGCCGGGTCGGTTGCGGGCGGCCAGAGCCGTCGCCAGGTGGTAGCGGGCTTCGCTGACGAAACCATGTGCCCCTGCCCGGTTGGCCTGTTCAGCGGCGTTCGCCAGATCATCAATGGCCACGTCGAGGCGGCCGAGCGCGACCGCTCCCCGCCCGAGGGTGAGCTCGATCGGGCCCATGTAGGCGACACCTTCGCCGACCACATGCTCGCCGCGGAACGGGTCGAGCCGCTCGAGTAGCAGCGCCAGGTCCTCGTGGTAGCCGAGGTCGGCAGCGGCGCGGGCGCCACACACGTAGGTGTAAAGGACATGGAACGGAGGAGGAGACCAGGTTTCCACGGGCCCTGCCTGCTGGTAAGAGGCGGCAGCATCGTCGGGCAGCCCTGCATACAGGAGCAAGAGCGAGCGCGTCAGCGGACCCATCGTCCGGAACAGCGGCAAAGGCTCGAACGGACTTCGCACGAACTGGATCGCCTCGTCGGTGACTCCGACGTGGCCGGCAAGCGCGCACTGGAGCGCGAAATACGCGCCCCGCGCCGGGCGAAGCTCGACGGCGCGCATCCGGGTGAATCCCCGGCGACCGATTGCGGCGGCGTCGGCGTATCTGCCCTGCGCCTGGGAGATGAACGCGGCCGCCCGATCGAGATGCCACGCGCTGACCGGGCCACCCGCTCGCTGGACGGCCATCTGCAGTGCAGCAAGCTCGTCGGCGGCCGCCGCCAACCGACCACTCTCCACCAACGCGTCGATCCGCCACAACCCGCCCCACATCGCGGTTCGCGCGCTGTTGGTCCGCTGCGCCAAACTGAGCATCTCGGTGGCGACCAGCAGGCGCTCGCCGCGGCCAGCCGGGCCGGGGCAGGCCTCTCTCCGGGCGTGTAATGCCTCCACGAGAGCGCGGTCGTCCCCCGACGCACGGGCGAGTGCGAGGGCCGCCGCGCTCAACGCCTGGACGCGCTCCTGCTCCCCGTCGTAGAACGCGAGACGACTGCGCTGGGCCAGGAGTCGTGCCCGCAACGCCTCGTGTTCGGTGTGTTCGAGCCCAGCAAGCGCCTGCTCGCACAATTCCTTGGCGACGGCGTTGACGCCAGCGTCGGCCACTGCCTCCAGGACAAGTGCAGCCTCGGCCCTGAGCTCCGGACTCTGCGCCGTGCGCGCAGCTTCTGAGGCGGCAGCAGCGGTATTCATGCAACCCTGGAGGTCTCCCGCGAAGTAAGCGGCCCGGCCGAGCGCGATCAACACCCGGCAGCGCTCGATCGCGGACGGCGGTGTCGCCGGCGAGGCCAACGCGGCATGGTAAAGGCGCGCGCCCTCTTCGAATGCGAGCCGCCGAACGGCCTCATCAGCTGCCCGGATGGTCCACGTGCGAGCGGTGGTGCCCTCGCCGTATGGGGCCAGCTGCCTCCAGTGCCGGGCGATGTCCGCGAGGTGTTCGGACAGGTCGCTGGCGAAGTGTGCCTCGATCGCTTCGGCGACGGTGCGGTGGAGCGCGGTCCGATCTGCGGTCGTCAGCGACGCCTCGACCGCCTCACGGGTGAGTGCGTGGACGAAGCGATAGTCACCGATGTGGCCAACACGGTCGACCAGTCCGTAAGCGATCGCCTCGTCTAAGACCGGAAGGCACTGCGCGACCGGTTCATCGAGGGCCCGAGCCACGAGTGGAAGCGGGAAGTCCCGGCCGACGACGGCTGCGGCCTGCACGAGCCGACGGCACTCCGGGGAGACGCGGTCGAGCCGTACCCGCACAACGTCGAGAACGCTGCGAGGCGGCCGGTCCGGGCGCCACGTGCCGTCCGCCATCGCCCGAGCAACCTCCCGGACGAACAACGGGTTGCCGCCGGTGAGATCGAGAGTGGCCCGGGCGTCAGCAGCGGAATCACTGGCAGTCATTCTCGACAGCTGCTCGCGCACTTCGGCGAGGTCGAAGCCCCGCAGCTCTAGGCGCTCCACCGCCGGTGACCTGAGGAGGTCGGGGACCACGCGGTGGAGAATGCTCGCCGGTTCGACGTCGCGGAAAGCGGCGAAGACGAGCAGCGGGAAGCCGGTCATCTGGTGCGCCAGGTGGCGCAGGACCAGCAGCGATAACTCGTCAGCCCAATGAATGTCGTCAAGGATGAGGACGAGGCCGCCACTGTCCACGGCAGCGAGCACTGCCTCACTCACATCGTCGAACACTCGGAACCGGTCCTGCGGGGACTCGACTTCCGCCGCGAGGATGCCGTTGGCATCGACTCCAAGCGAGCGGAGCAGCTCGCGCCAGGGCCAGAACGCGGGCGCACCCTCGCCCTGTCCGCAGCGTCCCCACGCGACAGCGGTGCCGCCGGCGAGGGCCACGCCGGCGAACTCTCGAGCGAGCCGGGACTTGCCGATGCCGGGCTCGCCAGCGCAGAGAATAAGCCGACCGGCTCCGCCTCGGGCGGCGTCGAGCCAGGCCCGCAACGCGTCTAGCTCACGCCGTCGTCCGACGATGGCATCGGGCGCCACGCCCACCGAACCTCGCGTCGGCGTCCTCACGATTAGGTATCTCCTGTCAGCGGCGGTCACGCGCCGATGCAGTACATTGGCCAAGCTTAGCTTCACCAGGCGAAGCCAGCTGGCGAGTAGTCCAATGGGCCAGCCGGGGTGCATAGGCGGGGAAGCAGCCGAGGTTTTCCGGACGTTCCTGCTTGGGTCCGCCTTCTGCGTGGGCTTCGGGAACGGGCTGTTGCCGGGTACTTGATCTACCGGTCCG
>JAVXWL010000218.1:0-37131 GCA_032230565.1 Pseudonocardiales bacterium | reverse complement strand
GACGATGTATCTGCGCAAGCAGGGGCCAGGCGACGTCACCGCGGGCGACATCGTGCCACCCGCCGGTGTCACCGTGCACAACCCCGATCTGCACATCGCCACCCTCAACGGCAAGGGGAAGCTCGAGATTGAGCTGATCGTCGAGCGTGGCCGCGGCTACGTCACCGCGGTGCAGAACAAGCAGCCCGGTCAGGAGATCGGCCGTATCCCGGTCGACTCGATCTACTCACCGGTCCTCAAGGTCACCTACGCCGTCGAGGCCACCCGCGTCGAGCAGCGGACCGACTTCGACGAGCTGGTCCTGGACGTGGAAACCAAACCGTCGCTGACCCCACGGGACGCGCTGGCCTCGGCCGGGCGCACCCTGGTGGAGTTGTTCGGCCTGGCCCGCGAGCTCAACGTCGAAGCGGAGGGCATCGAAATCGGTCCCTCACCGGCCGAGGCGGACACGATCGCGGCATTCGCCATGCCGATTGAGGACCTGGACCTCACCGTCCGGTCCTACAACTGCCTCAAGCGCGAGGGCATTCACACCGTCGGTGAGCTGGTCAGCCGCAGCGAGGCGGATCTGCTGGACATCCGCAACTTCGGTGCCAAGTCGATCGACGAAGTGAAGCTGAAACTGGCGGGTCTGGGCCTGCAGCTCAAGGACAGCCCGCCCGGATTCGACCCCTCGGCAGTGGCGGCAGAATACTCGATCGACGGGTGGGGCGAGGCCAGCGACAACGGTGTTGACAACGGCCCCGATTACGGCCCCGACGACGGCCACGACTACGCCGAAACCGAACAGCTCTAAGCACCCGTGAGTGGCTCTGCTAGTTGCCGGCAAGCCGGAGCTCTGCACGCCACTCACGGGGCAACCGAAGGGAACCATAATGCCAACGCCGACGAAGGGTGCCCGGCTCGGCGGGTCGCCGGCCCATGAACGGTTGATGCTGGCCAATCTGGCGACATCGCTGTTCGCCCACGGCCGGATCACCACTACCGAGGCCAAGGCGAAGCGGCTGCGCCCGTTCGCCGAGCGGTTGATCAGCAAGGCCCGAATAGGGGACCTGCACAACCGCCGCGAGATCATGCGGGTGATCCGCGATAAGGACGTGGTACACAAGCTGGTCGCGGAGATCGGTCCGCAGTTCGTGACCCGGCCGGGTGGCTACACCAGGATCGTCAAGACCCTGCCACGCAAGGGTGACAACGCGCCGATGGCGATCATCGCGCTGGTCACCGAGCGCACCGCAGCCGAGGTCGAGGAAGTCCAGCGCAGAGCCTTCAAGCCTCGGCCGAAGGCTAAGCAGGCGGACAGCTCCGTTGAGGAAACTCCGGCTGCGGAAGCGACGCCGTCGGCTGCTCAGCAGGAGGACGAGGACTGATCCTGAGTCCGAGCGACGCACTGCAGGAACCCGCTGTCCCCATCGGGGATGGCGGGTTCCTGCGCTACCGGCTGGATATCAGCTACGACGGGTCCGGCTTCTCCGGATGGGCTCGGCAACCCGAGCGACGCACCGTCCAGGGCGTTGTCGAGCACGCTGTGGCGACTGTGGCGCGGATCGAGGCCAACCTCACCGTTGCTGGGCGCACCGACGCCGGCGTGCACGCCACCGGGCAGGTTGCGCACATCGACGTCCCGTCCGGGACGATGTCCCCCGACCAGCTTGCCTACCGGTTGGCTCGGCTGCTGCCACCGGATGTTCGGGTGTTTTCGGTGCGGCAGGTGCCGTGCAGCTTCGACGCTCGGTTCTCCGCGCTGCGGCGGCACTATGAGTACCGGATCTGTGACGCGCCGTGGGGCGCTGAGCCGCTGCGCCGGTACGACACACTGAGCCACCCGAGACGGCTCGACGACGCTGCGATGACTGTTGCAAGCAGACTGTTACTCGGGGAGCACGACTTCGCCGCGTTCTGCCGCCACCGGGACGGCGCGACCACGGTGCGCGCACTGGAGCGGTTCGAATGGACCCGCGATGAACCGCACCTGCTCGTCGTGCATGTCACCGCGGACGCGTTCTGCCACTCGATGGTCCGCAGCCTGGTGGGCGCATTGCTGGCAGTCGGAGAGGGTCGGCGCCCACTGGACTGGCCCGCTGGTCTGCTGCGCCACAACGCCCGGGTCAGCGACGTGGCGGTGGCACCTGCGCACGGCCTCGCCCTCGTTGGTGTGGACTATCCCGACGACGACCAGCTCGCTGCCCGCGCCGAGCAAACCCGCGCATTGCGGTTAGCTCCTGGCTTCTGACCCAATAGCTTGGTCCGGTTCGTGTCGCCAGTGTTGCGCCGCCCATAGCGCAGGCTAGTCCGGGGTCGGGCGGGTTTTGGTGCAACGGATATCAACGGTCACATGAGCCACGCCATAGCCTTCAGATTCCAATGTCATGTGGGTCGCTGGCATAACAGCGCTCGGGGATCAGCTGGTGAAGAAGTCATCGATCGAGCGCCGTAGTCCGGAGACGTCGAGACGGTGGGCTGCGTCGTGCTCGGTAATAGTGCCGTAGCGACGCAGCTCGGCCTGGCCCACGCCGAGAGCGAGCAGGCGGTGGCGTACCCCGCGTAACGCTTGCGTCACCTGACCGGTAGAGGTGCCCGCGAGGTACGGCTCCACGATGACGACGTCGGGCTCGGTGAGTGTGGTGCGCAATCCGTCAGCGTCGAATGGGCGGACGGTGGCGGCGTAAAGCACGGTGACGTCGCGGTGTGCGGTGGCGGCGAGCACGCGATCAGCCATCGGGCCTACCGCTACGACGGTGCCGGTATTGCCGTGGCGCAGCACGCTCATCCGCCCGGTGTCTACCTCCTGCGGGCGGGCATTGCTGCTGTTGTCCAAGCGCAGGTAGACCCGGCCGTGGTCAGCGGCGGCCTGGCGCAGCAGGGTGTCGACCTCGATCGGGTGACCGGGGACGTGCACGACCCACCCGTCCAAGGTGTCGAGCAGGGCGACGTCGCGGTGCCCGAAATGGGTCTGACCGCCGGCCGGCCATCCGTAGGAGCCACCGGCGCTGACCAGTACTGCGCCGAGACCTTGGTGGCCTAGGTCGAGCTTGACCTGCTCAAATGGTCGTTCGATTAAAAATGGCGGGAAGGTGTGCACGATCGGCCGCATTCCGGTCATCGCGAGGCCGCCTGCGACGCCCAACATCAGTTGCTCGCGGATACCGACGTTGACCACACGATCAGCCACCGGTGCAGTCGCCGCCGGGTCAAGGTATCCGGCTCCGATCTCGGCCAGTACCAGCGCCAGGCGGTGGTTCTCGCGCAGCAACTCAGGCATCAACCGGTAGAAACGCTCGCGCTGGTCCTCGGCAGCGGGCACCGCGCTGATGACCGGTGCGTTGGCGGTAGTGGTTGACATGGGCGCTCCCTCGATAGTGATCAGGTCGTGCTGGGCTCGACGTGGGCGACGACAGCCAACGGCCGTTCGGGATGATCGACGGTGAACGCCTGACGCAGGGCGTCATGGTCGCGGCCGTCCACGTCGACGGTGGCCCAACCCTCGACGGCGAACCGGGCGGAGATCCCGCCGGGCCAGCCCCGCCCCGCGGAATCGTTGTCAATCACCACTGTGGTGAGCCGGTCGAGCCCGATCCGACCGGCAAACTGGATGGCCTCAGCGTTGCTGCCCTCCTCCAGCTCCGCATCGCCGACCAGGACCACCACGCGGGGGTTAGGCCGTTTGGTGAGCCGAAGCCCGAGAGCCGTGCCCACCGCTAAGCCCAAACCGTGGCCCAGCGAGCCCGAGCTGATCTCCACACCGGGCACCAGCGTGGCATCAGGATGGAACCCGAGCGGGGAATCAAACGCCCCGAACCCATCCAGATCCTCCGGTGTGAGAAAACCGTGCGCGGCCAGCACCGCGTAATAAGCCATTGGACCGTGACCCTTGGACAGCAAGAACCTGTCACGATCCGGGTTCTCCGGAAATGCGGCGTCTACCCGCAAGATGTCGCGGTAGAGCACCCACAACACATCGAGAGTGGAAGTGGCGCTGGGCCCGTGTTTCTCATCACCGGTCATCCGCGTCATCAGCGCGGGCAGCTCCGAGTAAGACAGTGCGGTCGTCATGTCACTATGCTCGAACCTCAAGCAAGGTTGATGTCAAGGTCCGATCCCGCCGGCCACTGCCAGCAGCGTGCCAGTCAGGCGCGGCACATGGCGAGTAATTTCGTCACGGTCGCCCAGTTGCGCACCGTGGCTGATCCCGCGGCGGCCAGCGGACCTCCGGCTCGGCCGAGTTGTGCCGCCAGCTCGCTGCGCCCGAGACCATCTGGGGTGTGCAGGAACAGAGCGCGCCCGACCACCGTTGCCTCGTCGCGGCTGCCCTTGTTCGTGGCCCGCTGCGCAGAAGCGGCGATGGTGGCGAGCTGAGCGTGTTCGATCTGCTCGCTGGTGAATGCGACGTGCAGGCACTTGTTGTTCGTCTCGTCGGGATACGGATTGCTCGCGACCACCTGCGACAGCTCATCGCAGGACAGCACCACCACTCTGGGCCGCACACCGAGTGATTCGGCGATGGCACGTTCGAGAGCCTCGGCGATCGCCGTGGTGTCAGTTTTGGGACTGGTGAACACCACGTTGCCGCTTTGGATATAGGTCGCCACATCGGTGTACGCAAGGGAGGCGACAACTTTGCGCAAGTCGGCCATGGCGACTCGGTTACGGCCGCCGACGTTGATGCCGCGCAGCAGCGCGACGTGGGTGGGCACAGGGCGATTCTGCCGCCAATCACGACAGCAGCAGTACGGTGGGTTAGTCCTCAGTGCAGGGAGGAGGCACAGATGCTGTTGGATGGCGTGAACCACATCGCCTGGATCTCCAAGGACGCCGATCGGCTTGGCCGGTTTTACACGACGGTGTTCGATGCTGTCGTCGGACCCACGCGTGAGCACGGGCCTGGCGAGACGATGACCGTTATCGATATCGGTCCTACCACGCAGCTGAATATCTTCGTGATCGACGGCAATACGCAAGCCGATCGCCAAACTCCGATGTGGGGTCGTGGACGCATTGATCACGTCGGGCTGGCTGCCGCATCCCAGGAGGCTTTCGAGACGATCCGGAGCCGGCTGATCGATGCCGGAGCCAGCGACGGCACGGTCAACGACTTCGGCAAGGCCTTGAGTATCTTCTTCCGCGATCCCGATGGCCTCGAGGGCGAGGTACTGCTGCCAAAGGCGTGACGGCCGCGAGCTTTCCCGGAGACATCGCCGGATCAATCTCCCCGGCGCACCGGCCCGAGGATTTCCCGCTCCGCGGGTGTAGTGACCAGCCGCAGCGACAGCCAGAGGTCAGGGCCCAACGCCACCACGCCGTCGTCGGTCAATGCCGCCAGCGCCTTGGTCATCGGCGGGGGGAGCCGCCACATTTCAGCGGCCAGCTCTGCCTGGGCAGCGGGGAGCCGTTGCAGAAGCACCAGGTCGGCGTTGATCGCGGTGCTCTCGGCCTGCGGGTGCAGGTAGGGCAGCACGTACAGGGTCGTCTGCCATGGCGATCGTGGCGGAAAGAGCTCTTGCGGGACGGCTCCGCCGTCGTGCACGACCAGCAGGGGAGCGTCTTCCGAGGCGCGCGGCAGCTCGACTGGCGCCAGCCGGCGTACCTGCACAAGGGGAGCGGGACGACCGTCGGGGCCCTCGCCGGCGGCTCGGGTGAGTTCTTGCCAGGCATCGGGTCGGCCGGTGGCGACGACCACCCAGGCGCCGGTGGCCATCGCGCGCAGGGCGACCTGTCGCGCCAGGTACAGCCCACCGACCAGAACCAGCCGGGTCGGCTGCGGGCGCAACATCGACACGCTCAGCGGTTCATCGTTGACGCCGCAGCCCAGGACCATGCCGCCACGATCGCCCGAAGGGCTGATCGCATCAAGCAGCCCAGCAGTGACGAGGAACTCCGGCGCCCCGGTCCCCGCCGCGGTGGGGCTGCCCAATGTTCGGCTCATCGGGGCGCTCCGAGTGGCAGAGTCGCGGCCAAGCCAGCGATTTGCAACCCGCGTAGCGGGCGCAGCGCCACCCCGAGTCGTTGCGAGATGCCCAGCAACTGACCGTCGGCTGCCGCGAGCTCCGTGGTGTTGCGGGCGCTGACCCGGACCACTCCCCGCAACCCGACCTCACCACCGTCCTCACCAGGTGACAGCGACAGCGACAGCGTCGTGGACAGGGCCCGCACGCCGGTCAATGCGTTGAGGCTGTGCACCGCACCCCTGGTTCCCCAGCCGGTAATCGCGTGGCTGGCGTGGCCCACCCCGGCCACGGTGACGGCTGTCCAGCCCTCGCTGAGCGTCACAGGTCGACCGCTGCCGGCCACCGCGGACAGCTCGGCGGCGGAGATGCCGGCGCGCAGCAGCTGGTCGCCATCCAGCGGTCGAGTCGATACACCCCGGGCTTGCAGGTCGCTGCGGACCCGGGATAGTGCACCGATCAGGGCGCGGTGGCAGCCCGTCACACCCCCGCCACGTTCGGCCACCGCTGTGGGACAGCGTCGTGGGTCCAGACTGACCGCCACCCAGGTGGTGCGCCTGGCAGCCACCGACAGGGGGCCCAGGACCTCCAAATAGGAGCGCAGCGCCGGGGACGACGATGGCAGCGCGGCACTGCCTGGGTAGCAATGCCAGATCACCTGGATCGAATCCAGCACTACGCCGCGGTGTTCCAGGCAGGGCGCGAGCGCGGTGAGTGGCAGGCCGGCGGCATCCCCGACGGAAGTGATCATCGATGGTGCCGCGTCGACTTCGAGCACGGCGGTCCAGGTGTTCTGGTGGCACACCAGACCCAGCGGTTCGCGCTGGTGGTCGGCGCCGTGCGCGATGGTCAGATCCGGTAGCAGCAGGCGAAGCAAGCTCACCCGCGGATCGTCAGCGGCCGTAACCGGCTGCTGCGGATTTCCTGTTGCCACCGGCTCCAGACCGGTGAGGCTGCGGCCATGGGAGCGCACCAAGTAGCCAACGGCGACCTGGGCCCACTGCACCAACCAGTGGCCGCGCCAGCGGCCCAACGCCAGCGGCACCGCGACCAGCAGCAGCATCAGCGCAGCCCACCACAGTGCGGTGTCCACGGCGAGCAGCGCCAGACCGAGCGCCAGCCCGACTTCCAGCACCACCAGGTTGACCACCGGCAGCGGACCCAAGCGGGAACCCGTTGAGCGCGACCGGGCACTCACGCTGGCGCGTGGTGCGCCGCTCAGCTCTCGCGCCGACGGCTGTTCTGACTGCCGGTGGCACGTCGGCTTCTGCTGGGCTGGCGCCGGTGCTGCGGTCATATCTCCGCCTCCGCTTCGATATCCTGCGGCACCGTACAGCCCCGGAGAGAGCGGTAGGCACCCGATGTCGACGAACCCGACCACCAAGGCGCAGGTGCAGGCGTACCGCTTTATGCTCCGCAGGATGGAGTCAGCCCTGGTCCGTAAGGACTCGGTGATGCTGCACGAGCCGATGCGCCGCCATCTGCGGGCGACGGCGGTGGGCCTGATCGTCGCGCTGTTGGGATTAGCGGCGTTCTTCGTCGTCGGTAAGTTGTACCCGACCAGCCATGCCAGAAGCCTGTCCGAGAAAGTCGTCGTTGCATTGGCCATTGAGCTTCGCTAAGCGCTGATGCGACTGTGGGGAGCCCACGCTATGGTGGGTCGCGGCATGCGCTATCCCATGGACTTTGCGTCGTCAAGTGACTCGCGAATGATATCGGCGTGACCAGCGTGCTGGGCGGTCTCCGCGATCACGTGGAGCAGCACTCGCCGCGCTGACCAGCGCGCGCCTGGCTCAAACCAGGGGGCTTCGGGCAGCGGGTGGGAGATGTCGAGATCGGGCAGTGTCGCCACCAGCTCATCGGTCCGGCGGCTCACCGTGTCGTAGTCGTCGAGCAGCGCGGCCAGCGTCTCGCCCGCCAGCACGCTGAACTCTTCGGACCGGTCAGTGATGCTTGCCTCACCCCATGGCCCCAACGCTGAGGGGCCGTCGAGGATGAAGTTGATCCATCCCCGCTCGGTCGCCGCGACGTGTTTGATCAGGCCGCCCAGACACAGCTCGCTCACGGTGGTCCGTCGGGCCGCCTGCTCGTTGGTGAGGTCGCGGACCGTGTAACGCAGGAAGTACCGATGATTGCGTAACGTCTCCAGCAGATCGGCGCGCTCGCCGATCGCGGCCTGCTCGGTGCTGCCCATGAAGTCCTCCTTCGGTTCGTGGGTGGGCAGGTGCACGGTACGACGGAGGGCTGACAGTCCCAGATCCTTACGGGACCGACTGCCAGTTCTCAGGAGTCCCAAGGCGGCGTGCAGGCGGGCTGCAATCGAGGCACGGTCAACACACAGTGAGTGACATCTCCTTTAAAGTTGCCATGTGTGGCACCTCCATAAGATATCCCCACACCTTCTCCTTGTGACCAATGGGACTCATGTGGTCGAGGACGCACGTTTCGGTCCCAGTCGAATAAAAGCGCCGCCAGACTGGTGACGTGACTCGGCAGAAAAGCCGTTCGAGCCGAGGCAGTGCTGCGCCAGCCGGGCAGCGGGTGCTGTCGCTGGCCCTGCTGGCGGTGTGCCTGGGCTACTTCATGGTCATCTTAGACACCACCATCGTTAACGTGGCGCTCCCCGTGCTTGGGCACGATCTGGATGCGAGCGTGTCCGGGCTGCAGTGGGTGGTTGCGCCCGCTGGTGATCATCACCGCGCTGGTGTTCGTCGCCGCGGTGGCTAGCCGGGCTGTTCGGGCTGACGATCGCCGCGGTTAGGGGCGGTGTTGGTGGTGACGTTTGGCGGTTTGGGCGATCACTACGATGAGGCCTAGCAGGAGCAGGGCGGCGGCTGAGCCGACTAGGGCGACGGTGCGCGGGTGGGTGTCCTGCGGCGGCGGGGTTGGGAGACCGGACAGCTTCGCGGCATTCACCGCGGCCGGACCGGCATCTCGTTCCTCAGGTAGCACGGCGGTGAGTGCGGCGACCGGATCGATCATGCCGTAGCCGAGCTCTTCGCTGCGCGCACCGGGCGCGCCGGTGTGTTGCGCGGTCTGCTCGATGCGATGCATCACCTGGCGCGCGGTCAGATTCGGGTATCGCTGCCGGATCAGCGCCGCGACCCCTGCGACATACGGGGTCGCGAAGCTGGTGCCGTCGAGCGCGCGCGGCTGGCCGTGAGCGTCAATGAGGCCGGTGGTCAAGCCGGGCCGTCCAGCAGCAAGGGATACCGCGCCGGTGCCTGGTGCGGCGACATCGACCCATGGCCCGCGGATCGAGAAATCTGCCGGTTTGCCGTTGTTGTCAGTCGCCGCGACGGTGAGCACGTCATCGTCGAACCAGCCGGGCGAGGAGATCGTGGTAACCGGCGCACCGGGGCTGTTTTGCTTGCAGGTGCTGCTGGTGTTGGCGGCGGCTACCACCACGACCACGTTGTGCACCACCGCGTGGTGCACGGCGGCCTGCAGATCCGGCGCGTTGACCTGGTCCCGCTCAGCGGGGAAACACGCCGCCTCTGAAATGTTGATCACGGTGGCACCCAGCTGCACGGCCCGCATCACAGCCCGCGCCATGCTCACGGTATCGCCGGCGCTCGGGCTGTGGATCTGTTGGCCGTCGTCGAGCTGGCGCAGCGGCACCGAGTAGAAGGTGCTGGCCTGCCGGATGGCGAGAATTTGCGCAGCCGGGGCTACCCCGACGAATCGGCTGTTGGGATCGGGTGCCGCGGCGATGAGGCCAGCTACCACGGTGCCGTGTCCGTCGCAGTCGAACAGGCCGGTGCGGTTTTCGATGTAGTCGCCGCCGTCGGTCAATCTACCGACCAGCCCGGGATGCGGCTGCACCCCACTGTCGATGACGGCGACCCGTTGGCCACGTCCGGTTGCGTACTGCTGGGCTTGCCGGATCCGCAGCCGCCGTTGCGCTGGCGGCTCAGTCTGAAGGTTTTGCGGGTTGTCCATGACCGGCTGCTGACAGGCTGCCTGCTGCTCGACCGGACCCGTTTGCCGGGTGGCCGTGTTGTCCACGATGTAGGGCATGGAGTTCACGCTGGCCAGCGTTGGCAAGGCCGTCACGTCGACGGCGGGTGGCACTCCCGGCGGCCGATCACCGGGTTGGGCGGCCACTGGCCACGCCGGTCCCGCAAGGCACAGCAGTGCGACAGCGACGGCCACCAGAGAGGTGCGACGAGGACGGGAACTGGCGGTAGCCCTCACAGCGCCCGGAAGGTTTGGTAGAGGCCTAGCACGCCCAGAGCCAGCGGCAGGACTGCGGCGATGAGGATCGCCTCGGCCACATCCACCGACTGGCGCAGCACCGGGGAGAACCGGCGCTGCGGTAGGACCACTCCGGCGAACAGTGCGAACATCGCGAGGACCAGCAGACCACCGAAACCGATCAGCAGCAAGCCCGGCTGGTGAGCCAACGCCAGCAACCCGGCCATCAGCCCGGCTATCGCGACCATCCCGCTCACCAGCAACGTGATCGCCTGGCGACCATTGGCGTAGGAGCGGGCTCGCAGCAACAGCACGGCGGCGACCACCGCAGCCAGCACAATCCCCAACGCACCTCCAGCCGCGGCCAGCACCGCGCCGATCGCTGCTACCGCGCCACATCCTGCAAGCATGCCGGTCAGGTACTCGTGTGCTACCCCTGCGCGGCGTTCGATCGCGGTGTAGTCCGGAAAGCCTGGGTCTTCCTGCAGGTCCTTGGCGCTGCTGGGAACCTGGGGCATCGGCAGCCGGGACAGCTGGATGGTCAGCCGGGGCAGGGCCGAGATGGCGCAGAGCGCCAACGCGGCTGCCCCGGCTGCGATCCCGGCGGCGGGCCGATCAACCACACTGGCGACCAGGAACGTCAGCGCGCCGAGGGCGGCAGCGGTTGCGCTGGCGACGAACGGTGTGATGCCGGCGCTGAGCACCGTGATCGAGGTGACGGCGAGCACCAGGACCAGCGTGCACGCCAGCAAGAAGTTCGCCGCATGGACGTCGCCCGGCACGATGTAGAGCCCACTGACGAATGCGAGCGGAAGGCTGCCCGCCGCCACCACCACGCCCGCTGTGGCGTCGTCGTACACCCGGGCCATCGTCGCGCCCACGATCAGCGCGATCACCGCCGCGGCGCCGGCGAGGGCGGCCGCACTGAGCCCGAACTCGGCTTTGGCGACGGCACCGACCCGGAGCAGCGCGACCGCGCTGGCGAGCAACGCCAATCCGGCAGCGACCAGCCCCAGCGTGCGGGCCGTGCGCTGGCTCCACGGCCGATAACTGTCCGGTGCGGCCACCGCGATGGCGTCGACCACATCGTCGAACAGCGGCGGCGGTGGGTTATCGCGGCGATGCCGAAGTTGCAGCAGATCACCGTCGACCACACCCAGCGAGCTCAGCGGGCGGTCCGGATCGATCGCCTCGCCGCCGAGCTTGGCCAGGCACCAGCCGCCGTGCGGGCTGCCGCCGTCCGCGCTGGACTCGCCAGCCATCTTCAGCAGCATCGGCACCAGATTGGCCACCGCAACGTCCGAGGGCAGTGCTAGATCCATGCGGGTGCGAGGTGCCACCACCGTCACTCTGCTGAACACGGTGGATGGTCCGGCGTCAGACGGTGGAACCGTCGATCCGGCGTCGGACGGTAAAACCGTCGATCCGGCGTCGGACGGTGGAACCGTCGATCCGGCACGGGACGGTCGGACCGCCGGCGTTGCGTTGCAATTCGTTGGCACCCGCTGCACTCCTCGCTCGGCCCGCCGACCATCGGCGTCCACGTCGATGCGCGGTGGCCGCGGTGTAGTCCGGGGGAGTATCCATGCGCTCAGCGCCGCCTGTTCGAGGGGGGCTTGGCGGCGCACTCTGCGTCGAGCGCGCTGGCGTATCACTGGGCTCACGCCATTTACCTGGGGCGATGGCTGATGACCTCTCGAGTGTATTGAGCATCGCACTGCTGTACGACCTGCCGATCGACTCCCGGTGTTAGCGGTCCGTCGCCGAGAGGCGGCAAGCTGACGGTCAGTGGGTCATCCCATGATCGCGGAACCATCCGGGCGGCACGCCGGGCGACCTGTGCCAGTGCGCCGGGCTCCTCGAACAGGTGGCTTGCACTCTGAACCACCCTCGGCCGCACATCGCGATGAGATGTCCTGCCCGGGCTACCCGAATCGTCCATGGCCAACCCGATCGACAGCGACGCCGCATAGATCAACTTCGCGTACCCGCTAGGGTGACCCGCTTCTGCGCGCGCGGTTGTTCTCAGCGCTATCGCGCGGCGAACCGCGGGAGGTGAACTGGCATGAGCACTGTGCAGTTCCGGCGATTACCTCGGCTAGCCGCGCCGAAGATGCCTGGTGGTGAGGTGCATCTGGAGGCTCCACCTGAGGTGCCCAGGGTGCTGCCGGGCAACATCGTGCAGAAGATCCTGCCGATCGTGATGATCGTCGCCGTACTGGGCATGGTGGGCTACACCTTCACCACCGAGGACGGCAAGAGCAACCCGCTATTTCTGATGTTTCCGATCATGATGGTGGTCTCAACCATCGGTATGTTCGCCGGTGGCAGCCGTGGCGGCCAGGCCAAGGCGGAGATGAACGCCGACCGCAAGGACTACCTACGCTACCTGGGGCAGATGCGGGAGCGGGCCCGGGAAGCCGCGCGGGAGCAGCGCGCGGCGTTAGAGTGGAGCCATCCCGATCCGGCCGCGCTGTGGTCGATTGCCAGCAGCCGGCGAATGTGGGAACGGCGCGGCGGCGACCTCGACTTCGCCACGGTACGGATCTGCCGGGGATCGCAGCGGCTGGCTACCCGGCTGGTGGCGCCGCAGACCGGTCCGGTCGACGAGCTGGAGCCGATCACCACATTGGCGTTGCGTCAGTTCGTCCGGGCCCATTCCATCGTGCCGGAGCTGCCGATCGCCATTTCGGTTCGCGGCTTCGCCGCGATCGGGATCTCCGGCGAACCGGTCGCATCGCGCGGCTTGGCCCGCTCGATGGTGGCGCAGCTGGCCACCTTCCACAGTCCTGACGATCTGCTCGTCGCCGTGGTCACCACCGGGCGGGCGAAGCTGGACTGGGAGTGGGCGAAGTGGCTGCCCCATGCACAGCACCCGAGCCACGTCGATGGTGTCGGGCCGGTGCGGATGATGGCTGGTTCGCTGGCCCGGATCGAGGAGCTGCTCGCCGAGCAGGTCCGGGATCGCCCACGATTTTCCCGCAGTGCTTCCCCGCCTGGCGACGGGCCGCAGATCCTGATCGTCGTCGACGGTGGCGAGGTCACCGGAGCGGAGCAGATCCTCCTTGAGGAGGGGCTGGCCGGGGTCACCCTACTGGATCTCTCGGGTTCGCTGGGCACCCTGACCAGCCGCCGGGGGCTACAGCTGGCGATCGAGGGTGGGCAGATCGGCGCCCGCGGGGCGACCGGGGTCGAGTTCTTCGGAGCTCCCGACTCACTCGCCGTCGCCGAGGCCGAAGCGGTGGCGCGGGCCCTGTCGCCGTTCCGCCTGGGCGCAGCGGAGTCCCACGGCGACGACACGCCGCTGCTGGGTAACACCGGGCTGCTCGGACTGCTTGGCCTGTCGGAAGATCCCCATGCCTTCGATGTAGCCCAGGCCTGGCGACCGCGCCCGGTCCGGGACCGGCTGCGAGTGCCCATCGGGCTCGGCGAGTTCGGCCAGCCCGTGGAACTGGACATCAAGGAGGCCGCCCAGGGCGGCATGGGCCCGCACGGGCTGTGCGTGGGGGCCACCGGATCGGGGAAGTCGGAGTTCCTGCGCACGCTGGTACTTGGACTCATCGCCACCCACTCCTCCGCGGCGTTGAACCTGGTGCTGGTCGACTTCAAGGGTGGCGCGACGTTTCTGGGCATGGAGGGTGCGCCGCACGTCGCCGCGGTGATCACCAACCTGGCCAACGATCTGACCCAGGTCTCGCGCATGCACGATGCGCTGGCCGGCGAGATGAACCGCCGCCAGGAACTGCTGCGTACCGCAGGGAACATCGCCAACGTCAAGGACTACGAGAAGGCCCGGGACAACGGTGCCGACCTCGATCCGCTACCGGCGTTGTTCATCGTGATCGACGAGTTCTCTGAGCTGCTCGCGCAGCGGCCGGAGTTCATTGATCTTTTCGTGGCGATCGGCCGGCTGGGTCGTTCGCTGCAGATGCACCTGCTGCTGGCGTCACAGCGCCTCGAGGAAGGCAGGCTGCGGGGGTTGGAGTCGCACCTGTCGTACCGGATCGGGCTGAAGACCTTTTCCGCCGGGGAATCGCGGGCGGTGCTGGGCGTTTCCGACGCTTACGAGCTGCCCTCAGCGCCTGGCTCCGGCTATCTGAAATTCGACACCGCCTCGATGGAGCGCTTCAAGGCGGCTTACGTCTCGGGCCCCTACCGGGTCGGCCGGGTCGTCGCGAGGGCCACGTCAGCCCCGATCACCTCCGACCTGCGGCCGCGGCTGTTCGTACCCGACTATGTGGATCTACCCGAGCTGGCTGCACCTTCCCCTGAGGCGCGCGACGAACCGCCAGAGAAAGTCAGCGAGCCCAGCGTGCTGGACGTCGTGGTGGCCAAGCTGCGCGGGCAGGGGCCGCCCGCTCACGAGGTGTGGCTGCCACCGCTGGAGGCGCCGCCATCGCTCGACCAACTGTTGCCGCCGCTGTCGATCACCGAGGATCGCGGGTTGTCCCCGATCGGGTTCTTCGGCAACGGTCGCCTCGCCGTCCCGGTCGGGATCGTGGACAAGCCCTACGAGCAGCGCCGCGACCTGCTCTGGGCGGACTTCTCCGGCGCCGCGGGCCACGCCGCGGTCACCGGCGGCCCGCAGTCGGGCAAGTCCACCCTGCTGCGCGCGGTACTGATGTCGCTTGCGCTCACGCACACCCCCGACGAGGTGCAGTTCTTCTGCATCGACTTCGGTGGGGGAACGTTGGCCTCGCTTGACGGTCTGCCGCACAGCGGCGGGGTCGCCGGCCGGCTGGAGCCGGATACGATCCGGCGCATCATCGCCGAGATAACCGGTTTGCTTGCCGCGCGCGAGCAGCGATTCCGCACCCTGGGTATCGACTCGATGGCCGACTTCCGGGCCCGCAAGCAGCGCGGTGAGCTCGGCGAAGATCCGTTCGGCGACGTGTTCCTGGTGATCGACGGGTGGCACAGCTTCCGCCAGGAGTTCGAGGTCTCCGATCTGGAGATGCGGGTGGTGAGCCTGGCCACCCAGGGCCTGTCCTACGGGGTGCACGTGCTGATCGGTGCCACCCGGTGGGCCGAGATCCGGCCCGCAATGAAAGACCTCCTCGGTACCCGCTTAGAGCTGCGCCTGGGCGACCCCGGCGAGTCCGATATCGACCGTAATGCGGCGCTCAATGTGCCGCCGGGGCGCCCCGGACGGGGACTGTCCCGGGACAAGCTGCACTTCCTCGCCGCGTTACCCAGGATCGATGCGGTCCCCGGCGCGCAGGACGTCGGCGCCGGGGTGGCCGACGCGGTAGCGCACATCCGGGACGGTTGGCCGGGACACCGCGCACCGCGCGTGCGGCTGCTGCCCGAGCGGATCCCGTATTCGCAGTTGCGGGTGCCCGAGCAGCAGCCACACCTGATCCCGATCGGGATCAACGAAGCCGAGCTCGCCACGGTATCGCTGGACTTCACTGCTGAGCCGCACTTCCTGTGCTTCGGCGACAGCGAGTGCGGCAAGACCAACCTGTTGCAGACGATCGCCCGCGGAATCGTGGAGCGCTGTGCGCCGGAGCAGGCCCGGATCGTCATGGTCGACTACCGCCGCACCATGCTCGGCTTCCTCGAATCCGAGCATCTCATCGGGTACGGGATGTCGGCCGACGTGCTGACTCCGATCATCAGCGATGTGGCGAAGTCGATGCGAGCGCGCCTGCCCGGTGCCGGCGTCACCCAGCAGCAGCTTCGAGACCGCTCCTGGTGGTCGGGCCCGCAGCTCTATGTCTTGGTCGACGACTTCGACCTGGTGGCTACTCAGGGCGGGGTGAACCCGCTCGCACCACTGCTGGAGTTCCTGGCCCAAGCCAAGGACGTGGGGTTGCACCTCATCATTGCCCGACGGTGCGGTGGTGCCGCCCGAGCCCTGTTCGAGCCGGTGACCGCGCGGCTGCGGGAGCTGTCCACTCCCGGCATCGTGATGAGCGGTAACCCCGACGAGGGACCGCTGCTGGGCAACGTCAAACCAGTTCTGATGCCCCCCGGCCGAGGAACCCTGGTCGAACGCAAAGCCGGCCGCCAGCTCGTCCAACTCGCCTGGCTGCCACCGGAGTGACGGTCGCTTCTTTCTGACCAGCTCTCGTGATCGAGGATGCGCTGCGGCAGGCGATCGCGGCTCGCGCCGAGTCGGCCCGTCAGCGGGCGTCGGTGCCCACCAGCTCGGG
Source organism: Pseudonocardiales bacterium (assembly GCA_032230565.1). Taxonomy (GTDB): domain Bacteria; phylum Actinomycetota; class Actinomycetes; order Mycobacteriales; family Pseudonocardiaceae. Next base: position 20,834 of record JAVXWL010000218.1, on the reverse strand, counting down.
CGTCCATTGCCGGGTGTTCGGATCACGTCACCAGCGTTGGCGGCGATGTCTGGTCGGTGAGTAGCCGCCTAGTTGGCTGGGTGCGGCGACAGCGGTGACAGCGACAACGGTGTCGGCGCGAGCGCAGGCCATGTCGGGGAGGCGACTGCGGTAGGTGTGTTGACGGTGCCGCGTGGCCCACTCGGTGGAGCCTGCGCGCTGACCGATCGTGGCGAGTATCAACGTGCTGGCGGCCTGGCCGAGCATGCCAGGCGCAAGCGTTGGCGCCGGGCCCACTGTCCTCGTGATCGCGTACCACCAGCGTAACCACGGGGACAGCGCGTCCCAGGTCTCGGCGAAATGTTGGTCGAGCGGCCCGGCGTCGTAGTTCACCAACGCGTGCTCCATCACGCCGAACAAAGAGGCGGCGAGCACAAGGAGCGCGAGAGCGCGGACGAGGCCAGTCTGCGGTACGCGACCAGCTGGCCCGGCGTGCAGCGCCAGCGCCGCGGCGAGCACCAACAGCGCGGCCCAGGGCACGAGTTGCATGGCGCCGTTCCAATGCTGCAGAGTCGCCAGCTCAAAGGCGGTGCCCACGATGCCGAGCACCGTGAGGGCGCTGAGGCTGTCGTGCAGCAGATGCAGCGGGTCAGCCCGCCGCGCGTGGCGCACCTGGGTCACGGCCGCAGCGTTGACACGATCATGTCGACGGTCCGCTCACCGGGGTTGTACTTGGCCAGATTCTGGCGCAACTTCGCCAGATCGGAGTCGCCGTTGGAGTAAGGCCGGTACTCAACGACCTCAGCGGCCCACCGCCTCGGGCTGGATACGCCGGCTGCTTTGAGCGCGGTGGCGATATCGTCCTGGCTCGCCGAGTTGGCCGACACCTTCGCCGTGCTCGGCGCGGCTTCGCCAGGTGCTGCGGCGTACTGCATGGCTGCGGCTGGCGCTGCGCTTGAGCCGGCCGACGTCACGCCACCGCATGCGGCGAGCGACACGCCAACGACGGCGGCGCCGATCGCCGCGAGCATAGGACTTGGAGAGCTAGGCATGATCTTCTCTTCCGTCAGGGATGGGTTGGTCGTTGCGCAGCGCCGCGTGGCGAGGACCCTATGGAGGCAGGGCAATGTCGCGTAGAAACCTGAGAGCGCTGGTTGCCCTGCGGCGCCCATCGGCGCGCCGCGGGCGCTGAGAGACTGAAAAGCTAGTCCACACCCCGTGTTGAGTAGTCCATTTGGAGCACGGTGTGCTCAGCTCCCGGGCTGCCCAACTGATCACAAACCACCGCACGTATTTGTCGAGCGATGTGCGCGGCGCGGGGAGGCCACGGCCGCGGTGCCCGCGAGGACTCGGCAAGATTCGCCATCGCGCGTACCCCAACTAGGTGATTGTGTAGGCTTACCTAATTACTCTACGCTAGCTACTTGCCGTTTCGCTTACGGACGGCTTACCTTCACGCAGACCGGGGTCGTCACTCAATGGAGTGATAGGCGCCTGACCGGCAGGGGAGGGGCTTGATGTGACGTCTTACCTGGCGAAGTGTCCAGGATGATCGGACACCAGGCTACCGAGAACTGCATCCCGGGCGGGGTCGATGTGGCTGACGTACAACCAAGCCGCTACTTACCCATCGATCCCGGGACTTTCGGGCAGCTGCGGATCTTGAGAATCGGCGACGTGGAACTGCACCTCGATGGACACAAGCTCGTCGTCCGCGACGCACCGGTTCACCTGCCGCACAAGGAATTCATGATTCTACGGCAGCTGATGGATAATGCCGGCCGTGTCGTCACTCGCCGCGAGTTTCGAGACAACGTGTGGGGTCCCGACCGGGCTGACGTTCCGAATAGCCTAGACGTGCATATTCGTCGCCTTCGAGCAAAGATCGACAGTGATCCGGATAAACCGGCTCACATTCGCACAGTCCGTGGTGTCGGCTACATTTTCGACCTACCAGAAGGCAACTAACAGCAGTGCCCATCCTTGGGCTCTCACCTCACCTCGATGGCCGCAACCAAAGGGGATGGACACCCACTTCACCGTCGGCGGCGCGGCCTAGTCATCGTCACCGGAATGGCGGCCAAGGTCAGAGTTCGCGGCCTGAGCCGGCGTGACAGCTGCCCGCGTTCGCGTGTGCAACGTTTTGCGACCAACCGGTCACGAGTGGGAACCGAGTCTGGCAGTGTGGCGTCCTCTTGTCGTCAGATCGCCTAACCCGACCGACCAACGCGAGGAGACCGCAGCAGATGGCACAGCAGTTCGGCGCGCAGTTCGAGCAGATGCAGTCAGCCTCCAACCACGTCGCCGAGGTGAACCAGAGCGTGCAGGGTCAGCTTTCTGCTCTACGCAACCAGCTGGCACCGCTGGCCGGCGCATGGAAGGGCCAGGCATCGACGGCCTTCCACCTTCTCATGGAGCGCTGGGATACCGATGCGCGCAATCTCAACGAGGCACTCAACAGCATCGGTGAGCAGATTCGCGGATCCGGGACCACCTATGCCCAGGCCGACGAGAACGAGAACCAGACGTATTCGCGGATCAGTCAGGCCCTCGGCAGCTGAGTACGCCGACCGCGACCCGTACTGCTGAGACAAGGAGATAGATACGTGAGCGAGATCCTGGTCACCTTCAGCGAGCTGGAAAGCGCGCGGAGCTCGATCCAGACGACGTGGACGAATATCAGTCGCGAGATGGAGGACCTCAAGCGTTACCTGCAGCCGATGGTGGAGACCTGGAGTGGCGATGCGTCGTCCGCCTACCAGGCCCACCAGGCGAAGTGGGATCGATCGGCGAACGACCTGAACCAGGTGCTCAACCAGATCGGCGTGGCGCTGGGTACGTCAAACGAGAACTACCAGGCCGGCGAAGCGGCGAACCGGGCGCGCTGGTCGTAACCCCGTCCCGGGTCGCCGCTGGGTACTAGCCCCCGCCCCGCGGCCACCCCGTTTTGACCGGGCTGCGCGGCGCCCGGTATCGTTTCCACGCTGCTGTGCGGATGTGCGCGGCTCCTGAATCGATGACCCTGCGAATGCGATAATGAGGTATGTCCGTGCGCACGTACAGCCCTAAGCCCGGCGAAGTCGAGCGCGCCTGGCATGTCATCGATGCCACGGATGTGGTACTGGGCCGTCTCGCCAGTCAGGTCGCCACGCTGCTGCGCGGCAAACACAAGCCCACGTACGCCCGCCATGTCGACACCGGCGACTTCGTCGTGATCGTCAACGCTGGCAAGGTGGCGCTGTCCGGTAACAAGGGCGATCGCAGCTTCGTCTACCGGCACAGCGGTTATCCGGGCGGCCTCAGGCGGCGATCGTTCAACGAGATGCTCGCTACTCAGCCGGAGCGGCTGGTGGAGCGGTCCATCAAGGGCATGCTCCCGAAGACCACGCTGGGCCGGGCGATGGCCCGCAAGCTCAAAGTTTATGCCACGCCCGACCACCCTCATGCTGCCCAGCAACCGCAGCCATTCAAGATCACCCAGGTCGCCCAGTGACTACTGACCCAGTGACCGACCCAGCAGCCGCAACCAGTGAGGACCCGAGAGACACCGTGACCACCCCGCAGACGACGCAACCCGAGGCCGGGCCGGCTGCCCCCGTTGCACCGGCCCCGCTCGTGCCGGCGATGCCGGTACCCAGCGGTCAGGCCACCCAGGCGGTGGGTCGCCGTAAGGAAGCCGTGGTGCGGGTGCGTCTGGTGCCCGGCACCGGTGTTTTCAAGCTCAACGGCACGACGCTGGAGAAGTACTTCCCGAACAAGGTGCACCAGCAGCTGATCCGGGATCCCCTGGTCACCGTGAACAGGCCCGAGTCCTACGACGTATTCGCCAATCTCTCCGGTGGCGGTACCTCCGGCCAGGCAGGTGCGCTGCGACTGGCCATCGCCCGCGCGCTGATCGAGATCAACGTCGACGATCGCCCGGCCCTGAAAAAGGCGGGCTTCCTCACCCGTGACTCCAGAGCCACCGAACGCAAGAAGTACGGACTGAAGAAGGCGCGCAAGGCGCCCCAGTACTCGAAGCGTTGATACGGCGAGCTTCGACGCCTCGCCGGTGTTGACATCCCGGCTGTTCGGCACCGACGGGGTGCGGGGGTTGGCGAACTCCGAGCTCACGCCGGAGCTGGCGTTGGCCCTGGCCGACGCGGCGGCGAGGGTGCTTGCCGACCGTGGCCTCGGGGGTAGCGAGTCTCGCCCGGTAGCAGTGGTGGGCCGGGACCCGCGGGCCAGTGGCGAGATGCTGGAGGCGGCTGTTACCGCCGGTCTGACCGCGGCCGGCGCCGATGTGCTGCGCGTCGGGGTGCTACCGACGCCGGCGATTGCGCATCTGGTCGGCGAGCTGTCCGCGGACCTCGGAGTGATGATCTCCGCGTCACACAACCCGATGCCGGACAACGGCATCAAGCTTTTCGCCGCCGGTGGCCATAAACTTCCCGACGCGGTAGAGGACGAGATCGCCGTCCGGCTGCACAGCCGTGAGGTGCAGCGTCCCACCGGAGCTCGGATCGGCCGGGTGCGTGACGTTCCGGAGGCCGCCGGGCGCTATGTGGATCACCTGCTGCTGGCCACCCCGCACTCGCTAAACGGGCTTCGTGTGGTGGTCGACTGCGCCCATGGCGCGGCGTCCGTCGTCGCTCCGGAGACTTACCGCAGGGCCGGTGCGGACGTCGTGGCGCTGCACGCCCAGCCGGACGGCCTCAATATCAACGACGGCTGCGGCTCCGCTCATCTGGACGATCTGCGCGCGGCGGTGGTGGTGCAGCGCGCCGCGATCGGTATCGCGCACGATGGCGACGCCGACCGCTGTTTGGCCGTGGATGCCACCGGTGCGGTGGTCGACGGCGACCAGATCATGGCCATCCTCGCGCTGGCCATGCGGGACAGCGCTGAGCTGGTCGAGAACACCTTGGTGACCACCGTGATGAGCAATCTGGGGTTGCATCTGGCGATGCGCGAGCATGGCGTGGTCGTCAAGACCACCGCGGTGGGGGACCGGTATGTGCTCGAGGCGCTGACCGCGGGCGGATTCTCGCTGGGTGGTGAACAGTCCGGGCACGTGGTGCGTCCCGAGTACGCCACCACCGGCCACGGGTTGCTCACCGCATTGCGGCTGATGGCCCGGATGGTTACCTCGGGGCACGATTTGGCGGATCTGGCCAGCGTGCTGACCCGGCTGCCGCAGGTGCTGATCAACGTCGTGGTCACGGAGAAGGCGGCGGTCGCAGCGGCACCCGCGGTGGCCGAGGCACTCGCTGATGCCGAGGCTGAACTGGGCGATACCGGGCGCATCCTGCTGCGCGCATCAGGAACCGAGCAACTGGTGCGTGTGATGGTCGAGGCTCCCACCGAGTCCGCTGCAGCGAACATCGCTGTCCGGGTAGCCAAGGTCGTCGCTGCGGTTTGCTGACCTATCGCGCTTCCGGTTCGGCCAGCAGAACGTCGTAGTCGGTGGCGCCGACGAGGTGACGCAGCAGGAACGCGGTGACCAACGCCCGGCTGATCCGCCGGGTTGCGGGTTCTGAGCCGCTGCCGAGGAGCACGTCGGTCCAATGGGGGCCTTCGGTAAACCCGAGATGGCTGGCCTTGGGCACCATGCGCAGCTGCACCGGACCGCCCCACGCCCTGACCACCGGTTCGGCATGCCCGACTGCCGGGGCGACCTGGTCGCTGTCGCCGGCTACGTGCAGGCCCGGCATGGTACAGCGGGGTGCGGCAGCAACCGCTGACGGCAGCGTCTCGGCCAACGCCAGCGAGACCACCGCGCGGCATCGGCTGTCGTCGGCCGCTGCGAGCACCGCGCAACCACCGCCCATCCCGTGCCCCACCAGACCCAGCATGTCGGGATCGACGCTGATCGCACCATCACCCAGCCGCACGCCGGCGCACACGTCCAGCGCGGTGCGTAGATCGGTGGCGAACTGACGGTGCGACGCGAATGGGCCGCTCTGAGTGGCGGGCGCCGCCGCGACCACACCCCAGGTGGCCAGGTGGCGCAGCAACTCCTCATAACGTGCCGTCGGCTGCAACCAGCCGTGGCCGAACGCGACCGCGGGCAGTCCGAGCCCGGAGCGCGGAGTGAACACCACCCCGGGCAAGCCGGCAGCCGCGAGGTCACCGCGGGCGACCGCATGCGGACCTGGCCGGGACAGCTCCTCAACCGTGCGGCGGACCGCGGGATCGGTGCGTGCCATGAGCCGGGACGGTATCGGATCGTGGGGATGACGTTGAGCTAGCGTGACGCCCATGTGCGGAATCGTGGGCTACGTCGGACATCGAGACGCTCTCGACGTCGTCCTGCATGGTCTGGGCCGGCTGGAGTACCGCGGGTACGACTCCGCCGGTGTCGCGGTGCTCACCACGGCCGGCACGCTGGCGGTGACCCGCAAAGCTGGGGCGCTGGCTCACCTGATCACCGAACTCGACGCGACCGGGCGAGCGGCGTTGCAGGGCACCGCCGGGATGGGCCACACCCGATGGGCTACCCACGGTGCGCCGACCGATCGCAACGCCCACCCACACCGCGACGCCACAGGCAAGTTGGCCGTAGTGCACAACGGGATCATCGAGAACTACGCCCAGCTGAGCGCCGAACTGGAGCGCGACGGCGTGGAACTGGCCAGCGACACCGACACTGAGACCGCCGCACATCTGGTCGCCGCGGCCTACGCGAGCTGCGGTGACCTGCCGCTGGCCGTTCGCGGGGTATGCCGCCGGTTACACGGCGCGTTCACCCTCGTCGTCACTCATGCCGACGAACCCGATCTGATCGTCGCGGCGCGCCGCTCATCACCGCTGGTGGTCGGAGTGGGCAGCGGAGAACACTTCGTCGCCTCCGACGTCGCGGCGTTCATCGAACACACCCGCGACGCCGTCGAGCTCGGCCAGGATCAGGTGGTGACGATCACCCGCGACGGCTACCAGATCACCGACTTCCACGGCGCCCCCGCTGATGGCAGGCCGTTTCACGTCGACTGGGACCTGTCCGCGGCGGAGAAGGGTGGCCACGACTACTTCATGCTCAAAGAGATCCAGGAGCAACCCAGCGCCATCGCCAACACCTTGCGCGGACACTTCATCGACGGTCGGATCGTGCTGGACGAGCAGCGGATGGACATCCAGGAACTGCGCGACATCGATAAGGTCTTCGTGGTCGCGTGCGGGACCGCCTACCACTCCGGGATGGTCGCCAAGTACGCCATCGAGCACTGGTGCCGGTTGCCGGTAGAGGTGGATCTGGCCAGCGAGTTCCGGTATCGCGACCCGGTGCTGGATCGCTCCACCCTTGTCGTGGCGATCTCGCAGTCCGGGGAGACGATGGATACCCTGGAAGCGGTGCGCCACGCCAAGGACCAGAAGGCCCGGGTGTTGGCGATCTGCAACACCAACGGGGCGCAGATCCCCCGGGAGTCCGACGCGGTGCTCTACACCCACGCCGGGCCGGAAATCGGGGTGGCCGCCACCAAGACGTTCCTCGCCCAGATCGTCGCCAACTTCCTGGTCGGGCTGGCGGTGGCGCAGGCTCGCGGCACCAAGTACTCCGACGAGGTCGCCCGGGAGTTCGCCGAGCTGGAGGCGATGCCCGCAGCCGTAACCCAGGTGCTCAGCACCGTTGGCCAGGTGCGCGAGCTGGGCCGCGAGCTCGCCGACGCCAAGGTGGTGCTGTTCCTCGGCCGCCATGTCGGCTTCCCGGTGGCCCTGGAGGGCGCGCTGAAGCTCAAGGAGCTCGCCTACATGCATGCCGAGGGCTTCGCCGCTGGAGAGCTCAAGCACGGCCCGATCGCGCTGCTCGAGCCGGGACTGCCAGTGGTAGTGGTGATGCCGTCGCCGAAGGGGCGCGCTGTGCTGCACGCCAAGCTGCTGTCCAACATCCAGGAGATTCGGGCCCGCGGCGCGCGGACCATCGTCATCGCAGAGGAGGGCGACGAGACGGTGCGGCCCTACGCCTCGCACCTGCTGGAGGTGCCCGCGGTGCCCACCCTGCTGCAGCCACTGGTGTCCACCGTGCCGCTGCAGGTCCTCGCCGCGGAGATCGCCCGGCAACGCGGCTACGACGTGGACCGCCCGCGCAATCTCGCCAAATCCGTCACTGTGGAATAGCCGTGAGTGGCAATCCGGGTGGTAGCTCGCGTCACTACTCGCAGGGCGCATGGACGGTGGCGCGCGTGCGCGCCGCCGAAGACGCCCTGCTTGCGCGCGTCCCGGCTGGGGACCTGATGCGGCGCGCCGCGTTCGGGTTGGCTACTCGAGTGGTGGCGGCGCTGGCCGAGCGGACCGGTGGGGTGGCCGGCCGGCAGGTGACGTTGCTGGTCGGTGCGGGGAACAACGGCGGGGATGCGTTGTGGGCCGGGGCCTACCTGCGCCGTCGCGGGGTCGTGGTGACAGCCGTGTTGCTGTCCCCGGACCGGGTGCACTCGCAGGGTCTGGCAGCGCTGCGCCGAGCCGGCGGGCGGATCAGCGATCAGCCGTCAGATCGTGCCCACCTCGTGCTCGACGGAATCGTGGGGCTGTCCGGCCGCGGTGCGCTGCGGCCGGCGGCCGCACGGCTGGTGGCCGCCGTCCAAGCACCGATCATCGCGGTGGACTCGCCGTCCGGGGTGGATCCGGACACCGGCACCGTAGACGGGCCGGCGGTCACCGCCACCGAGACCGTCACCTTCGGCGCCCGCAAGCCGGTGCATCTGCTGGCGCCGTGGCGCTGCGGCCCGGTGCATCTGGTGGACATCGGCTTGTTCGACGAGCTGGGGGAGCCCGATCTGCGGGTGCTGAGCGCTGCCGAGATCGGCGCGCTGTGGCCGGTGCCCGGCCCGACCAGCGACAAGTACAGCCAGGGCGTCGTTGGAATTGCCGCGGGTTCGGCGGACTACCCCGGGGCGGCGGTGCTCTGCGCGGGAGCCGCCGTGCTGGCGACGTCGGGCATGGTGCGCTTCGCCGGCTCCGCCGCCGATGCGGTACGCGCGCGCTGGCCGGAGGTGGTGGCCACCGGCTCGGTGTCCGACGCCGGGCAGGTGCAGGCCTGGGTCGTCGGGCCGGGGTTGGGCACTGGCGCTGCTAGCCGCGAGGTGCTGGCCCACGTGCTCGGCGTGGGAGTGCCGGTGGTGGCCGACGCCGATGCGATCACCCTGCTGGCCCGGCACCGTGAGCTTGCGGACAGTCGGGATCCGGGCACCCCGCTGGTCCTAACTCCGCACGATCGGGAGTTCGAGCGGCTCACCGGCAAGCTTCCCGGCGCCGACCGGGTGGCGGATGCCCGTGACGCCGCCCGGCGGTTCGATGCGGTCCTGCTGCTCAAGGGCAACACCACTATCGTCGCCGCCCCGGACGGTCGGGTGCTGGTGAACCCGGCCCGCTCGTCCTGGCCGGCCACCGCAGGTTCCGGCGATGTCCTCACCGGCGTGCTCGGTGCGCTGCTCGCAACCGGCCTGGACCCGGCCACGGCAGCGGCCGCCGCAGTGCACGCCCAGGAGTTCGCCGCCGCCATCGCCGCTTGGGGCGGCTTCCGCAGCAGCGCCGCTCGGGGAGCCCCAGCCCCCGCCTCGGCAATCCAGGCAGCCCTAACCGACGCGATCCGCACGCTCCGCTCAACACCCAAGACTTAACATCACCCGACGCAAGCGCCATTCGGAGCCGAATGGCCGCTTGGAGAGGCCCGGAAACCGCGAATCGGCTCCGAATCGCGCTGCTCAGGGCTCAGGGTCAAAGTGACTGGGAGGATGTCAGGATGAGCGCGATGCCAGCGCGTCCTCGCGTTGAAGTGGTGATCAATCTCGACGCGATCCGGCACAATGTCGGGATTCTCGTCGGGCGCGCCGCAGCGTCCGGCGCCGCCACCATGGTGGTGGTCAAAGCCGACGGGTACGGCCACGGTGCGATTGACGTCGCTGAGGCCGCGTTGCAGGCGGGCGCCAGCGCGCTGGGCGTGTGCAGTGTCGAGGAGGCGCTCGAGCTGCGCCACGGCGGCATCGACGCACCTGTGCTGGCCTGGCTGCGCGCTCCGGGGGAGGATCTCGCCGCCGGGCTCGCCGCGGGCGTCGAGCTCGGTGTGTATTCCACCGAACAACTCGACGCCGTCGCCGCAGCCGCGGCCGCGATCGGAACCACTGCCCCGGTTCATCTCAAGGTCGATACCGGGCTTACCCGCGGCGGCGCGAGCCCCGACGTGTGGCCCGGCTTGGTCCGCGCCGCAGTGGCTGCCCGCGGCATCGAGGTCGTCGCCATCTGGTCGCATCTCGCGCATGCTGACGACCCCGGACATCCGATCATCGAGCAACAGGTGCAGTACTTCGAGCAGGCCTTTCAGGTGGCGCGGGATGCTGGCTTGCGACCGTTGCGGCACCTGGCGAACTCCGCGGCCACGTTGACTCGGCCGGACCTGCACTACGACTTGGTGCGCCCAGGCATCGCCGTCTACGGGCTCTCCCCGGTGCCCGGGGTGGGTTACCATTTAGTACCGGCGATGTCGTTGCGTTCGCAGGTCGCGATGACCAAGCGGGTCCCGGCCGGTGAGGGCGTCTCATATGGGCACGTCTGGCATACCGATCGGGAGACCACGCTGGCTTTGGTCCCCGCTGGATATGCCGACGGCGTGCCTCGGGTGCTCACTGGTCGGCTCGACGTGTGGCTTGCCGGGCGGCGCCGTCCAGTGGTGGGAAGGGTGTGCATGGACCAGGTGATGGTCGACTGCGGCGACGATGCGGTCGCGCCGGGCGCTGACGTGCTCTTCTTCGGCAGCGGCGAGGGCGGCGCTCCCACCGCCGCCGAGTGGGCGGACAAGCTGGGCACCATCCACTATGAGGTTGTCGCGGGGATGGTGCGTCCCCGGGTGACCCGGACTGTGCACGGACGACGTCCGATTTCGGTGAATCTTCCTGGCGCGCGGGTCGCCCGATGAGGGCTCGGCGGGTGGCCGCCGGCGTGCTGGGCGTGGCGGTCGCCGCCACGTTAGTCGCCGCCCGCGCACATCACCACCGGATCGGCGAGGTGCGCAGGAACCTTGCGGAGCTCCCTGACGACTTGCCGATCGTGCTCCCGCCGGCGCGGGAGTACACGGTCACGGCCGACGACGGGATAAAGCTGTCGGTGGAGGAGCTCGACCCGGCTGACGGGGGAGCGCCTGAGCTCACCGTCATCTTGATCCACGGCTATACGCTCGACCGACGAAGCTGGCTGTACCAGCGCGACGCGTTGGCGCATTCCACCGCACCCCGGGTCCGCGTGGTGCTCTATGACCACCGCAGCCACGGTCGGTCCGGTCGTTCGCCGCGGGCTGCGTGCACCTTCAAACAGCTCGGCCGCGACCTCCACGAGGTGATCCGAGTGGCCGCGCCCGAGGGGCGGATCGTGCTGATCGGGCATTCCCTCGGCGGTATGGCGATTATGGCGTTGGCCGAGGACCACCCTGAGCTGTTCGCCGAGCGGATCAGCGGGGTGGCTTTCTTCAACACCAGCGCTGGGGACATCGGTCGGTCCGGCCTGCCGAAGCCTTTCCTGTCCCGGCGAAACCCAGTGATGCCGCTGGCCAGGTGGCTATCACGCTGGGAGCCCAGCGCACGCGCGGTCGACCGCGGGCGCGAAATCTCCAGAAACCTGACCTGGAGTCTGACCCGCAAACTTGCCTTCGGTGACGAGGCGGTCGATCCGGCGCTGGTCGAGCTGATGTACCTGATGATCCGCGCCACCTCGTTCGAAGTCATGACCGACTTCCTCAAGGAATTCGGCGCACACAACCGGTACGCCGCGCTAGCCGGTCTGCAGTACGCGAAGGCGCTGGTCCTCGGCGCCGACGGTGACCGGTTGATCCAGTTCCAGCACTCCGAGGCCATCGCCGCGTTGCTTCCCGACGCGGAGCTGGTGCAGGTGGAAGGGTCCGGCCACGTGACCATGCTCGAGCAGCCGAAGCGGGTCAACGAACACCTGCTGGACCTGCTAGCGCAATGCGCAGGGGCGCTGCCACGTAAGTGACTGGAACGCATGTGAAGGTAAGTGTGGAGTTGGCGACCCCAGCGGATACCGAACGTCTGGGTCGGGCCGTGGGTGAGCGGCTGCGCCCCGGGGACGTGGTGGTGCTGTCCGGCCCGCTGGGCGCGGGCAAGACGGTGTTGGCCCGCGGTATCGGCACCGGGCTGGGCGTCCGCGGGCCGGTGACCTCGCCGACCTTCGTCATCGCCCGCGAGCACCCGACACTGCCAGGCGGTCGAGGGGTTCCACTGGTACATGTCGACGCCTACCGGCTCGGTGGAATGGCTGAGTTGGACGATCTCGATCTGGACACTGACCTGCTGGCGGCCGCCGTGGTCGTGGAGTGGGGCGAGGGCATCGCTGAGCGACTGGCCGACGAGCACCTGCTCATCCGGCTGCAGCGGCCCAGCGGTGCTGGCGACGAGACGCGCATCGCCCAGCTACACGGCCCGGAACGGTTGATACCGGATCACGCCTGCCTTGCTGCGCACGGCGAAACACGTGATCCGTAAACTCACCATCCGTGCTGGTGCTGGCGTTGGACACGGCGACCTCGGCGGTCACGGCAGGACTGTTACGGCTGCCCAAGGCGGGTTCACCGGAGATCCTCGCCGAGCGGGTCACGGTGGACGCCCGAGCGCACTGCGAGCTGCTCATGCCGTCGGTGTGTTCGGTGTTGGCGACCGCCGGGGTGTCGATGCGCGATCTCGACGCGGTGGTCTGCGGGGTGGGTCCCGGCCCGTTCACCGGGCTACGGGTCGGGATGGTCACCGCTGCGGCGCTCGGCGATGCACTGAACCTCCCGGTTTTCCCGGTGTGCAGCCTGGACGCGATCGCCTACCGGGCGGGCACCGGTAGCCCGCTATTGGTGATCACGGACGCGCGGCGCCGAGAGGTGTACTGGGCGCGCTACGACGAGTCAGGTGCCCGGATCGATGGTCCGCACGTCGATCGGCCACTGGACGTGCCGCTGGCCGGCGTGTCCCGGGTGGCCGGCGCCCTTGATCTGCTGGGCTTACCGGTGGTTCCCCCGCAGTACCCGGACCCGGCCGGGCTGGTCGCGGTGGTAGCCGCTGCGGTGCGGGTCCGTGCCACACCGGGGCCATTGCACCCGCTGTACCTGCGTCGCCCGGACGCGTGGGAACCGGGGGCGCGCAAGCGGGTGACGCCGGTATGAGTGTTGTGATCGAGCCGATGGTGGCCGCTGACGCGAAGCGCTGCGCCGAACTGGAGTACGTGCTGTTCGACGGTGACGACCCGTGGACCCCAGAGGCGTTCCTGGAGGCGTTGGCGGCGGGTCATCACTACCTTTCCGCACGGGAGGACGGCTCGCTGATCGGTTATGTGGGTCTGGCCAGGGTCGGCGGCGAGGCGGAGATCCATACCCTGGCGGTGGACCCGGAACACCAGCGCCGGGGGGTCGGCCGGACGTTGTTGCGGGCGATCCTCGACCACGCGCACGGCGCCACGGTGTTCCTTGAGGTGCGAACCGACAACGATTCGGCGATCAAGTTGTATCGCAGCGAGGGGTTTGATGTGATCGGTCTCCGGCGCGGTTACTACCGACCCAGCGGAGCCGACGCTTTCACCATGCGCCGTCAGGCCCACCAATGACGACCACCGGGATAGTGCTGGGCATCGAAAGCTCCTGCGACGAGACCGGTGTGGGCGTCGTGGGCGTGTCGGGTGACGGGACAGTCACGTTGCTCGCCGATGAGATCGCCTCCAGCGTCGAGGAGCACGCCCGGTTCGGTGGCGTGGTACCCGAGGTCGCCTCCCGGGCGCACCTGCAGGCGATGGTGCCGACGGTGCGCCGCGCGCTGCGGACTGCCGGCGTCGCGCCGTCGGATGTCGATGCGGTGGCGGTGACCGCGGGTCCGGGGTTGGCCGGCGCGCTGCTGGTTGGGGTGGCTGCAGCCAAGGCGTACGCGGCGGCCTGGGAGGTTCCGCTGTACGGGGTCAACCACCTCACCGCGCATATTGCGGTGGACACCGTGGAGCACGGTCCGCTGCCCCCGGCGCTGGCCCTGCTGGTCTCCGGCGGGCACTCCAGCCTGCTGCAGGTCTCCTCCCTGGTGGCGCCACTACACCCGCTGGGGGCCACCATCGACGACGCCGCCGGGGAAGCTTTCGACAAGGTGGCGCGGCTGCTGGGGTTGGGCTTCCCCGGCGGCCCGTTCATCGACCGGGCCGCTGCCGATGGAGATCCGAATAGCGTCCGATTCCCCCGGGGTCTGACCGGTCCTGGCGACGCGCGCTACGACTTCTCGTTCTCCGGGCTCAAGACCGCGGTCGCCCGGCATGTCGAGGCACTGGGGCGCCAGGGGATCGCTGTGCCGGTAGCCGACGTGGCGGCCGCGTTCCAGGAAGCCGTGGTCGACGTGCTCACCGCCAAGGCGATCCGGGCGGCCACTGATCGCGGCATCGACACCCTGCTGATCGGCGGCGGGGTCGCCGCGAACTCCCGGCTGCGTGCACTCGCGGGGCAGCGCTGCGCGGCGGCCGGACTGCGGTTGCGGGTTCCCCGACCGCGGTTGTGCACCGACAACGGAGCCATGGTGGCCGCGCTCGGCGCGCACCTGCTCGCCGCTGCCACGCCCGCTTCGGCACTCGACATCCCTGCCGACCCGGCCCTGCCGATCACCACCTCGCTAGTCGGCAGCTCTTCCAGCACAGCCAGCTGACGGTGCAGGCAAAGACCGCCGACGCCACGGCTGGATCACGACGAAGATGCCGGTCAGGCCGGAACCTACGAGGGGCAGGGCTATTCCGGTGCTGGCAGTTCGCCGGGGTGTGACCCGGATCTGGATGCGGCATTGACGCAACCGGTCGGTTGCCATACTATAGCAGCCGACCAGTTGCTATAGTATGGAGGCTGTAATGGGATTCCCCGATCGCATCGAGCGGGTCGCCGAGATCGCCCACCCGCCGGCCAAGGTGTGGGCTGCACTCACCACGGCCGAGGGTCTGGGCAGCTGGTTCGGCAACCAGGCGACGATCGACCTGCGCCCGGGTGGATCGGCCCAAATGACGTGGACCGGTGGCCACACCGTCGACATGCGGGTCGAACGGGTCGAGGAGCCGACGGTGTTCGGCTTCACCTGGCCCATCTACGGCCTGCCCGATGATGATCCGCGCCGAACCTATGTCGAGTTCACGCTTGAGCCGGTCGGTACGGGCACGCGGCTGACCGTGGTCGAAACCGGCTTCGCTCAGTTGCCGGAAGACGCCTACCGCAAGGCGTACGACAGCCACACTCAGGGTTGGGCGAGCGAGCTGGGTGGACTGGTCGACTACCTCGATGCCGCCTGACATCGAGGCGATCGCCGAACAGGTCTTCGTCGCCCTGGCCGACCCGAGCCGGCGTGCCATCCTGACCGCGCTGGCGTCGGGCGGTCCCGCCACGGCTACGGATCTCGCCGGTCGCCTGCCGATCACGCGACAGGCGATCGCCAAACATCTGGCCCTGCTGGCCGAGGCCGGCCTGGTGACGGGCGAACCGGGGGAGCGGCGCCGGGTGAGATACCGGCTCCGCTCCGCCCCGATGCAGGTAGCGCAACAGTTCCTGGCCGCGCTGGCCCGGGACTGGGACGGCCCGCTCGACGCGTTGAAGGACCACCTCAGTCGGTGAGCCCGGCCATGAGCTTGCGAGCACACCATAACCGACTCCGCACAACCGCGTGCTCGGTATCGAGTTGGTTCCGACGCGCTTTCAGCCGGTCCTGAACCGGCAGACACCCTGCCCTATGAGCTTGGATCTGACCTGGAAGGTGGGATTCACAATGAAGCCACTCCCGATCGTTTCGCTGGAAGAGTGGGAGGCTGCGCGCCAGCAGCTGCTTGTGAAGGAGAAGGAGTTGACCCGCGCCCGTGATGCGCTGGCCGCGGATCGTCGGCGAATGCCGTGGCTGGTGGTGGAGAAGAACTATGAGTTCGACGGACCTGAGGGTAAGGCGAGTCTGCTTGACCTGTTCCAGGGTCGTCGTCAGCTGATCGTCTACCGCGCTTTCTTCGAGCCCGGCGTATTCGGCTGGCCTGACCATGCTTGCCGCGGTTGCTCTCTGGTGGCCGATCAGGTAGCCCACGTCGCCCATCTGAACGCCCGCGACACCACTCTCGCCTTCGTCTCGCGCGCCCCGCAGCCGGCCATCGAGCGAGTGAAGGCGCGGATGGGCTGGACGATGCCCTGGTACACCATGACCGACGAGTTCGATACTGACTTCGGTGTGGACGAGTGGCACGGCACCAATGCGTTCATCCGCGATAGCGAAAGCGTGTTCCGCACCTACTTCATCAACAGCCGCGGCGACGAGGCGTTGGGGAGCACCTGGAGTTACCTCGACATGACCGCGCTCGGGCGGCAGGAGGAATGGGAGGACTCGCCCGAGGGCTACCCCCAAACCCCGGCATACGAGTGGTGGAACTGGCACGACGAATACGGTGACGCCAAGCTGGCACAGGGTTGGCTGGCCCAAACTCGCCGAGGCCGCGACGCCAGCGACCGTGCCGAGGACGACCTGGATCCCGCCTCGTAGCGCTCGCAGGACCACGCCTGTATGCGGACGTTGCCGCTGGTTTGCCGGAGCCCGCTGGCGCCCCCGCAATAGGGGCGTGGAACCGGCCGGGCGCCAGGAGCGGGATCGCCAGCTACCTTGCGGCGTTCGGCATGCTGGCTCAGATGGCGCTGAGCCCCACGCAATCGTCCCGACCTCGACACGGACCGCGCCGTGCGGGACTCCAAGAAACCCACCGGCCCGGCACTGATGTTCACCGCGGTTGCGTGGGCCGCGTTCACCGCCGTGTGCGGGCCAGCGACTTCGACTGTTGACGGCAGAATTAGCCGCCAACGCTGGCCGGCTCAGTTGCAGTGACGCGTACCTTTAAAGAGGGGGCGCGCTATGAGCCATACGCTGAACATCGCCGCGGCGTCGACGGACACCAATGTCGACGCCTTGATCGGTACCGTCGCGCACGACATCGAACCTGACTCGTTCCCGGTGATCGGCATGGATCATCTCCGGTTCGCCGTCGGCAACGCCCGCCAAGCCGCGCACTTCTACTCGACGGCGTTGGGCATGACCTGCGTGGCCTATCGGGGTCCAGAGCAGGGCTACCGCGACACCGCGGAGTACGTGCTGGTCTCCGGCCGGGCCCGATTCGTGTTGACCGGTCCCGTCCAGGCCGCGACGCCACTGGCGCAGCGGGTCGCGGCGCACGGTGACGGGGTCAGTGACCTCGCCATCGAGGTGCCCGACGTGGACCGGGCCGTCGCGTTCGCCCGCCAGCAAGGCGCGACCGTCCTGGCGGAACCAGCCGACGCCACCGATGAGCACGGAATGGTGCGCCTGGCCGCACTGGCGACCTATGGCGACACCCGGCACACGCTGGTTGATCGATCCGGCTACACCGGACCCTTCCTGCCAGGTTTCGACGAATATCCGCCGTTGGTGACCCCTGGGCGCCGGCTGTTCCAGGCGGTGGATCATTGCGTGGGCAACGTCGAGCTCGGCCGGATGGATTTCTGGGTGTCGTTCTACAACCGGGTGATGGGCTTCGAGAACATGAAGGAGTTCATCGGCGACGACATCGCCACCGAGTATTCCGCGCTGATGTCGAAGGTGGTGACCAGCGGTAATCACCGGGTCAAGTTCCCGCTCAACGAACCCGCGGTCGGCCGCAGGCGCTCGCAGATCGACGAGTACCTGGAGTTCTACGGTGGCCCCGGCGTGCAGCACATCGCGCTGGCGACCGGCGACATTGTCGGCGCTGTGACGGCGATGCGGGACCGGGGCGTGGAGTTCCTGGACACCCCGGACTCCTACTACGACACCCTTGGCGAGTGGGTCGGCGACACCCGCGTCCCCGTCCAGACGCTACGTGAGCTGCGAATCCTCGCCGACCGGGACGAAGACGGCTACCTGCTGCAAGTGTTCACCAAGCCAGTGCAGGACCGACCGACGGTGTTCTTCGAGCTCATCGAGCGGCACGGCTCGCTGGGCTTCGGTAAGGGCAACTTCAAGGCCCTGTTCCAAGCCATCGAGCGCGAGCAGGCCCGCCGAGGCAATCTCTAGCGCCGGCCATCTGGACAACCATGGCCTTCTACCGGCAGGCGGGCACGATCCCGCGCAAGCGGCACACCCAGCATCGCCGCCCGGACGGCTCGCTGTACAGCGAGGAGCTGATGGGCGAGGAGGGTTTCTCCGCTGACTCCGCGCTGCTCTACCACGAGCAGATCCCCTCGGCCATCATCGACGCGCAGCCGTGGACCCTGCCCGACCACAGCACGAGCCCCAACGAGCCACTACTACCGCGGCACCTGCGATTGCACGACCTGTTTGACAGCCAGGAGTGGAAACACCACGACGTGGTGACTGCCCGGCGACTGGTGCTCGGCAACGTTGACCTGCGGATCTGCTACGTCGTCGCGGGTGAGGTGTCGCCGTTGTACCGCAACGCGGTGGGCGACGAATGCGTCTATGTCGAATCCGGATCGGCAACGGTGCAGACGGTTTTCGGTCCGCTTGAGGTTATGACAGGGGATTACGTCATCTTGCCGCGCGGCACCACCCATCGGTGGGTGCCCAACGCGGATGAACCGCTTCGCGCGTACTGCATCGAGACGAACAGCCACATCGCCCCGCCGTCGCGTTACCTATCGCGGTTCGGGCAGTTCCTGGAGCAGGCGCCGTACTGCGAGCGGGACCTGCGGGGCCCTGGTGCACCGGAGGTGGTTGAGGGCACCAACGTGGATGTCCTGATCAAGCATCGCGGCGGCGCGGGTGTGAAGGGCACCATCTACACCTACCCGCGGCACCCTTTCGACGTGGTCGGCTGGGACGGCTGCCTGTACCCCTACGCGTTCAACATCGCCGACTTCGAGCCGATCACCGGCCGCATCCACCAGCCACCGCCCGTACACCAGGTCTTCGCCGGCACCGGTTTCGTGATCTGCAATTTCGTGCCCCGCAAGGTCGATTACCACCCGCTGGCCGTACCGGTGCCCTACTACCACTCCAATGTCGACTCCGACGAGGTCATGTTCTACTGCGGTGGGGATTACGAGGCGCGCAAGGGCAGCGGGATCGGTCTGGGCTCGGTCTCGCTGCATCCCGGTGGTCACTCGCACGGCCCGCAGCCGGGTGCGGTCGAGCGCAGCCTCGGGGTCGAATCCTTCGACGAGCTGGCGGTCATGGTGGATACCTTCCGCCCGCTGGAGCTCGGCGAGGGTGGCACTGCCTGCGAGGACCCGGCGTACCCGTGGAGCTGGTCGAGACAGGGTCCAGCCAGGTGATCTCCTGGACCGGGGTGGCGGCCGAGCATCCGTTCGGCCTGCACACGCTGCCCTACGGCGTCTTCACCGACGCGGTCGACTCGCAGCCGCGGGTCGGGGTGGCGGTCGGCGACGCCATCCTCGACCTCACCACCGCAACCAGGGATCTGCTGCCCGAGCACGCCGCGCTGTTTCGCGGCGGCAACCTCGACGCGTTGCTGGCCGCGGGACGCGAGACCTGGACCATGGTCCGGGAGACGCTGACCCGCTGGCTGACTGGCGATCGGCACGCTGCGGCGCTGGCGCCGCTGCTCCTGCTGGCCACCGATGTCACGATGCAGCTGCCGTTCACGGTCGCCGACTACGTCGACTTCTACTCGTGCGAGCAGCATGCGGCCAACGTCGGGCGGATGTTCCGCCCTGCCCAGTCACCGCTACCGGCGAACTGGCGGCACCTGCCGGTCGGCTACCACGGCCGGGCCGGCACCGTTGTGGTCTCGGGAACGCCGGTCACCCGGCCGCGCTGCCAGCGGCGGCTGCCCGAGGGCACCGTTGCCTTCGGTCCTTCGACCGCGCTGGACTTCGAGGCCGAGATCGGGTTCGTCGTGGGCACGCCGTCGGCGCTGGGTCAGCCGGTGCCGCTCACCGACTTCGCCGACCACGTGTTCGGGGTATGCCTGGTCAACGACTGGTCCGCTCGGGACATCCAGTTCTGGGAGTCCGCCCCGCTCGGACCGTTGCTCGGCAAGTCCTTCACCACTTCGATTTCCCCGTGGGTGGTCCCGCTGGATGCGCTGGGCGCTGCGCGGATCCAGCCACCGGTACGGGACCCGCGCCCACTGCCCTATCTCGAGGACACCGGCACCGAGCCCTGGGGGTTGGACATCACGCTGGAGGTCCGGTTCAACGGCCAGCTAATCTCCCGCCCACCGTTTGCCGGGATGTACTGGACGGCCCCGCAGCAGCTGGCCCACCTCACCAGCAACGGCGCGTGCCTGCGCACGGGTGATCTATTCGCCTCCGGCACGGTCAGCGGCGCCGCGCCGGACCAGCGAGGCTGCCTGCTCGAACTCAGCTGGAACGGCGCGGCGCCATTGACCCTCGCTGACGGCTCCACCCGCAGCTTCCTCGCCGACGACGACGAAGTGTCGATCACTGCCACCGCGCCCGGCCCGCAGGGCACCAGCATCGGCTTGGGCGAGGTCCGCGGGCGGATCAGTCCTGCGCTGGTCGACGCGGCACCTCGGGACTGACCGCAGGGCGGGGTGAAGACCGAGCAACGTGGTTAGACCACCCCAGTTGAGCGCTGGCAGTCGACGCAGTAGTCTGCTAATTGGCACTCTGGTCGTCAGAGTGCCAGCAACGGCCCGGGCCGCCTCGACCCCCGCGACGGCGAGGTGGCAGGAGCCAGCATCAGACAACCTGCCAGCTCTTCGAAGACCCCAAAAAGTGGAGGTCATACCGTGGCGAGCGTGAACATCAAGCCGCTCGAGGACAAGATCGTCATTCAGGCCAGCGAGGCTGAAACGACGACCGCGTCCGGCATCGTCATTCCGGACACCGCCAAGGAAAAGCCCCAGGAGGGCAAGGTCCTTGCGGTGGGCCCGGGTCGCGTCAATGACACCGGCACCCG
>JAVXWL010000209.1:0-6497 GCA_032230565.1 Pseudonocardiales bacterium | reverse complement strand
AAGTCCGGAACCGTCCGGATGATCGACAGCTTCCATCAGCTCACCAAGCTGCGAAAATATGCCGCAGTGGACTTCGATCAGCTACCACTCGCATGACCCAGAAGTACCGGATCGAACGCGACACCATGGGCGAAGTCGCGGTTCCGGCCGACGCCCTATACCGCGCGCAGACACAGCGCGCGGTGGAGAATTTTCCGATTTCTGGGCGCGGCCTTGAACGCTCGCAGATCCGCGCGCTGGGATTGGTCAAGGGCGCCTGCGCCCGGGTCAATGCCAAACTGGGGGTGCTCGACTCGGCGCTTGCTGAGGCGATCGCGTCGGCCGCTGATGACGTGGCCGCGGGCAACCATGATTCGCAGTTCCCCGTCGACGTATTCCAGACCGGCTCGGGCACCAGTTCCAACATGAACGCCAATGAGGTGATCGCCACCTTGGCGGCCCGGGCCGCTGGCTGTGACGTGCATCCCAATGACCACGTCAACGCGTCACAGTCGTCCAACGACGTGTTCCCGACCACCATTCATCTGGCCGCCACCGAAGCCGTCGCACACGACGTGATGCCCGCGCTGGTCCATCTGGCCTCGGCGCTGACCCGGAAGTCCAACGACTGGGCTGAGGTGGTCACCGCGGGCCGCACCCACTTGATGGACGCGGTACCGATCACGCTCGGCCAAGAGGCGGGCGGGTGGGCAGCGCAGGCCCGCTACGGCGTTGAGCGGCTGGCCAGCTGCCTGCCCCGGCTCGGCGAGCTGCCCATCGGGGGCACCGCGGTGGGCACCGGCTTGAACGCGCCAGCCGGTTTCGGTGCCGCTGTCGTCGAGCAGCTACGCCACGCCACTGGGCTCGATGTGCTCACCGAGGCCCGCGATCACATCGAGGCGCAGAGCGCTCGGGACGGCCTGGTGGAATGCTCCGGTGCGCTGCGCACCGTTGCCGTATCACTTTTCAAGATCGCAAACGACATTCGATGGTTGGGTTCAGGACCCCGCACCGGGTTGGCTGAGCTGCGGCTACCCGATCTGCAACCCGGCTCCTCGATCATGCCGGGGAAGGTCAACCCGGTGATCTGCGAGGCGACGATGATGGTCGCCTCGCAAGTGATCGGCAACGACGCGTGCGTGGCATTCTGCGGCTCGCAGGGCAACCTGCAGCTCAACGTGATGATGCCGGTGATGGCGCGCAACGTGCTCGAGTCGGCCCGGCTGATCGCCGCGGCCGCTCAGTTGCTCGCCGACAAGGTCGTCGAGGGCGCGCAGCCCGATGAGGCGCGCTGCCGCGACTACGCCGAGTCCTCCCCGGCGATCGCAACCTCCCTCAACCGCTACCTCGGCTACGAGGAAGTGGCCGCCATCGCCAAGCAAGCGCTGCTCCAGCGCCGCAGCATCGCCGATGTAGTACGCGCGCGTGGTCACCTCGACGACGGCACCATCACCGCCGAACAGCTCAAGAATGCCCTCGACGTGCTGGGCATGGCCGTTTCCCCACGTTCTGGGGGCAGACCGCAGTAATCGCGGTCTGCCCCCAGATCGCGGCAAAGTCACGAATTGTTGATAGGTCGCGGAGCTGCTGTGCTTTCAACGAGCGTGCGGATAACCCCCACATCGTCACCCTCTGACAGAGGCCGGCGGTGGACTCGTCTCACAGGGCACGTTGCTGCCATAGCCGGCCAGCTGGTCGTCCCGAACCCATCCTTGCTCTCCCGTGGAGGTATTGCGAACCTCGGTCCAGGTGCCACCGTCTCCTGGGGTGTAGCAAAGGTACTGGGCGCGCTGGTCGTACATTCCCTGGCCGGTTTGGATGCATGAGTTGCTGGGCCCACTGCGTAAGGTCACTGTATTGGCCGGGAAGTTCACCCAGCCATGGGGATCCTTAGCGGGATAGCTCAGGCCGCACGCCACAGTAGTGGCAGCACCGACCCCAGGTTCCTTCGGCGATGGTGATGCGCTTGCCGGCGCGGCAAACGCGGCTGTGGCCGTGGTGGCGACTAGGATTGAGCCAGCCACCCGTGCGGAGGTCCAAGACATCAAGAAAGCCCCTCTCTCACTCGACTCATGGGAATCCCAGGTCCCCCGCCCGACCGTTCTCCTGGGATCCGTTGCATTGCGAGAACCACGCTAGGTCCTGGCGCTTTCCGTCCGCTTTCCAGCTAGTTGCTTGCGTTCACCCACGTATGCACCAGCGGCCCCTGAAGTGACGGCCCGGAGCCCCGGGTGAGCGCTCACCCTAGTTGACACACCGATCGAGCGAACGTCCGGTTACCAAGCGGCAGCATGTCGCTACACTCGGTGCCAATCTGGCGGGCACCAGCGGCGGAGGCGGGGTGGCGGATGGACTTCGAAATTCTCGGCCCGCTGCGGGCCCGGCGAGGAGAGCAGCCGATTCAACTTTCCGCGCCGATGCCCCGCATGCTGCTCGGTGTCCTGCTCACCCGGGCGAACACGCCGGTGCCGGTTGACCTCCTGGTTGACGCTCTGTGGGCGGGTGAGCGAGACCCGCGCGCGGCCAAGAAACTACAGCTGCACGTCCATCGGTTGCGCCGGCTGCTGGGCGATCCGGAACGAATCCACTTCGACAACGGTGGCTACACACTGCGAGTGGACCCTGGCGAGCTCGACGCCGAGCGATTCGAGTCCGCGCTGGCTGAGGGCACCGGCATCGAAGAACCGGCGCGTGCTGTCGGGGTGCTGCGCACGGCGCTGCGGTTGTGGCGCGGGGACCCGTTCAGCGATATCACCGACCTGGCGTTGTTCCGCGCCGAGGCCGACCGGCTGACCGAGCGCCGGCTCACCGGCCTCGCCCAGCTGTATGGCGCCGAGCTGGCTTGCGGACATGCCAATGCGATCATCCCCGAACTCGTCGAGCTGGCTGCCCGGCACCCGATGCGGGAACAGCTGCAGGGGTTGTTGATGACCGCGCTGTACCAGGCCGGCCGACAGGCTGAGGCGCTGGAGGTCTACCACCGCACCCGACACGCCCTGGTTGAGCAGCTCGGGTTGGAGCCCGGTAACGAGCTGCAGCGGCTGGAGCACGCCATCCTGACCGGCGACCCGATGCTGGAAGCTCCGACAGGTCCCCTCATCACGCCGGCGCAGCTGCCCGCCGACATCACCGATTTCACCGGGCGTCGGGCCCAGCTCGCCACCGTGGCACACCTGGCCGCCGCGGCAGATCGGGTCGCAACGGTGCTTGTCGCGATCACCGGAAAGGCTGGGGTGGGTAAGACCACACTGGCGGTACGTGCCGCGCACCGGCTGCGCGTCCAGTACCCCGATGGGCAGCTGTTCGTCGACCTCCGAGCGCAGGCGCACCCGCTCACACCGGCGGACGTGCTGGCCCGGTTTCTCCGCTCGCTCGGGGTGGACCGGACGGCGATCCCGGACGATGCCGAGGAACGTGCGGCGTTGTATCGCAGCCGGCTCGCCGACCGGCGGGTGCTCATAGTGCTCGACAATGCGGAGTGCGAAGCTCAGCTGCGACCGCTGCTACCGGGCACCCCCGGGTGCGCGGTGCTGATCACCAGCCGAACCCGGTTGGCTGGGCTGACCGGCGCCCGGCTGGTCGATCTGGACATCTTCGAAGCGGACCAGGCTGTCGAGCTGCTTGCCCGGCTTGCCGGGCCGCGGCGGGTCGCGATGGAACCCGCGGCGGCGACGGAGATCGTGCGGCTGTGCGGTTTTCTGCCGTTGGCGCTGCGGATCGCGGGAGCGCGGTTGGGTAGCCGGCGGCATTGGCCGCTGTCCCGCTTCGAGGCTGATCTGGCCGACGAGCACCACCGTCTGGACAAGCTGCGGCTTGGAGACCTCGACGTGCGGGCCAGCCTCGCGCTGAGCTACCAGAGCCTGGATGGAACGGCTCAGCGCGCCTTCCGGCTCCTCGGACTGCTCGAGGTCCGCGACTTCGCTGCCTGGGCAGCCGCAGCAATGCTCGACGTATCGCAGTGGCGGGCCGAAGAGCTGGTGGACAACCTGGTCGATATGCACCTGCTCGACGTGGCCGGGAACGGCGCTTCGGGACGGTTGCGTTATCGCTTCGATAACCTGCTGCGTGCCTACGCCCGCGAGCTTGCCCGCGACCAAGAGACGCAAGCTAATCGACGCACCGCGCTGGATCGCGCGTTCGGCGGATGGCTGGCACTAGCCGAAGGGGCCGCCCGGCACCTGACGAGTGCCACCTTCGCCCAGACTTTTGCAGCCGGGACCTGCTGGCGACCGGACGAGGCGACGCTCAAGGCGGTGATCAGCGACCCGTGCGGTTGGTTCAAGGTTGAATGGCCGGCCGTGGCAGGCGCCGTCGAGCAGGCCTTCTCCGTGGGGTCGGGCCAGCTCGGCTGGGCGCTGGGCGTACGACTCGCCAGAATCTTTCTCATCCGTGGGTACTACGACGACTGGCGGCAGGTTTGCGAGCTGATGCTCTGTGGAGCTCGAGGAGCGGTCAGCGGCGCAGCGGATGCTATGACGCTGCGCGTTCCGACCGAGCTGCACCGCCTGGCGCTGCGCCTCGATGAGGCACGAGACGGCATTGACGAGATCCTCAGTGCATCCGCGGGCGCTGGCGGCCGGGTGCTTCGTCCGCCGGTCGCTGGCGTCATCGGCACAGTCAGCGAAGCCTTGCCCCGCCTGGACAGTGCCCTGGCCTCCCTGCGCGAGTTGGCTGACCGCCACAGCGATGCATCGCCGATGCGCCGACTCGGCACGGCGCATCGGCTGCAGAGATCCTTCGAGAAGGTGGCCCGCTGCGTGCAGCAGGTGTTCGAAGCCCTCGACGTTTTCTCCGACCCGTTTCCGGGCGTTGCGCTGGCGGCGTCCAAGGAGCCACGCGAACCGGCGAGGAGTAACCGGTTGGCCGCTCTTCAAGGCGTACCGCATGCGGGTTGGTAGCTGTTGAAGAGCGGCCAAACTGGTTAGTGGCCTTAATGCGCGTACTCCTCCAGCATCTCGGTGACCAGCGCTGCGATCGGCGACCGCTCCGAGCGGGTGAGGGTGACGTGGGCGAACAGCGGGTGCCCCTTGAGCTTTTCGATCACAGCGGCGACCCCGTCGTGCCGGCCCACCCGCAGGTTGTCCCGCTGCGCGACATCGTGGGTGAGCACCACCCGAGAACCCGTTCCCAACCGGGACAGCACCGTGAGCAGCACATTACGCTCCAGGGACTGCGCCTCATCGACGATCACGAAGCTGTCGTGTAGCGATCGGCCGCGGATGTGGGTCAACGGCATCACCTCGAGCATCCCGCGGTCGATCACCTCGTCAATGACATCCGGTGAGGCGATTGCTCCCAAGGTGTCGAATACCGCCTGAGCCCAGGGTTGCATCTTCTCGTTCTCACTGCCCGGCAGGTAACCCAGCTCCTGACCACCCACGGCATACAGCGGCCGGAAGACGATGACTCGGCGGTGCGCCCCGCGCTCCAGCACGGCTTCGAGGCCGGCGCACAGCGCCAGCGCCGACTTGCCCGTCCCGGCCCGACCACCGAGTGACACAATCCCTATTCCGGGGTCGAGTAGCAGCTCGAGCGCTACCCGCTGCTCAGCCGAGCGCCCCCGCAGTCCGAACGCTTCCCGATCACCGCGGACCAGCCGGGCGCGTTTGTCCGCGGTGATCCGACCCAGCGCGGTCGCCGTCCCGGCGAGCAACCGCAGGCCGGTGTTGCAGGGCAACCCAGCGACCTCCGGATGCTCGTTGAGGTCGGTGATCCCCTCCTTATAGAGCTGTTCCAGCACGGAAGGACCGACTTCGACGTCGTTCATCCCAGTCCACCCCGACGGCACCACGTCTTGTGCGTGGTACTCGTCTGCGGCCAACCCGACCGCTCCCGCCCTGACCCGCAGCGGCATGTCCTTGGTCACCAACGTGACGTTGCGTCCATCGGCGACGAGGTTCAGCGCGCAGGCCAGGATCCTGGAGTCGTTGGTGTCGGTACGGAACCCGGCAGGCAGCACCGTCGGGTCCCAGTGATTCAGCTCGACGCGCAGAGTGCCACCCAGGTCGCCGATCGGGACCGGCGCGTCCAACCGGCCGTGGGCTCGCCGCAGATCGTCGAGCAGGCGCAATGCCTCTCGAGCGAACCAGCCTAGTTCCGCGTGATGCCGCTTGCCCTCCAGCTCTCCGATGACCACAAGTGGCAGCACCACCTCGTGCTCGTCGAATCGGCTGAGCGCCCAAGGGTCGGATAGCAGCACTGAGGTATCCAGCACATAAGTGCGCAAACCCGGGGCGGTGGAGTGTGGCGAGCGAGAAGCGATCACGGCAGCTCCCTTGCGTGCGCGGCACCGCGCCCGCTACTCGGTGGGCCGGCCGGCCTCTGTTGGGTCGCTACCGCATCGCCCGGTCGGGCTCAGCGGGACCGACCACAAGGGCCGGGTGCCGGCCCCCCCGTGCTCGCCGTGGGCGGATTACCCGCCCGATCGACAAAAGCCACGATCAGGGCCTCCCGTGGCGAGACGCGTCGAGCACATCCCGCTGCTACCGCACGGTACCGGTGTGTGGCCGTCCTGGGAA
>JAVXWL010000193.1:0-4383 GCA_032230565.1 Pseudonocardiales bacterium | reverse complement strand
CACCACGTTCGACAATTTTTACGCCGACGCCGAGGTCAGTGCCCAGGGGTGGAACTGGACCGTCGCAGCGAACTCTGATCCGTATTCCGAGCAAGTCTGGTCGGCTAACTACTCCGCGCGCAACGGCGTGCGTCAAGCACCTCGCAGTCCCTCGCTTCAGCACTGTCCGAGTCCGGTCTATAGCTGCTGGAATGTGAGTCCTGTGGTCATCTTCACCGTGGCTGCGGAGCTCTGTGTCGTGTCAATCTGGTGAGGGATCAAGCTAATAGCTAGGACGAACAATAACTACTCAGTTATCCCGAGAAAGATAGACTGATTCTATTATTTTTGGCGCCGCGGACGCGATCGTGCACTTTCTGTCACTGTTCGTGCGCCGCAAGTCGACGAGTCTCGGTGGGCGTGTTCGTATGCGCACTGTCAGCAGTTTTTGGCGGAGTGAACACTGGATGAATATACGGGCAGCCGTTTGCCTGGCACTAACCGTGCGGGGCATCATCACTCAGTGCCCGAAACACCGGTGGACACCCGATTCGCGTTTCAGCCATTGGTCAACCTGCACACTGGTGGCGTAGTGGCGATGGAGATGCTTGCCCGACCCTTGCACCGTGATGTGCGGTCGCTGTTGGGTTCAGCCGCTCACACAGGAGGACTGGGAAAACTCGATGTGACATTGGCTGTTGCGGCCGCACGCTACTCTTCCGAGCACGAAACATTGCTGCCGTTGCACCTCAACTTGATGGCCGACACCATTGTCGCCGAGGAGGAGACGCTCGCACCGCTGCACCACGTGCTCAGCGGCACTGGCCGGCAGGCGAACCAGACGGTGCTGGAGATCAACCCGTCGCACGCGGCGCTCAAGCCCGACCTGTTCATCGCTGGGCTGCACCGGCTACGTCGCCTCGGATATCGCATCGCGCTGGATGGAGTCGGCACCGGGAACTATCCACTTACCGTGATCGCCGGAGCCAAGCCCGACCTGATCAAAATGGATCGCGAGATCGTCACCGGGCTGCCCCGGGACAGCAGCTGTGTGGCCGTACTGGAGGCGCTTCAGCACCTGGCTGCCCGAATCGGAGCGCAGGTAGTAGCCGAAGGGGTAGAACGTCTGGAGCAGCTGGCCACCCTGCGCCAGTACAGGGTGGGCATCGCGCAGGGCGACCTCTTGGCACCACCCCACCGCCGTCCCCTGACTTACCTGCCGATCCCGGGTGTCGCAGAGCTCCCAGCGCCGGTGTCACCGGCCCCAGTCCACGGCTCGCCGGGACCGCGGATCACCGACTTCATGCATCCCGCGGTCAGTCTGCCGATATCAGCCACCGGGGAGGAAGTCCGCACTGTGCTGTGCAATGGACCAGCCATCAGCGGGGTGGTGCTGCTAGACGACGATGGCAAACCGGGCTACACCCTGGACCGCAACCGATTCCTGCTCACAGTCAGCGGGGCCTACGGCCACGCCCTGTACGCTCAGCGGAAGGCCGCTCGGCTTGCCGACCAGCCCCGGGTAATCGAAGCCAGCTCCAACGCACTGGCCGCACTGGAGCTTGTGCGCGACAGTGTGGCGCACCGGAGGTACGACGACATCGTCGTGCTCGACTCCGCCGGCCGCTGCGCCGGTACGGTCTCCGTCGCAGACGTGATCCACGGCGTGGTCAAGATGCACATCGACCAAGCCGCGGCAGTGCACCCGCTCACCGGACTACCCGGCAGCGACATGGTCGCCGACCTGCTGGACCGGAAGGTAGCCAATGGGGACGCCTTCGCGGTGACCTCGTTAGACGTCGATGACTTCGACACGGTGAATCACCGGGGTGGCTTCGCCGCGGGCGACGACCTCATCCGTGCGCTGGGTCGCGTGCTAACCGATGCAACCAAGGCGATCCCCTCCGCGACGGTCGCTCATATCACCGGGGACGACTTCGTCGTGGTCTCTGATCCCGACGAGGTGATGCCTCTCGGCTCGGCAGTGCTCGATGAGCCGTGGGAGGTCGACGGATGCAAGGTGACACTGTCGATGGCATCCATAATCTGCCTACCAGAGACCGTCGCAGGACACCGAGACGTATCCCGAATGCTGGCCCGATTGCACCGCCACGCGAAGTCGATGCCCACCACCAGTTGGGTGTCCGGCCGGCCGGGTTCAGAGCAGGTGGCTGTGTTACGCGGGGATCTACCAATATCCGAACGGTGCGCCGGGTAAGGGACACAATGCGCCACCTAACCGAGCGGGCGACGAACTGCGCCAGCGACCATCGGCGATCAACGATGAGACCACCGGAAAGCACGCTGTGCCATACACCGCTGTGATCAACGGAGTCACTCGTCGCTCTACGGTCGTCTTTATGACTTCGTCTGATGACCATTCGGAATTTGCCGGGACCAGCATATTGAGAACGGAGAACCCACGAACATGGCAGGCCACACCATCGACGAACTCCACGCATGCCGCGATCAGCTCAAGTTCCAGCT
The DNA here is from genome assembly GCA_032230565.1 of Pseudonocardiales bacterium. Lineage (GTDB taxonomy): Bacteria > Actinomycetota > Actinomycetes > Mycobacteriales > Pseudonocardiaceae. Next base: position 1,917 of record JAVXWL010000193.1, on the reverse strand, counting down.
GAACGCGCTTCGCTTGCAACATGCCGACATCGCGCGCGACGTGCAGCGGGCTGAAGAGGACTGGCATGCAACCCTCCCGGAAGGGCAGGACGTTGCCCTTCTCACCGAACGGCGCCGAGATCGAGAGATCGGATTACGGGAAACCTCCTGGGCGATCGAAAAGATCCGCGGCCGGATAGCTGAAATAGAAGCCGAGATCCGCCGCCGCGTACCGGACCAGGCCCTTGACCGGGATCTGGAGCAACTCGTCACCGACCTGCACGCATACGACGAGCACCGGGCGCAGCTCGACGGCGCCCACCAGGTCGCGATCAACAAAGTGGCCGACATTGCAAAAGAGCTGCACGAGCTGGTGTGGACGACTCGCCGGCGCCATGCCGAACTTGATACCCGCGCACGGAACCTGCGAGCCACCGCCCAACAGCTTGGCCGTCCGGACGGAACCGTGCCCGCACCCCGCAGCTGGTCCCAGCCAATCGAGCAGGTGCTGCGCGGTACCGGTGCACCGTGGCGCGCCTACCTGACGTCGGTGCGCAACCACGCCCCCGAGCCATTTGCCCATGAATTGGGTGCTGCGGCCGCGGCCGCCCTTGTCGTTCGTCGTCGGATGATCGAGTGTTGAGATCCTCTGGAACCTGTTTCAGCAGTTCGTTGCACCGCCCGCTATGCCTTCGCCGACCCGCTGCGCCATGGCATTCCCGACGCCAACCACCGCACCCCCGTGCAGGCCGGACTGCCCGCCGCCCCCGTACTGGGGACCCGCGACATCCCTACCGGCAACGGACGAGCTGGTGGCGCAGCTGCACCATCGCCCGGTCATCATCCGCGTTATTCCCGCGGTCAAACACGGTGTGGTGCAGCTGCAACACCGCGGCGAGATTAAAGAGACGTGAGGTGGAGGTCGAGCTTGGCAAGCATGGTCAGCAGAAGGTGCTGGACCGGATCGAGCGTCGGCTCCCGAAGGTGGGCACCCAGCGTGCAGGTTCGGCGTCGAGGCTGGGCCGACTGCTGGCCAACCGGCTGCCCCAGTGTGAACGCGTCGAGGCTTGATTCTGCTCGGTCGGCAGGGAGGTGGTGTTGGCCTACTTGGAGCGCAGGCCCAGCGGCTGCGCCGGTATCACCCGATGGGCGCGGCGGGACGTGGTCCATCAGATGCGGGTTGCCGCCCGCTAGATGCGCAGCGCGCTGCAAGCATTCGGTCGGGTCGCCGACCGGAAGGCGATCCCGCGAGCGCCGACAGGCCGATGTGCGCGCCGTCGCGCGCGCTGCCTTGGACGGCGACCGCTAGTCCGCCCTGCACGACCACTACAACACCGTGCGACTGCACGCCGGCATCGGCTACCTCACCCCCGACGACGAACACCAAGGATGAGGACACGCCATCCGCATAGCCGGCGAAGCCGGACTCGAACACACCCGCCAACGCCGGCTTGGCTACCACCGCCAAGCACCAGCACGATGAACACCACCCAGGAACCGACGATGTGGGCTAATGGCACGCGATCTTCTACGCAAAGTCAGACACACGGCACTCGTGAACCGGCTGGTGGAGAGGGACTGTGAGTGATTCGTCCGGGGAACGGGTGGTCGGGCGCTGGGCGGGGAGGATTTCTCGGCGGCAACTCCTGTTGGCGGGTGCTGCCGCCACCGGGTGCGCGGTGCTGGGTATCACTACTCTCGCGCCGCGCCCGAGTGGGGACCTGGCTGCGGTGGTCGTGGACCGGTGGCGGTTTGGGCCGTTCACGCCTGGGTGCACTGAGGCGGATTTCGATGAGCGCGGCCTGACCGAGGTGGGCCGCCTCGTTTTTTCCGGACAGCTGACTAATTGCTATGTCATGCTGCGAACTGCCGGTTCAGGTACTCGTTGTAGACCTCTTGCGGGGTCTGGTATCCGAGTGCCGAGTGGAGACGTTGACT
>JAVXWL010000149.1:0-7415 GCA_032230565.1 Pseudonocardiales bacterium | reverse complement strand
GGAGGCGCAACGCGATGAGCGAGATGCGTGTCGTCGGGGTCCGGGTGGAGTTGCCGGCGAACCAGCCGATCCTGTTGCTTCGGGAGACCGAGGGCGAGCGCTACCTGCCGATCTGGATCGGTTCGGGGGAGGCGACTGCCATCGCCTTGGAGCAGCAGGGCGTGCAACCGGCCCGACCCATGACTCATGACCTACTCAAAGATGTGATCAGTGCGCTGGGCAGGGAGTTGAAACAGGTTCGGATCACCGAACTGCAAGAGGGCACCTTTTTCGCCGAGCTGGTCTTCGACGGTAACGTGCGAGTGTCCGCTCGACCCAGCGACTCGGTCGCCCTAGCGCTGCGGGTGGGGGTGCCAATCCACGTCGAGGAGTCAGTGCTCTCCGAGGCTGGCTTGATCATCCCTGATGAGCAGGAGAACGAGGTCGAAAAGTTCCGGGAATTCCTCGACTCGGTATCCCCGGAGGACTTCCGCGGAGCGGATACATGACAACAGCCGCGGAGCGGACCGCTGGCTGCAGTCGCGGAGGAGACTCTTAAGTTGAGGTTGAGGGTGAGACTCCGCGCGTCGGATTGACCCACCATCCATCGACGCCTACCGTCGACCCTCACAGCAAGTCGGGCCATTGTGATTCGCCCCGACGGCCGCAGGATCCGTCACGGGCAGCGTGGCTCACGAGCTACCGACGCAAGGCGTGGGAGGCATGGGTGGTCGATGGACCGCAGGGCGCAGCGGGCGAGCCTGCGGCGCAAGGCACCCTGTTCCCCGATTCCGATCTGGCTGATCCGCATGGCTTGACCGATCAACTGCTCGGCTACCGAGGTCCAGCGGCCTGCCAGATCGCCGGGATCACCTACCGGCAGCTGGACTACTGGGCGCGGACGAGCCTGGTTGTGCCCTCGATTCGCGGTGCCTCCGGATCCGGCAGCCAACGGCTGTACTCCTTCAAAGACATCCTGGTACTCAAAGTGGTCAAGCGGCTGCTGGACACCGGTGTCTCGCTGCAGAACATCCGGGTGGCTGTGGAGCACCTACGTCGCCGCGGAGTTCGCGACCTGGCGCGGATCACGCTGTTCAGCGATGGCACCACGGTCTATGAGTGCACCTCCCCTGAAGAGGTGGTGGATCTGTTGCAGGGCGGGCAGGGCGTCTTCGGCATCGCCGTCAGTGGTGCCATGAAGGAAATCGCCGGATCGATCAGGCAGTTTCCGCCGGAGCGCGCCGACGGGGGGCACGTCGCGACGGCTCCAGAAGACGAGCTGACCAAGCGTCGACGGACGCGTCGAATCAGCTGAAGCGCAGCTGTGTAGCTGGTCACAGCGGGTGCCGGGAGCGCAGGGGTGGCAATCCCCACGGGTACGGTAGGTGAGTAGTCGCCAAGCCCTGCCGGATACCGTCGTTGCCCTGGCGTCAAGGAGCGAACCTTCGCAATGAGTACAGCCGACCGTCGCTCACTGTCCGACCTCGAGCACGGTACCCCGTTCGCCGACCGACACATCGGGCCGCGTCCGGCGCAGCTGGCCCGGATGCTGGATGTCATCGGCGTGGAGTCATTGGAGCAGCTCGCCCGGTTTGCGCTCCCGGCCGGCCTCCTGGACCAAGCCGCCGACCCGGAAATCGCTTCAAACCTTCCAGCGGCGGCCACAGACGTGCAGGCACTGGCCGAACTGCGCGAGCGGGCGGCCCGGTGCCATCCGCGGGTGCCGATGATCGGGATGGGCTACCACGGCACCGTGACTCCGCCGGTAATCCGCCGCTCGGTGCTGGAGAACCCGGCCTGGTACACCGCTTATACGCCTTATCAACCGGAGATTTCCCAAGGTCGGCTGGAAGCGCTGCTCAACTTTCAGACGATGATCTGTGACCTCACCGGTCTACCGCTGGCCAATGCATCCTTACTCGACGAAGCCACGGCGGCAGCCGAGGCGATGGCGTTGCTGCACCGAGCGAGCCGGACCACGTCATCACGATTCGTCGTTGACGCGGACACATTGCCGCAGACGTTAGCGGTGCTGGCTACCCGTGCCGAGCCACTGGGGATCGAGCTGCAGACCGCCGATGTGGGCAGCGGGCTCCCAGCCGGTGACTTCTTCGGGGTGTTGCTGTCCTATCCGGGTGCTTCCGGTGCGTTGCGCGACCACGCGCTACTGATCGAGCAAGCGCACCAACGCGGTGCGGCGGTAGCCGTCGCGGCCGACCCGCTCGCGCTGACGTTGCTGGTACCACCGGGAGAAATCGGCGCCGACGTGGCGATCGGAACCACCCAGCGCTTCGGTGTACCGATGGGTTTCGGTGGGCCGCACGCCGCCTACCTGGCGCTGCGCAGCGGTCTGCAGCGCCAGCTGCCCGGCCGGCTCGTTGGGGTGTCCCGCGACGCAGACGGCTCGCCGGCGTTGCGCCTGACGCTGCAAACCCGGGAGCAGCACATTCGTCGGGACAAGGCCAACAGCAACATCTGCACCGCCCAAGTGCTGCTTGCCGTGATCGCCTCAATGTACGCGGTGTACCACGGTCCGGAGGGGCTGCGGGACATCGCGCGGCGGGCGCACCGGATGGCTGCGGTGCTCGCCGCTGGGTTGCGCGACGGCGGCGTCGAGGTGATATCCGACGCGTTCTTCGACACGGTGCTTGCCCGGGTGCCGGGGCGGGCCGCCGAGGTGGTCAGCGCCGCTCGTGCGGCCGGCGTGGACCTTCGGCAAGCCGACCGCGATCACGTCGGGATCAACTGCGCTGAAACCACGACTCGGGAGCACCTCCGGCTGGTATGGGAGGCCTTCGGCGTACCGGCCGGCGATGCGGACGTCCTCGATCGCGAGATTCCGGACTCGATCCCTGACGCGTTACGGCGAACCTCGCCGTTTCTCACCCATCCGGTGTTCTCCGCCCACCGCAGTGAAACAGCGCTGCTGCGCTACCTACGCATGCTCGCCGATAAGGACGTGGCACTGGACCGAAGCATGATCCCGCTGGGCTCCTGCACGATGAAGCTCAACGCGACTGCTGAGATGGAGCCGATCAGCTGGCCACAGTTCGCCGAGCTGCACCCGTTCACCGCGCGGGAAGACGCGCAGGGCCTGCTCGACGTCGTCAGTGACCTGGAGCGCTGGCTGGCTGCACTCACCGGTTACGACGCGGTGAGCCTGCAGCCCAACGCCGGCAGCCAGGGCGAGTTCGCGGGTCTGCTGGCGATCCGCGCCTACCACCGCAACCGCGGCGAGACCGGTCGCGACGTCTGCCTCATCCCGTCGAGCGCGCATGGCACCAACGCGGCATCGGCGGTGATGGCCGGGATGCGGGTCGTCGTCGTCGGCTGTGACCGAAACGGCGACGTCGACCTCGACGACCTCCGCGCGAAAATCGCCAAGCACGGTACCGAGCTGGCCGCCATCATGATCACCTATCCGTCCACGCATGGGGTATACGAACGCGGTGTGACTCAGGTCTGCGAGCTGGTGCACGACGCTGGGGGCCAGGTCTATGTCGACGGGGCCAACCTCAACGCGCTGCTCGGTTTGGCCCGGCCGGGCCGCTTCGGCGCCGACGTCAGCCACCTCAACCTGCACAAGACGTTCTGTATCCCGCACGGTGGCGGCGGGCCGGGCGTGGGGCCGATCGGCGTGCGGGCCCACTTGGCGCCATTCCTGCCTGGGCACCCGGAGACGGCCCCCGACGCTGCGGTGGGACCGGTGTCCGCGGCACCCTGGGGCAGCGCGTCGATCCTGCCGATCAGCTGGGCGTATATCCGGATGATGGGTGCTGACGGCCTGCGCCGCGCCACGCTCACCGCAGTGGCGGCTGCGAACTACGTCGCCCGACGCCTCGAACCGCACTTTCCGGTGCTTTATACCGGCAGCTGTGCGGATACCCCGCAGGCGGGTCTCGCCGGGCTGGTGGCGCACGAATGCATTCTGGATCTGCGGCCGATCACCAAGGCCACCGGCGTGACCGTGGAGGATGTCGCCAAGCGGCTGACCGACTACGGCCTGCACGCTCCGACCATGTCCTTCCCGGTGGCCGGGACCTTGATGGTCGAGCCCACCGAGAGCGAGGATCTTGCCGAGCTTGATCGGTTCTGCGACGCCATGATCGCAATCCGGGACGAGATCGCCCGGGTGGCCGAGGGGGAGTGGCCCGCCGATGACAATCCGCTGCGCTGTGCGCCACACACCGCGAGTTGTCTGGCCGACAAGTGGGACCATCCCTACAGCCGGGAACTCGCCGCGTACCCGGCGGGCCGGACGGCAGCCAAGGTGTGGCCGCCGGTTCGGCGAATCGACCAGGCCTACGGGGACCGCAACCTGATGTGTTCCTGTCCCCCAGTGGAGGAGCTCAGCTCCTGACGGGTCACTAGCGCAGCCGCTCCGCGACAACGTGGGTCGCGTCGCGCACCGTGCCGACGTACTCCTCGACCAGATCCTCCAACGCGACGACGCCCTTGGTGCTCCCATCGGGTCCAATGACCCGGGCGAGGTGGCTGCCGGAGCGGCGCAGCAGCGCCAGTGCTTCGCCGAGCTTGGCCGTGGCGGCCACGTCAGGTAGCGGGCGAGCGATGCCCGCCGGTACCGGTGTGTCCGGGGATTTGCCGAGCAACCCGAGCACGTCCTTGACGTGCAGGTAACCCATCAGCTGCGAGTCGCCCATCTTGCTGTCGGCGCGGAGCGGGAAGCGGGAGAAACCGGTTTGCGCTACCGCGCGCTCGATGTCGCCCAGGGTGGGTTCGGCAGGAACCGTCGTCAGCCCGGATATCGGGATGAGCACGTCATCGACGCTGCGCTGCATTGTTGACAACGTTTGGGTCAACCTGCGCTGTTCTTGGCTGTCCAGCAGTCCTTCCCGGCTGGAGTCAGCGATCAGATTGGCTAGCTCCTCGGGGCTGTAGGCGCTGCCCAGCTCGTCGCGAGGCTGCACGCCAAAAAGGTGCACAATCAGCCGTGCGACGTAGCTGAACAGCGCGATGACTGGTCGAGTCAGCCGCATGAACGCGACCAGCGGGGGCACCATCCACAGTGCCGTGCGCTCTGGGCCCGCGATGGCGATGTTTTTGGGCACCATCTCTCCGAGCAGGATGTGCGCCACCGTGACGATGCCCAGCGCGATGATGAAGGCGACGGTATGAGCTACCGCCTCGGGGACGCCCAGCGGATCGGTCAACCGCTCCAGTTGGGCGGCGACGGCGGGTTCACCGAGCGAACCGAGGCCCAACGAGCTGATGGTGATCCCGAGTTGTGCCGCGGCCAGCATCAGCGGCAGCTGCTGCCCGGCGCGGATCACCGTGGCAGCCCGCTGTACCCCGCGCTTGGCCATCGTCTCCAGCCGGTCTCGCCGGGCGCTGATCAGAGCGAACTCGGCACCGACGAAGAACGCGTTACCGGCTAGCAGCAACAGCGCAACGACCAGCGCGGCGGCACTCACGGCACCGTCTGCTCAGCGAGCGCGGTCCGGGTGAGTCGTAGATCCGCAATGCGACGGCGGTCCATCCGCACCACGGTCAGCCGCCACCCGTCGAGGGCAACCTCGTCGCCGACGTCGGGAATGCGGCCCAGCCGCTCTAGCACCAGCCCGGCCACGGTCTCGTAGTCGCCGTCGGGCATCTCGAATCCCACCGCATCGGCCACCTCGTCAGCTCGTAGCAGCCCGGAGATGATCCAGCTCTGCTCGTCCAGCGCTCGCACGGGGGAGACCTCCAGCGGATCGTGCTCGTCGCGCACCTCACCGACGATCTCCTCCACCAAGTCCTCGAGGGTGACGATCCCGGCCGTACCGCCGTACTCATCAACCACGATCGCGACTTGCAGACCCTGGCTCCGTAATCGGTCGAGCAGCGCATCGCCGTCCAGGGAGCTTGGCACCGTGGGGACCGCGCTGGCCAGCACGCCCACCCGGGACTCCGCGCGCAGGCCGGCTGGCACCGCGAAGGCCTGCTTGACGTGCACCACGCCGCGCACGTCGTCGAGGTCGCTGCCGTAGACCGGGAAGCGGGACAATCCGGTCCGCCGCGCGGCGTCCACCAGGGCAAGTACCGGTTCATCCGCTCGCAGCGCCTCGACCCGGACCCGAGGGGTCATCAACTCCTCAGCAGTGCGCTCACCGAAACGCAGCGAGCGATCCAGCAAGGTCGCGGTGCCCTGGTCCAGCGTGCCCTGTGCAGCGCTGCTGCGGACCAGCGAACCGAGCTCTTGCGGTGAACGAGCTGAGCGCAGGTCCTCGGCCGGTTCGATTCCCAGCCGACGGACAACCCAGTTCGCCGTGCCGTTCAGAGTGGAGATCAACCAGCGGAAGCCGATCGAAAACGCATTGACTGGCCCCGCGACCAGCCGCGCCGTCTGCAGCGGCCTGGAGATCGCCAAATTTTGCGCGACGAGCTCGCCGAAAACCATCGACAACGCGGTCGCCAACGTCAACCCGACGCCCAGAGAGACCCCGTCGACGGCACTCGTGGACAGTCCGACCGCTTGCAGGGCGGGGCGAATCAACCCGGCGATGGCCGGCTGGGCCACGTACCCGGTAAGCAAAGTGGTGATAGTGATGCCGACCTGAGCGCCGGAGAGCTGGAAGGACAGCGTGCTGCGAGCATGCTGGACCTGGCGGGACCGACGGTCGCCGACCTGCTGGACGTGCGCATCGACAGTGCTGCGTTCCAGGGTGGCGAGGGCGAATTCGCCAGCGACGAAGACGAAGGTGCCCGCGGTCAGTACAACCAGCCCGAACAGGCCCCACAAAGGGGCTAAGAAGTCCCAGATGCCACGCAGGACGCCCATCACACCGTCCGCGCGGATGTTGAATGGAGGTCGCCGAGCCCGCAGCCCGGCGACCTACAGCAGCCGGGCGTCGATGCGGCAGGCACCGAGTTCGTCACACTCCTCGTGAGCCGGGTTTGGTCAATTCTACGGGTGCATGGGCTTATGTCGAGCGCGCTGCTACTTCGTGGAGGCGGCATCGCTTGGTCAGTCCACGACCGTCACCAGCCTCGAGGTAACGGACGTCCCTCGGCGTAACCGGCGATTGACTGCACCCCGATCACCGCCCGCTCGGATAGCTCGGGCAGCGTCCGGGCACCGGCGTAGCTGCAGGCGCTGCGCACCCCGGCGTAGATATAGTCAATGAGGTCCTCGACCCCTGGCCGCTGTGGATCGAGATACATCCGAGCGGTGGAGATGCCCTCCTCGAAAAGTGCTTTGCGGGCGCGGTCGAAGGTGTCGTCGCGGGTAGTTCGGGCGGCAACGGCGCGCTTGGAGGCCATCCCGTAGGACTCCTTGTACGGCTGGCCGGACTCGTCGCGCTGCAGCTCGCCTGGCGACTCGAAGGTGCCGGCGAACCAGGAGCCGATCATCACGGTCGCCGCTCCAGCAGCCAGCGCCAAGGCGACGTCTCGCGGGTGGCGCACCCCGCCGTCGGCCCAGACGTGACCACCGGCCA
>JAVXWL010000009.1:0-3554 GCA_032230565.1 Pseudonocardiales bacterium | reverse complement strand
GACAGAACCCTTCCTCGTGGATTCGGTGCGGGATTTCCTCGCATCAGGTCTCGTCACCGGCGACGCCGCCATCGTAGTTGCCACTGAGGCCCACCTGAATTCGTTCGACCGTGCGCTTATGGAAGCGGGCATCGACTTACCTGAGGCGCGTCGATGCGGCCGGTTCATCGCACTGGACGCGGCCGAACTGCTGACGAAGTTTATGGTGGACGGCATGCCGGACGCGACGAGCTTCAGGGCCGCCATTGGGCAGACCGTATCCCGAGCGACGGAAAGCGGGTGCGATGTAAGAATCTACGGGGAGATGGTCGCCGTGCTCTGGGACGAGGGAAAAGTCGCTGCCGCCATCGCATTAGAGGATCTCTGGAACGACCTCGCCACTAGACACCCGTTCTCGCTGTTCTGCGCATACCCGAAGCGTGCCTTCGACACAGACGAGAACTCAGAGGGATTCCGGACGATTTGCCGGCAGCACTCGAAAACGTTACTCCAAGACCACGCAACCTGACGAGAGATTTCGTGTCGTAACATTCTCTCAACAGTCACCGACGCGGTCACCGAGGGGAGACGACCTCGCGCTCCCTGCGGGTGAGGGCTGAGCCCTCGCCTCGGGCGGTGAGTCGTCGTCCGGCGCTGCCGACACGACTCGGGAATGCGCAGAAAGACCTCGACCGCAGCCGAACCCCACCCCTTCCCGATGCAACAGTCCCGCAGTGGTGACACGCGACTGCGGTGTTCGATTCTGGCGTGAAGGCGACCAGGAAGTATCACACCACCTGCAAGTACTTTCCCCCTGGCAGGACGGTCGCAGCTCCATAAGGTTCGCGTTTGAACAGTGATGCTCAAGGAGCAAAGTGAGATATGCGATGAACAGCGACGTGATGAGCGCCCCCAGCGATCCGCCTCCACCACGCCTTCGGTAACGGCCAAGGCAATGCCCTAACGCCCGTCGGCGGGGGCAGATCATCAAGCAACCCGAGTGCGCAGCAACTTACTGGACCCGTCCGCAGCATGTTGTTAGTGGGGAGTAACCCCGTGGCCAGCGCCGAAGAGGCGATGACGGTGGCGATGCGTGAGGTCGGGCCGTGCCTGCGTTACCTGCCCGATGGTGAGACCGGCGAGACGGACCGCTGGGTTGTGGGGATCATCAACACGTTGCGTTCGGCGTTACTGCCGTTTCCGTGGGTGGGGCTTCATGATCCGTCCGAGCCGACGGTCAAGTAGTGTGACCTGCGGAAACGGTGCGATGTTGCATCTGGGCTGGTCAGTTGTGGGTTCGGGGGTGCTGCGCGTGGTGGAGGGCAGGCCACTGGCCTGCCCGTAGCCCCCGAATTCCGAAAGAATGGAGTTCAACGCTCGCTCCTCCGAAAGACGGCCCGCCGCGTGTACCACACTACAGGCTTCAGCGAAGACGAGATCACCGAGTTGTGCGCGCTGATCCATGCGACCGGTATCAGTGCTGGCGGTGACGGTTACCACCAATTCTGAGCTTGTTCAAGTCTGTTGTCGTCACGTTGACCTATCTGCGGAGAAATCACGTGCAGCAGGAACTAGCGGAGTACTACGGGGTGTCCCAGTCGACGATCTCCCGGGCGATCACGGCGATCACGCCTGAGCTGGCGCGGGTGATGCGTCCGTTCACCCCGACCGCCGAGGAGTTGTTCCAGCGAGGAGCAGCTGATCGTCGATGGCACCCTGGTCAGCTGCTGGAGCTGGGAGGACCACCCGGAGCTGTACTCCGGCAAGCATCACAGCACCGGATTGAACCTTCAAGTTGTCTGCAATCTGGCTGGCCGGCTGCGCTGGATCTCCGACCCCGTCGAGGGCTGCCACCACGATAGCGCCGCGTTGCGCGGCTCGGGCGTTCTGGACGGAATCGATACCCAGACTGGATCGGTGACAAAGATGTGGATGCCTCTCGCGGGACGCTCGCGGGTCGATGAGAGTAGGTGCCACACCGGTTGCACCGGCCACTTCAGCCTCATTAGCACCTATTCACGTCTCAGGCTACATTGGCCTCAACATGATCACTCCTATCAGGAAACCGCACCGTAAACTTTTCGACTGGGAAAGGGAGTTCAACACCGCCATCAACAAAATCCGCTGGAAAATCGAACAGACGATCGCGAACCTGAAGACCTGGAGAATTCTCCACACCGACTACCGCCTGCCACTCGCAACCTTCGCAGATACCATCAGCGCCGTCGTCGGGCTACAGTTCTACCAGGCCGTCTGAATAAGCCTCAAGGGATATGTCGGGTGCGGCGTCACCACACCGTTCAAGAAGCCAGCCGACGGCGAGCTGCTCGAATGGCATAAGGAGTTCAACAAGGTGGTTAACCAGTACCGATATGTCATCGAGCGAGCAATAGCCAACTTCAAGACGTGGAGCTGCATGCACACCGACTACCGCCGCCCACTTCGGACCTACCCGACCGCCTTCAGTGCGATTCGCTCACTTCACTTCTTCAAGCTGAGTTTCCGATAAGCCTCTTGGTATCGGGATAATGCAGTCATGACCGTTGCCGCAGTGGCGGGAGTGTTGGCTCGATCGCCGTGCCCGGAGACAATCTGACCCGACCGTTAGAGCTGAGATTTTCGGCCGCCTATCCCAACGCACGTGCGTGATCAGGTGTTTATAATCAGCACACGCTAAGCTGTGCGCTGACTGTCGCGCTGACAGCTTGTGAGAAGTTCTTTCTCGGGTCAAGTGCGGAAGCCACGGCAACCAGGGGCAAGGTCGCGCTCGACAGCCTCGTGTCGTCCTTCGCCGATCACCTCAAGATCATCGACGAGTGGCCGGCGTCGCGGCGGTGAAGTGATCCAGGTCACAAGGTTCGTGATCGGTGAAGAGAATCGGGTCGAAATCCGGAGTTCAGGGGTGCACGGGGCGTGCGGGCCTTCTCCGGACGAGGCAGGTGGTGGATCATGGCTGACACCGATGATGTGGGTGATGGTGGCGCGGCCGCGGGTGAGGTTGGCCGTGTTGCTGGGGGCGCTTCGGGGGTTCTTCCCAGAAATGCACGGGCATCCGCACCGGCTGTAGTACCCGAACCTGCTGGTCAGGCCGCACGTAGTAGGTCAGGCGCGGGTGTCCGACTGACTGGTCATAGTCAACATCATCCCGTCGGTGGGGGCAGGCGGCGGGTTCGCGTCCGGCTCGGCGAGCCGGACGGCGCGTTGTGGTCGCACCTGACGCCACGGGATCGCCAGGTGTTGGACTTGGTGGCCGAGCACCAGGTGCTGACTACGTGGCAGTTGCTCGCCCTGGTGTTCCCTTCGGAGGCGCGGGCGCAGCGTCGGTTGCGGGAGCTAGCCGAGTTGGGGGTGCTGTTTCGCACGCAGCCGCACCGCGCGGCGGGCGGGTCGAAGCCGTTTCACTACCTGTTGGGCTACCGGGGGGCGGAGCTGCTGGCCGCGCAACGCGGCGCGGCGTCGCCGCGCCCGGCGGCGCACCTGCAGAAGATCACCCGCATCCTGGAGTCGCCGACGCTGCGGCACCTGCTCGGGGTGAACCAGTTCTTCGCCGACCTGTCCGGCTACACCCGTGGCCT
>JAVXWL010000262.1:0-10695 GCA_032230565.1 Pseudonocardiales bacterium | reverse complement strand
TGGTCAGCAGGGCGATCCAGTCCGCACAGACCCAGGTCGAGCAGCAGAACTTCGAGATCCGCAAGAACGTCCTGAAGTACGACGAGGTCATGGACCTGCAACGCAAGGTGATCTACGCCGAGCGCCGAAGGGTGCTCGAGGGTGAGGACTTGCGCGACCAGATCGACCACATGATGAGCGATGTGATCACCGCCTACGTCAACGGTGCCACCGAGAACGGTTACGCCGAGGACTGGGACCTCGACCAGCTCTGGTCGGCACTGAAGACGCTGTATCCCGTCGGCATCAAGTACGAGTCCATCGCTGACGACACCGGTGACCTCACCCGCGAGACGCTGCTGGCCGCCGTGCTCGACGACGCGCGGGCTGCGTACTCCCGGCGCGAGGCAGAGCTCACGGAGATGGCCGGTCCAGATGCGATGCGGGAGCTGGAGCGCCGCGTGGTGCTCTCGGTGCTGGATCGCAAGTGGCGCGAGCACCTCTACGAGATGGACTACCTCAAGGAGGGCATCGGGCTGCGCGCGATGGCCCAGCGTGACCCGCTCGTGGAATATAAGCGGGAGGGCTTCGAGATGTTCAGCGCACTTCTCGAGGCGCTGAAAGAGGAGTCAGTTGGGTTCCTGTTCAACGTCGCAGTCCAGGTCGCCGAGCCGGAAATAGTCGAGGACCCGTCGCAGGCCCCGCTGGCCCCGGCGCCGCCGGTGCCCGCGCCGGCTGGTTCGGCCCTCTCGCAGCTCGACGGCCAAGCCGATGACGGTGGTCTTCCCACGGCACCGGGCGACTCACCCGCAGTGAGCAACGGCGGCTTGGCGCAGCGGCAGTCCCCGGCGCTTACCTACACCGGGCCCGCCGAGGATGGCGGCACCGAGGTGCGCGACCGTGGTCGCCACGCCGGCAACGACACCGGCGGACCCGCCCGCAACGCGCCCTGCCCGTGCGGTTCCGGCAAGAAATACAAGCGCTGTCACGGAGCCCCCACCACAGCCTCGTACTGACCCAGGCCGGTACTGAGCCGCGCTTACTTCCGGCGTACTTTCAGGTCTCCGGCGGTCAGGCGTAGCTGCAGAGCGGTGCACTGCCAATGACTGCCGTGTTTGTCGAAGCGGGCGGCTAGCGCCCGAACGCCGGTGGTCAGCGTTACCAGCGCGACCACCTCTAGTGCGCCGCCCGCTTGGTGCTGGGCCAGCACTCTGCGCATCCGTGGTTTCAGATGACCGGCACTGCCCTGCAGCGATACCAGATAGGTCAGCAGATCAGGACCCAACACCGCGGACAGCTGCCGCGCCGGACGCCGGCCGTCGAGGATCTCCACCGCCGCCCGCAGCACCCGCTCGGCCAGGACGGCCGCGGCGGGGTCGGCTGCTGCTAGCGCCGTGGCCGGCGGCACAGTGACCGTGGCCGGCGCGGTGGCCGGCGTCGCGGCCGGCAGGACGTCCACCAAGCGTCGCAGCACCGGCCGCTGCGGTAGCTGGGGATATGACTCGGCGATGCTTGCGGTCAACGAAGTCTCCTCGCCTGCAACGACTACGCGAGTCGCGCGCAGTCGGTCGACGGCGGAGCCGGAGACGCCGTGTTCGGACGGTCCGCGGCGACAGTGCCGCATACCGTGGCCACCGGGTCGGAGGAGGGGCAACGATCCAGTGCGAGGGAAGTATGCGCGAGGTCGAGGGGGCTGTCGTCGAATGTCGCCGAACCGGGTGGGATCTGGGGATAATCGGCTTACTTCGGTATTTGGCGCCGGCGAGCCCACTCGAAGCACACCACCGCGGCGGCGCTGGCCACGTTGAGTGACTCGACGTTGCCGGCCATCGGGATGCCGACCCAGCCGGTGAGCTGTGCGGCGACCGCCGGGGAGATGCCCGTGGTCTCATTTCCCAACACGTAGGCCACCTGCGGCGGGGGTGGTTCGCCGAACAGCGATTCGGCGCCCGGCGCCGAACCGGCCAGTCCAAGTACCGCGAACCCGTCGGCGCGCAGCGTGGCGCAGGCTAGCTCAGCGGTGGGGCTGCGCAGTACCGGGGCGTGAAAGGCCACCCCGGCCGAAGCCTTGATCACCAAGGGATCGATCGCGGGAACGCCCCGGCGCGGCAGCACCACGCCGTCAATACCTGCGGCCGTCGCGGTGCGCAGAATCATGCCCACGTTGGCCGGATTGGTGATCGCGTCGAGCACGAGGATTGCCGCTGGGCTGGGCAACGTCTGCAACGCGCGATCCAGCGGTCGCATCCGGGGCGCCACCACGTCGGCCAGGACGCCCTGGTCGTGCCGGCCATTGCCGGCGAGCACCTTCACCCGGTGCGCTGACGCCCGCTGCACCGGCACCCGCCGGCGCGCCGCTGCGTCGAGGATCTCCTGCACGGTATCGCCGCGGGCGTGCTCGGCCACGATCACCTTGTCGACGGACAGCGCCGGATCGATCAGCGCCTCCAACACCGGTTTACGGCCGTAGACGGTGATGAAAATGTCCCGTGGGCTGGCGGCATGCTGGCCGTTCGGAGCACGGAACCGCTTGTCGGGCGAGGGCACGTGATGAAGGGTAAGCCGAGGTCGACGGTGGGTGGTGATCTAGTCTGGATATCCGCAGAGAGGGGCGCTGTTTCGCCGATGAGAGTTTATATCCCCGCCACGCTCTCGATGCTGCGGACGCTGGTTGATACCGGTGAGCTGACCCCGATCGCCGGCACTGCATTCGCGCTCACACCGACGCTGCGCGAGTCTTACGCCGCCGGAGACACCGAAGAGCTGGAATACGTGGCGATGAACGAGGCGGCCCGAGCCTCGCTGCGGCTACTGGCCACGGAGCTAGAGGATGACCCGGCGGCGCTGGCGCGCCGCGTCGTAGTGGCCGCCGACGTCGAGCGGGTGCGGTTGCGCCCCGATCTCGATGATGCCGCCGTCACGATCATCGGTGCGGTAGCGGCTCGCGCGGTCGCTGCCGTGCACGTCGACGTAGCCGAGGCGCAGGATGCGGTGCGCGCCGCGGTGGAGGTGGTCGACGCTGCCGATCTCGGTGATCCGGACGCCGAGTTCGTGCTTGGTGACGTGGAGGACCACGACATGGCCTGGTACGCCACCCAAGAAATTCCCTTCCTGCTCGAACTGCTGTGAGACGCTCACGGGTAGGCTGGTCCCGATGGACGCGATCACGTCGCCTCCGACGCCGCGCAATGAACCGGTCCGAAGCTACCCGCCAGGCAGTCCGGAACGCGCCTCGCTGACTCGGGCGCTGGCTGAGCTGGCGGCCCAGCGCACTGAGCTGACCATGACTATCGGCGGAGTCGCGCGGATGGCGGGCGGGGAACGCTTCGATGTGGTGATCCCACACCGGCACGCTCACGTGCTGGGGACCAGCGCGCAGGCCAGCGCCGCTGACGTCGCCGATGCCGTTCGCGCCGCGATGCAGGCCGCCCCGGCCTGGCGCGAGCTGTCCTTCGACGACCGTGCTGCGATACTGCTCCGCGCCGCGGACCTCGCTGCCGGCCCATGGCGTGACACGCTCAACGCCGCCACCATGCTCGGCCAGTCGAAGTCGGTGCAGCAGGCTGAGATCGACGCGGCCTGCGAGCTGATCGACTTCTGGCGGTTCAACGTGCGCTACGGCCGCCAGATCCTGGCCCAGCAACCGAACTCGGCACCCGGCGAGTGGAATCGCCTCGACTACCGCCCTTTGGATGGCTTCGTCACCGCGATCACCCCGTTCAACTTCACCGCGATCGCCGGCAACCTGCCGACCGCGCCCGCGCTGATGGGCAACACGGTGCTGTGGAAACCTACCCCCACCCAGCAGCTCGCGGCACACGTCACGATGCGGCTGCTGGAGGCGGCCGGGCTGCCACCCGGGGTGATCAACCTGGTCACCGGTGACGGCGCCGCGGTCAGCGAGGTTGCGCTGGCCGATCCGAACTTCGCCGGGCTGCACTTCACCGGCTCCACCAAGACCTTCAAGGCACTGTGGCGCACTATCGCTGATCATCTGGACAGCTACCGCAGCTACCCGCGCATCGTGGGGGAGACCGGCGGCAAGGACTTCGTGATCGCGCACTGTTCGGCCAACCCCGCCGCGGTGACGACGGCACTGGTGCGCGGGGCATTCGAGTACCAGGGTCAGAAATGTTCCGCGGTCTCCCGGGCGTACCTCGCCCGGTCGCTGTGGGACGGTGGCCTGCGTGAACAGCTAGCCGACACCACCCGGACGATCCGCTATGGCGACGTTGCGGACCTGTCGAACTTCGGCGGTGCGGTGATCAACGCGCAGGCTTTCGTCAAGCACCGCGACCTGCTGGCCCGGGTCGCCACCGACCCGTCGATCGAGGTCCTCGCCGGCGGAGGCTGCGACGACTCGCAGGGGTGGTTCGTGGAGCCCACGGTGCTGCTCGGCGCCGACCCCACGCATGGGATATTCGCCACGGAGTATTTCGGACCGATCGTCGCCGTGCACGTGTACCCCGACGCGGACTACGCCGCGATCCTCGACGTCATCGACTCCTCCGGCCCCTATGCCCTCACCGGCGCGGTGTTCGCCACTGACCGGCAGGCGGTGGTGCAGGCTCAGGCGGCATTGCGCTTCGCCGCTGGCAACTTCTACGTCAACGACAAGCCCACCGGAGCGGTCGTGGGCCGCCAACCCTTCGGCGGCTCACGGGCGTCGGGCACTAACGACAAGGCCGGTTCGGTGATCAACTTAATGCGCTGGACCAGCCCCCGGGCGATCAAGGAAACCTTCGACCCCCCGACTGATCACACCTACCCGCATATGATTACGCAGTCGCAGTGAATGCGATCAGGCGCCAGGCCCGCTGCAGATCAGTTGGCGAGCGCGGTGAGCAGGTCGCGCACGGACATCGCCCGGCGGTGCGCGGCGCCGTCGAGCTCATCGAGCGCGCATTCCGGGTCGGCGGGGGGACCGAGGTGGGTGCAGCCTCGCGGGCAGTTCTCGATCGCGGTGGCGAGGTCGGCGAAGGCGCGGACGACGTCGTCGGGAGTCACGTGCGCCAGGCCGAAGGAACGGATCCCCGGGGTGTCCACCACCCACCCGCCGCCGGGCAGCGGCAGCGCCACGGCGGAGCTGGAGGTGTGCCGCCCCTTACCTACTCCGCTGACCGCCCCGGTGGCCCGCAAAGCGCCCGGCACCAGCCGGTTCACCAGCGTCGACTTGCCCACTCCGGAGTGCCCGACCAGGACCGAGACCCGACCCGCCAGCCGCGCCCGCACTGCGTCCACCCCGGTCTCCGGGGCGGTCACCAGAGCCGGGATGTCCAGCGCGGCATAGCGCTCCAGAACCGCGTCCGGCGCGGCGAGGTCACGCTTGGTCAGGCACAGCACCGGTGTTAGCCCACCGGCGAAACCCGCTACCAGGCAGCGGTCGATCAGCCCAATCCGCGGCGGTGGGTCGGCCAGCGAGGCGTCGATGAGTAGCTGCTCGGCGTTGGCCACCACGATCCGCTCGTAGGGATCACCGTCGTCGGCGGTGCGGCGCAGCACGCTGGTCCGCTCGGCAACCCGGACGATCCGGGCCAGCCCGTCCGGCGCGCCGCTGACCTCCCCGACCAGGCTTACCTGGTCACCCACCACCACCGGGGTGCGCCCGAGTTCGCGGGCACGCATCGCCGTCACCCGGGCAGTCGGATCATCATCGGGCGCGCAGGTCCATCGGCCGCGGTCCACCGCCACGACCATCGCGCCGACAGCATCGGTATGTTCCGGGCGGCGTTTGGTGCGCGGGCGCGAACCGCGCCGCCCCGGCCGGACCCGGACGTCGGTTTCGTCGATGTCCTTACTGCGGCTATGACCGCCACCGGGCCGGCTCAGCCCGCACCACCAGCCAGCATCGCCGACCAGCGAGCCGGAAACTCCGGCAGCGTCTTGGTCGTCGCGGCAATGTCGTCGACAGTGATGCCCGGCACCACCAAGCCCAGGATCGCGCCCGCGGTAGCCATCCGGTGATCGGCGTAGGCGCCCCAGGGCCGGTCACGCGCCGCGCGCAACGGCCGTGGATGGATCTCCAGGCCGTCGGGCGTCTCCCGCACATCGCCGGCTAGCGCCGCGAACTCCGCGGCCAGCGCGGCCAGCCGGTCGGTCTCATGTCCGCGCAGGTGGGCGATGCCGCGCAGCCGGGAAGGCCCGCTGGCCAGCGCGGCCAGCGCCGCTATCGTCGGGGTGAGTTCCCCCAAGTCGTGCAGGTCGGCGTCGATGCCCTTAAGGCCCTTGAGTCGATGAGGACCCGAGACGGTCAGCCCGTGCGCGCCAAGGTCCACCTCACAGCCCATCTCGACGAGCAACGGGCGGATCGCGTCACCGGCCTGGGTGGTGCGCCGCGGCCAGCCCGGTACGGTGACCTGCCCTCCGGTGACCGCGGCCGCCGCCAGGAACACCGTCGCGTTGGACAGGTCCGGCTCCACGTCATAGTCGCCGCCCGCAATCGGGCCCGGCGGTACCGCCCACCGCGTCGAGCCGTCGGTGTCCACCTCGACTCCCCGATCGGCGAGCATCTGTACGGTCATCTGAATATGCGGCCGCGACGGTACCGGTGGGCCGTGGTGATGGACGGTGATCCCGCCGCCGTACCCGGCCGCGGAGAGCAGCAATCCAGAGACGAACTGCGAGGAGCCCGACGCGTCGATCCGCACCTCACCGCCAGGCCGGCCAGGCACACCGTGTAGCACGAAAGGCAACCCGTCCCCGTCGATCCGGCAGCCCAACGAGCGCAACGCGGCCAGCACCGCGCTCATCGGTCGCTGCCGGGCCCGCTCATCGCCGTCGAAGCGCACCGGACCGTCGGCCAGCGCGGCCAGCGGCGGAACGAAGCGCATTACGGTGCCGGCCAGCCCACAGTCCACGGTGGCGTCGCCGCGCAGGCCGCTGTGTGCCGCTACGTCGAGCTCGCCGGTCGGCCTTCGTGAGATGGGAACTCCCATGGCTCCCAGCGCGCCGATCATGAGATCGGTGTCCCGGCTGCGCAGCGCCCCCCGAATGGTGCTGCCAGTGCCGGCGAGCGCGGCCAGCAGCAGTGCCCGATTCGTGATCGACTTCGATCCTGGCACGGTGACGGTGGCTCGCACCGGTACGCGCGCCAGCGGCGCGGGCCACGGCGGCGCAGTGACAGTCGTCATGGTGCCATCATTGCGTACCCGACTGGTGTACTGGTCGTGCCACGATGACGCTATGTGCGGTAGATACGCCTCGACTAGGGATCCCGCGACGCTGGCCGTCGATTTCGATGCGGTAGACGCAACCGATGGCGCGGCACCTGGGGCGCACTACAACGTCGCCCCGACCACTCCGGTGTTGTCGGTGGTGACCCGGCATCCGCGCGATCTGCAGGGCGTCCCCGATCCGGACCGGTCGGTGCGCAGTATCAGGGTGATGCGCTGGGGACTAGTGCCGCGTTGGGCCAAAGACCCGGCGGTCGGCTCCCGGTTGATCAATGCTCGGGCTGAGACCGCGGCCGACAAGCCCGCGTTCCGCGATGCGGTAGCCAGGCGCCGCTGCCTGCTGCCCGCCGACGGTTGGTATGAGTGGCAGCGGGCAGGCGGCCACAAGCAGCCGTTTTTCATCACCCGGACGGACGGTGCTGGGCTCGCCCTGGCCGGATTGTGGTCGACGTGGCGGCGCCCGGACGATCCATCGCCCCCGTTGGTGACTTGCGCGGTGCTGACCACCGAGGCGGTGGGCCCGCTCGCCGAATTTCATGACCGAATGCCGCTGATCCTGCCGGCTGCGGCATGGCAGGCCTGGCTCGATCCAGATTCTGACGATCCCGGGCAGCTGCTCGCGCCGCCGTCTGAGGACTTAATCCGTGGCCTCGAATTGAGGCCGGTGTCCAGGGCGGTGAACCACGTTCAGCAGGACGGCCCTGAGCTAGTCGAACGGGTCGCGCCGGAGCAGCCCGCGCTGCTGGATCTGGACCAGGTGCGGTGACCGCGCTGACTGTCCCGACGCCATCCGGTCCGGCACTGGTCGAGCTGTGCAGCCCACAAGAGCCGCAGTCCGGGCCTGGTGGGGCGGTGCTACTCGGGCACGGTGCGGGCGGTTCTACCAGCGCGCCTGACCTGGTGGCCGCTACCATGGCGGCGGCCACCGCAGGGATGCACGTCGCGCTGGTCACGCAGCCCTACCGGGTCGCCGGGCGGCGTGCGCCGGCACCGGCCCGGCAGCTCGATCAGGCGTGGTTGGCCGTGGCGAACCATCTGTCGGGTGCAGTGTTCGCCGGCCTGCCGCTGATCTTCGGGGGCCGTTCCTCCGGCGCCAGGGTGGCGTGCCGCACCGCAGCAGCGGGCGGTGCGGCCGCGGTGTTGTGCCTGGCCTTCCCCGTGCACCCACCGGGACGCCCGGAGCGCAGCCGGATGGAGGAGCTGGACGCGGTAGACGTGCCGGTGCTGGTCGTGCAAGGGGAGCGCGATCCCTTCGGTCGTCCGGAACCCGCGGCTGGCCGCGAGGTCGTGCTGTTGCCCGGAGACCACTCGCTCAAGGCAGACCCCGCAGCGGTGCAACGCGCCGTGGCGCAGTGGCTACGACGATGATCATGTTTGTGGAATGCCGACGCCAGCTGGGGCGTTGCTTTGCCCCGTGGTACCAACAGCCCAACAGACACGCTACCGGTTAGCGCAGCAGCGCCCTCCCAAGAAATGCAGTTCTCGTTCGGTGCGCCGGACTCCCGGTTGGCGCGTACCCTCGACCACCAATGCATATCTGGGCATGGGGGTGGTCGGAGTGGTGCAAGCCGACGGTGTCGAACCCACGCCGTCCAGCCTGCCCGAGCCCAGCATTACTGAAAGGACTACCGTGCCAGGCGGCCCTACGGCCATAGACAACGAGCCGGCGCCGACGGATAGCGCCGACCAGAGTGCCGAGGATCAGGGCTTCCTGGAGACGCCGGAGCAGCGGACCGCGCGTTTCGAGCGCGATGCCATGCCATTGCTCGACCAGCTCTACGCGGCGGCGCTGCGGATGACCCGTAATCCGGCCGACGCCGAGGACCTCGTGCAGGAGACCTACCTCAAGGCTTATGGCGCCTTCGCATCCTTCCGAGAGGGCACCAACCTCAGGGCGTGGTTGTACCGCATCCTCACCAACACCTATATCAACGGATACCGCAAGCGGCAGCGCCAGCCGGTGGCGCAACCTACTGAGGAGATCACCGACTGGCAGCTGGCTCAGGCTGCCCAACACACCTCGGCCGGTCTGCGCTCGGCGGAGATGGAGGCGCTGGACCAGCTGCCCGACTCCGACGTCAAGGATGCCCTGAGCCAGCTGGCAGAGGACTTCCGGATGGCCGTCTACCTCGCCGACGTTGAAGGCTTCGCGTACAAGGAGATCGCCGAGATCATGGGTACCCCGATCGGGACTGTGATGTCGCGGCTACATCGAGGACGAAAGCAGCTGCGCGAGATGCTCACCGGCGTGGCTCGTGAGCGGGGTTTCCTGCGCGACGCGGAGGTCGCGTCATGAGCTGCGGAGATCCCCACGAAACCGACTGCAGCGAGGTACTCGCCGAGCTGTGGATGTTTCTGGACAACGAGTGCGACCACCAGCGCGGCGAGCTGCTGCGGCGCCATCTCGACGAGTGCGGTCCTTGTCTGGAGGAATTCGGTCTTGAGGAACATCTCAAGGCACTGCTGGCGCGTAAGTGCGGCGGGGACCACGCACCCGATGCGCTGCGGCACAGGTTGCGAACATCGATCCGCGAGATCATGCTGCGCCAAGCCGTTCTCGGCGCGGAAGTGATTGTTCAGCGCGACGACGACGGTGCCATCGTAGAAGTATCGACCACCGTCGAAAGCCACGCCTGGCTGTATACCGAGAGCTGAGCTCACGCGCTCCACGATGGGGGCCGGTCAGCGCGCTGACCGGCCCCCATCGTCATGACAGAGCGTGCGTCTCAGGTGTTTGGACGCTTGCCGTGATTGGCGGCGTTCTTCTTGCGGCTACGCTTCTTACGGCCTCGCTTGGACACGACGTCCTGCCTCCCGGGATAGGTTGATCTTCTACGATTTGATTGCGATCGTGGAGAGTGTGTCACGGTTCGCCATGACGCCGCCCACCCTGGGCCGCTACACGTGTTGGGATAACGAAGCCGAGCGTCGAGGAGGGCGATCCATGACTGAGGAGATCCGGGCTGAGATGGTGGCCAACGTGTGGAGGATCGTGGTCGCCGAAGGCGACGCGGTGTCTGACGGTGACACGTTGGTGATCCTCGAGTCGATGAAGATGGAGATCCCGGTGCTGTCAGAGGTCGCCGGAACTGTCTCGAAATTGGCGGTCGCGGAGGGTGATGTCGTACAACAGGGCGACCTGATCGCCGTAGTTGAGTGACCTAAGTAACCGCCATCACCGACGAAGTTTTGCAGTTAACAGCCTGGCGTCAGGTCAAAAGACGGTTCAGTGCCCCGGTCAACAACGAGCTGGCCCGGCGCGTTTGTTACGCGCCGGGCCAGCTCGTTGTTGTACTACATGCGGATCAGACGCCGTTACGGGCCCCGGTACGAGCATTGCGCCGCTTCACGGCTCGCCGCTCGTCCTCGCTCATACCGCCCCACACGCCGGCATCCTGCCCGGATGTAAGTGCCCAGCTAAGGCACTCAGCATTAACCGGGCAGCGACGGCAGACGGCCTTCGCCTCGGTGATCTGCAATAGAGCGGGGCCGCTGGTTCCCACGGGGAAGAACAGCTCGGGGTCCTCGTCTCGGCAGGCCGCGC
>JAVXWL010000164.1:0-3033 GCA_032230565.1 Pseudonocardiales bacterium | reverse complement strand
CTCGCGCAAGCAGTTTGACCCCGGACCAGCAAGCGACTCCACGGAGCGACTGCGATCAGACAATGCAACAAAGCCCACAAGACGGCTCGACGCCACCGCCCGGGGATGCGGCGTCCCCACCGTCTGCACCCACCAGTGGCAGGCCCGAGGCCACCCTCTCACCGACGTCGAGCAAGGCAGCTCTGTCCGCTGAGCCGACCACAACATCGAATGCGACCACCCCGCCGGACACCGCCACATCAGCACCGACCCACAAGGTTCCGCCGCCTCACCATCAATATCCGGGTCCCGGTTACCCCGGCCCCGGTTCCACGGGCATTGATTACCCAAACAGTGGCTCCCCAGACGGCACTTCGGTGGGTACCGGCGGTCCGCCGGACAGACATTCCTCGGCTCCTGGCTCCTCAGCCGGCGGCGTCACGGGCGGCGATGGTGCCCCGGGGCGCGGTTCACCAGCCAGCGATCACGCAAGCGCTCCCCCCGGTGACGGCCTTCCGCCGGGTTGCGAACACACCGGACCGCGACCTCCCTATTGTCCGTGAGGGCAGCTCAGTCGCCATCCCCGGCGAGCACCGCGTCGGTGTACCCACGGCAGTACCTCCGCTCATATACTCAGCTGGGACCGGGTCGTAGGCAGGCTCATGTGGCCTCGGCCAGCCTCCGATGGATCACCATGGGGCAGGGTTGCGAGGCCGACTTCGGATCACTGCCGGGCGGCGGGTGTTAGTCGCTGGATGACGGGCCGAGGCGCGGCGGCGGAAGCGGGATCTCGATCGGCGGCTTGACGCTGCTCGAAGGTCCGGATCGGTTCGGAGCGGATTCTGTGCGACAAGGGGTGTGGTGTGAGCACGGCGTGACCCGGTGGTGCTGGAACTGTTCGGGTGTCGTCTATCTTGCCTGCTGTGAGCGACTTCGTGTTGCCGCTGTCGATCCCCGATGTCGCGACGGCTATTGAGGAGGCCCACGCTGACCGCCACGCTGCCGGTCAGCGGTTGTTCCAGTTCCTGGTCGACGTCGACGAGGTGGATCTGCGCGAGGAGGCCATTCAGGCGCAGCTGTTTGATAGCGATGCCCGAGATGCCACCGTTGTTGTCGTCGCTGACGTGCACAGTCTGGCTTTCACCCGGGCCGCCACCAGCCTTGCTGATGCCATCGGTGGCGCGCTGGCAGACCTTGAGCGGGCACTCCCTGGCGCGGTTGTCGTCTTTATCACCATCGAGCAGGCAATCGATCACGCTCTTGGACTGACCGCAGGGTCATAGGCCTGACCGCGGCCTGCGCCCGGGATGAATTTGGCTGCGCGTCTACCACCACGCCGTGCTGCTGAGCTGCCAGTTGTGGTGGCTCGTTCCGTGGTAGCTGTCCGGTCGCATGTGGACCCTGGCGGCTGGTCTTGTGGTGGCTGGACAAGGGTGTCCGGGGGCCGATTGTGGTCCCTTTCGGCACACTCTCCGGCCCGGCTTGATCGCAAGTGTTTCCGCTGGTCGCGCTGCTTCGAAAGCCCTGCCGGAATTAGCGTGTCGTGAATCAGGCGTGCTGGTGGGTAGCGGTACGGTGCGCCGGTGTCGGAGCTGTTGGGCTGTGCCCGTGTCTCGACCGTGGAGCAGAACTTCGATCTGCAGCATGACGCGCTGCGCGCGGCGGGCTGCTGGAAGGTGTTCACCGATCACGTGACCGGCACACGGGAGCGGCGCCCGCAGCTGGATCAGCTGATCGGACAGCTGCGCTCGGGCGACACCCTGGTTGTGTGGCGGCTGGATCGGCTGGGACGTTCACTGCGGCATCTGATCGGGCTGGTCGGCGAGTTGGCCGAGCGCGGGGTCGGATTCCGCTCTCTGACGGAGAGCATCGACACCACCACCGCCGGCGGTTGCCTGATCTTCCACGTGTTTGGGGCATTGGCCGAGTTCGAACGAGAACTGATCTTGGAGCGGTCCCGGGCCGGTTCCGCGGCGGCGCGGGCACGCGGGCGCAATGGTGGACGGCCCACGGTGATGCCCCCGGACAAGGCCCGGGCGGCGCGACGGATGTATGAGGCGCGGGAGATGACCGTGCAGCAGATCGCCGACGTGCTTGGAGTGGGGCGCAGCTCGATCTACCGATCGCTGCGTGTTCAAGGCGCGATCGGGCCGTCGACGACGGCCGCGGTGATCGGGTCGGGCGAGCAGGGCGCGGCGCGATGAGCACCGCGAGGTGGTCAGCCGCGGGGGACATATCGGGGTGTTGTCCGAGTTGCGGGCGGTGTGCAGAGTCGACAGCGGAGGCGTGTGCGCTGCGCGTGGAGCTGGCTACGACGTGGCTGATCGTTGAAGCCGGGGTCGGGGCGGTAGTGGCGGTGCGATCGTTTTGCCGAGCCTGTGCCCCGGTAGGGCCGGTCGGCGACGTGGCGTGCACGGTCTGCGCGGACGGCCCATTGCTGGCCGGGAAACTGGCCAGTGGCACCGCCGGAGACGTTGTTGACACGTGGCTGGATGAGCACGGCTGGCGCCTGACCGCCGGGGCCGGGGGAGAGGCTGGGGCGCTGCTGTGCCCTGGTTGCGCGAGGTTCGCCGCCGGCACCAGCCGTGTTGTTCGCGATGACGCGACGGCGTGGCGCGAGGTCGAGGTTCCGCACGACGGGCAGGGCCGGTGGGCTTTGTGGTGAGGCAGGTCGATCCGGGGGCGCGCGGTGCTGGTGACATGGCTGCGGCAACGACGCAGTGACGGCACGTTGACTAGCTCCGAGGTGCGCGCGCCACCGCGGTGGCCCTGGGGGTCTGCGAACGGACAGTGTGGCGTTGGCTGACGATAACCCCTCGACCGGGCGCAAGCCGCGTCCCCGCTACGAGCTGACCGAGGCCGACCGGGATGGTACGCGGAGTGGACCGGCAACATTGCCGCGATGCGTCGGGCGCGGCTGGCCAACGGCGAGACGTGGCCGAGCTACGGACGTTGCACAGGGCTTTCGCCCGTGAGCTGTCCCCTGGCGAGCGGGCCGGGACCGTTGAGGGAGCGGAGGGCCGGCGTCGGCATCAGGTGTATCTGCGGTGGGAG